>NZ_VTZU01000032.1 GCF_008370685.1 Aquimarina sp. RZ0
GGAGTGGTTTCCTTTGGTAAGTTCTGCTAGAACTTTGAGTTTAAAGCTTTCGCTATAGCGTCTCACATATCCATCATTTTTATACATATACATTGGTTTTTTGTATACATATTTCAGGACGGGTCATAGTGACGCACAACGCTCAGGTTATGATTAGTGCGGTAATAGAAAATCAGAGGTTTTCGTTTTAGCACTTAGTTAAAACATTTTGGTTGCTTTTATTTTTTGTTCAAAAGTCAAATCAAAATGATTTGACGGACATTAAAAATATACATTAACTTTTGGATTAAAGACTAAAACCCACATTAATTATAGTTTTTGTTACCTGCTGTTTATTTTATCAAACCTTTGTTATTTTCATTCGGTTCAATCAAATCCCACATATTTCCATATAAATCTTCGAATACAGCGACAGTTCCATATTCAAATTCGGTTTTGGGTCTTACAAATTTTATTTCTCGGTTAATCATTTTAGTGTAATCTCTTTCAAAATCATCTGTAAAAAGGAAAAATCCGACTCTACCCCCTGTTTGATTTCCTATACTTTCTTTTTGTCTGTCATTAGCTGCTTTAGCTAAAAGTAAACAACATTCTTTTGCACCTGGTGGAGCAACCATTACCCATCTCTTTTTTTCGTCAATTTTTGTGTCCTCAAGTAAAGTAAAGTCTAATTTTTTAGTGTAAAATTCTATTGCTTCATCATAATCCTTTACTATTAAAGCTATATGCGCTATTCTTTGTTTCATACGATTTATAACTAAAAATTTCGCATATTCATCGTTTCTTTTTCCTTTCTACTTCGTTTAAAAAATAAACCGTAGCTATAGCTATGCTTGATTTTTTTGCCTTGCATAAAGAAAAAATAATTCAATGAATTTATACGAATTTTTTAATCACAAATCGTATTATAGTAAATTCAAACAATAAATGGTGGCAGATACATTGAAATCAAAAATGGTATAAATGCTAAAAGCCGCATTATTGCAGCTTTTAGTATAATCTTTACTCGATAATCAAGATTTAAATGCTCCGAGGCTTGCCTCGAAATCGAAATGATTTTTTTCTAATAAATACCTCATGGGCTTATCCCGAGATAGTTTATAATAAAGAATTATAAATTTGTTCTTACAATTCTAACAGTCCATTGGTCTTTTTGACGCCTTCTGCACTTTCTGATAATTTTGCTTTCTCAGCATCAGTAAGTTCGATCTCTACAATTTTTTCGATACCATCTTTCCCTAATACTACAGGGGTTCCTATACATAAATCATGTAATCCATACTCGCCCTCTAATAAGGTAGAACAAGGGAATATTTTCTTTTGATCACAGGCAATTGCCTGTACCAATCCAGAAACTGCTGCTCCAGGTGCGTACCAGGCAGATGTTCCTAATAATCCAGTAAGTGTAGCGCCGCCCACTTTGGTATCTGCTGCTACTTGTTCTAATCGATCTTCAGAAATAAATTCTGAAACCGGCACACTATTTCTGGTTGCCAATCTTGTCAATGGTACCATACCTTTATCACTATGACCACCAATCACCATCCCGTCAATATCAGAGATAGGAGCTCCCAGAGCTTCTGCCAATCTATATTTAAAACGTGCGCTATCCAAAGCTCCTCCCATACCAATAATTCTGCTTTTAGGAAGTTTTGTTGTCTTATGCACTAAATAAGTCATAGTATCCATAGGATTACTCACCACAATAATAATAGCATTAGGAGAATGTTCTATCAAACTAGAAGAAACGGTTTTTACAATTCCCGCATTGATACCAATCAATTCTTCACGAGTCATTCCCGGTTTACGAGGAATTCCTGAAGTAATTACAACAATATTACTCCCTGCTGTTTTTGAATAATCATTTGTGGAGCCAGTTATTTTTGTGTCAAACCCATTCAATGAAGCGGTTTGCATTAAATCCATCGCCTTACCTTCTGCATAGCCTTCTTTAATATCCAGCAATACAACTTCTGAAGCAAAATTCTTTATGGCTATATATTCAGCACAACTTGCACCTACTGCGCCAGCTCCTACTACTGTAATTTTCATGATTTATATGTAATTTTGATTAGTACTTACTACGATTATTGAATAGATTCAATAATCGCGAAAATACGAATTCTTTAACGATTTTATTTGTGAATTCTTCGTTAAATTACAAACCAAAATTAAAACCTAAAGATACATTATTATAGTTCTGAAGTGTGTAATCCAGGTTTGCAGTAAATAAACCTAATTTTACATTAGCACCAATGGTTGCTTTTACTCCTCTTGTCTTATTTTTTACTGAAATAGGATCGGTAACAGTCTGAGAAGTCAAAGGACCATTCTGAACAGTATACGTCCCCAAAATATCAGCAGTACTTGTTCCAAAATAATATCCAAAACCTCCATAAAAATTAAGCTTAGGAAGTTTTGTAGAAATAATCCCTGTAAGTAACCAGGAATTAGAATTCAGGCTAATTTCCTGATCTACTCCCTCGATACTACTATCATTTGTAAAGTCATATGTTCCTTTTACGTTAGTATATCCTACCAAACCAGAAACCTTAAAAGGAAGTCTTTTCCAAGAAAAAATCCAATCAGTTAATTCGTGCTGCACTGCAATACCATATAAGCCTACTTTAGTATTTTCTCTTGCCGCAAGCATAGGCAAAAACCTGGCTTTAATTTCTGTACTTCTGGATATCCCCATAGATCCTTGTAAAAAACCTGTTGGCGCCATAGCAATCTCTTTATCTCCAATCCCATCAGGCAAGGTAACTGCTACCGAGCCAAAACCTCCCTCGTTTAGTACAACCACGACATCTTCCTGATTTCCCCCAAATGCATTGACCACCGTACGTCTTAAGGATCCATCATCGAATTCTATATCTGTATATTCTGCAACATTAAAAATAAAGGATTGCTTTTCTTCTCTGACAAAAGAAAGATTTCCGACAAAGCCAACTTTAAATTTCCACAATTTCTTTACCTGAGCAGTCTTATACCATCCATTAGACATACTATTCACCAATACTTCTCCCGCGGGAGCAAAATAATCAGAACTAAAACGTTCTGCATTAGCGATACCAAGTTCCAGCAACTGGTCAACATTCGTCTGAGAATAGGATACATGCGATATAAGCAGTATAAAAAATACACTAATTTTTTTCATTAGATTTGGGTTTTATAGGCGCAACAATATATAAAAAAATCCGCTATACTCTGTATAACGGATCTCATTGTAAATTATTTGGTAAGAAACATATCTTGAAGATTACTTTTGCTTATGAGTTTGCATTTCTGCTTAAAGCTATACTTCTAGATAAGCTTCCTGCGTTTATGCGTCTATATTTGCATACACTGCATTTTTCTCTATAAATTCTCTACGAGGTGGTACCTCATCTCCCATCAGCATAGAAAAAATTCTATCTGCTTCTGTTAAATTATCGATCGTTACTTGACGCATCGTTCTATATTCCGGATTCATGGTAGTATCCCACAATTGTTCTGCGTTCATCTCTCCAAGACCCTTATAACGTTGTATTTTTGAACTTTCTCCAAACTCTTTTATAATCATATCTCGTTGATCATCATTCCATGCATATTGTTTTTTCGCTCCTTTCTTTACCAGGTATAATGGCGGTGCCGCAATATAAATATGACCAGCTTCTATCAGTTCTTTCATATATCTAAAAAAGAAGGTTAAGATCAAGGTCGAAATATGACTACCATCCACATCTGCATCACACATAATCACCACTTTATGATACCGTAGTTTAGAAAGATTCAATGCCTTACTATCCTCTTCTGTACCAATAGTCACACCAAGAGCTGTGAAGATATTTTTAATTTCTTCATTTTCAAAAACCTTATGGTGCATGGCTTTTTCTACATTGAGAATCTTACCACGCAACGGAAGAATAGCTTGAAACATACGATCTCTCCCTTGTTTAGCCGTTCCACCTGCAGAGTCTCCCTCAACAAGGAATACCTCACATAATGCAGGATCTTGTTCTGAACAATCGGATAGTTTACCAGGTAAACCTCCGATACTCATCACAGATTTACGTTGCACCATTTCGCGTGCTTTCTTTGCTGCATGGCGTGCCTGAGCAGCAAGGATAACTTTCTGAACAATTGTTTTAGCGTCGTTAGGATTTTCTTCCAGATAGTTTTCTAACATCTCAGAAACAGCCTGAGAAACGGCAGAGGTAACTTCTCTATTTCCTAATTTGGTTTTGGTCTGCCCTTCAAACTGTGGTTCCTGTACTTTTACAGAAACGATTGCTGTAAGACCTTCTCTAAAATCATCTCCTGCAATTTCAAATTTAAGTTTATCCAACATCCCGGAAGCATCTGCATACTTCTTAAGCGTTGAAGTAAGTCCTCTTCTAAATCCAGAAAGATGCGTTCCTCCTTCGTGGGTATTAATATTATTTACATAAGAATGTAAATTCTCCGCATAAGAGTCATTATAGATCATAGCTACTTCTACAGGGATGTCATTCTTCTCTCCTTCCATAGCAATTACATGACCAATAATAGGACTACGACTTGTATCTAAAAATCGAACAAATTCTTTCAGCCCTTCTTCAGAGTGAAAGATTTCAGAAACATGATTCCCTTTATCGTCTGTATGGCGTTTATCTACTAGCGTAATAGTTATACCTTTATTAAGGTATGCCAATTCTCGCATACGACTTGCCAGCGTATCATAGTTATATTCTAATGTCTGCTGAAAAATGGTAGGATCCGGTCTAAAAGTTACAACTGTTCCATTAAAATCAGTATCTCCGGTTGATTTTACCGGATACAAAGGTTTTCCTTTTTCATATTCTTGTTCCCATACCTTTCCATCTTTATGCACAATCGCATGCAGATGATCAGAAAGTGCATTTACACAAGAAACACCTACACCGTGTAATCCTCCTGAAACTTTATAAGAATCTTTATCAAATTTTCCTCCTGCTCCTATTTTGGTCATTACCACTTCTAGCGCAGAAACTCCTTCTTTCTTATGAATTCCTACAGGAATTCCACGACCGTTATCTTTTGTTGTGATAGAGTTATCCTCATTAATAGTAACATCAATCGTATCACAATACCCTCCCAGTGCTTCATCAATAGAATTATCTACAACTTCATATACTAAATGATGCAATCCCCTGGTCCCTACATCTCCAATATACATTGATGGACGCATACGTACATGCTCCATCCCTTCCAGTGCCTGAATACTATCGGCAGAATAATTATTTTTTTTTGCTTCTTCGCTCATAAATCAGCTTTAATTAATTACAATTTTTGGTCAACAAACAAAGATAAAAAAAGACCAAGGTGTTCAAAGGTTTTTGTTAGGTTTGATTTAAAGAGTTATCAACAATTAGTTAAGAACAATACTAGAGAAACAAAAAAACTCCTTAAAAGAGCTAAAAACAACCTTAAAATCGATTACGTGATAATTCGTAATTTTATTAACATTATTTAAAATTACTTTTAGCCCTTTAAAAGCGAGCATACTGAATTATTAAAAATACAACTGCAATTTTAAATAATTACGGTTCAGTTTCTGGCTGCCAAAACTTTAAGAAGTGAAGATATTTTTACTTTAAAAAAAACGCTTACTCAGTGAACTACAACGAATAATAGATGACTAACAAAAAATTAATCAAGTTTAACATTTAATTAACTTACAACGTTATAATACATTAGGTGTTAGTTGGTTATCCTAACTACGAAATAAATAAATTCAACTACTAAATTTTAAGAAATGAACACTGAAAAAATTATTAACTTAGCAAAAATCAGTATGCTGAGTTTAGGGTTTTTTGTTGCTTCCTGTAGCACAGAAACCTTTGATGAGAATCCTGAAGATACTTCTATAGAAACTAAAAAGGTATTTTTTATGGGGGATGAAACTGTTGTACAAGTATTGCCTGATGGAACATATCTGTTAGATGATATGAAAATTTTTCCAGAGCAAGTATCTGATTCTCCAAATGATGGAGTTGTAGACCCTAATGATACTCCAGATGCTGGCGTAAAACTTGGATTAGGTGGTGGAATACGTAAATGGTCAAACAACACAGTAGTGTATGTACTTGATAGAAGTTTATCCGCAAATCAAATTAGAGTAACCAGAAATTCTATGGATGAATGGTCTTCTAAAACTGCTATTAGGTTTAAAGAAAGAACCAATGAGAATTTTTTTGTAACTATTGTAAATAGTGGTAACCAATGTAACTGTGCAAGTGCAAGTTTAGGAGCTAGTACTAGAGGTAGAATAAATATGGGGGTTCTAACGAGCGAGGTAGTTATGATTCATGAGATAGGGCATACATTAGGATATGTACATGAGCAAACTCGTCGTGATAGAGATGATCATGTAATAGTTAACTTCCAAAACATACAGGCTGGTGCTGAAAGTCAGTTCAGATTAAACTCTAGAGCAGAACTTATCGGTGAATTTGACCTTAGATCTACGATGATGTATGGATCGTTTACATTTAGTAAAAATGGACAACCTACTATAGTTGAAAAAAGTACTGGTCGGCCTTACCCTAGAAGAAGAGCTGAATTATCTCCTGGTGATATTGCAGGGACAAATCAAGTATATCCAGGTGGAGGAACAGATCCTGATCCGAACCCAGACCCGAATCCAGATCCAGATGATATCTGTGATGGTGTAGATGAATGGGTACGTGGGCAACGCTATCAGGTAGGTGACAAAGTTACCTTTAGAGGGTTCTTGTTTGAAAGAGATTTTACCCGTTGGAATCGTATAGGAAGATGTGGTACAGAAGATCCTGCTGCTGATATTTGTGAAAATGTTGAGCCATTTAATGGTAACAATAGTAGCTACAGTACTGGAGATAGAGTAACTTATCAAGGATCTCTATATGAGCGTCAGAGTAATGGAAGATGGACGAACTTAGGGCAATGTGGTAGCTAATACTAGTTGTTGTTTGAATAAGAATTAACACGCTTTTTTATTACAGATAGTAATATATCATACTAAAAATGTCTCAGGATATCCTGAGACATTTTTTTTGCGAATACTGTAAAATCCCTAAGAAAATATTTCTTGAGGGTTTTTATTCTAATACGATTTATAACTAAAAATTTCGCATATTCATCGTTTCTTTTTCCTTTCTACTTCGTTTAAAAAATAAACCGTAGCTATAGCTATGCTTGATTTTTTTGCCTTGCATAAAGAAAAAATAATTCAATGAATTTATACGAATTTTTTAATCACAAATCGTATAATTGAATATTTAGCAATCATACTGGACTCCTGTGTCAAGAATCGACTACAAATACTAAAATATTAACAAGAAGGTCAAAATTCTTGAATCTATGCCATGAATAAGTAGATAAATTTATTTAGAAAGCTAAAAAAAATAATTACGTTACTGTTTTGCCAGAATTTTATACTATAAATTTCATATTTATTAGAGTAGCGTATGAATATTGGCTTTAATTCAATTAATACATCCTTAACATTTTTTACTGTAGATAGAAGGTGTTTTTTCCGTCTAAAATAGCGTTAACCAAATTTAAATTATGAAAATGTTACACAGACTAAAAACGCTTTTTATAAAGCCTTTGTTATCTATCATGAATAAGATGGCACGTAAAGATCTTAGGAGATCAAATGACTTACATACTTCTAATAACCACAATCATATTGCTGTTATAAACAAAAAGAGTGTAACTGGCTCTTTTTTAAAACAAACTAATTTAATCCCGTATCAAGAACTGAATTATTGAGGTTTTCTATATCAGATTGTCTTTTTTTTCCAGCAGTATGTCTCGTAGGTATGTGTATTAATTGTTGATGCATTGATAGGATACGAGAGAAAATCTGAGATAAAGAGTTTTTTTGAATAATCAAACGCATAGAATCACATAACTCATTCTCTATGTTATTTTAACAATATCAGTTTTATCCAATCTCAGCCATGCATAAAATCAGGATGCTACAACATCATTATTGTTTTGGTTTTTGACTATTTCATAATAGGTAGGTATAACGATATTTTTTAATGGCATAAGACAGGATAATTGCGCCTTTTATTTTGAGGATAAATTTCCCTTGTACAGAAAGGATATTTGATGAATTCCATTAGTCTAAAAAACAGAAATACTAACACAAACACTTACAAAAAATTCAGACAAAGTAGGAATATGTAGAGACTATTCTATGAGAGTTTCTTTACGCCTTTCTGAATCTTTTATAATACCTAAATTATGAAACTTACAACAAAGATTTTAATCAACACCTTATTGCTTTTTGCTATATTTTCTTGTAAAGATACACCTAAGGAAACAAAACAAATAAGCGAATTAACTATTGAAAATAAAGATTTTACATTTAAAATAGAATCTCTCAATGATCGAGAGTACCCTGATAATCCTGATATTGGATTTATGGCTTCTGATTATGATTATAATTATTTTGAAGCAGGAAAAATTCATCCGGAAAAGGAGAATGGAAAATATTCGTTTTATTTTTATTCGAATGGAAAAACGGGAGATTCTATAGCATTCAATACTATTGATTTGTTAGAATTTATGCCTACCGTACCAGAACATCTAAAAGAAGATCGATATTTATCATATATCGCTGTTGTCAATCAGGAATGGAATAGAAATCAGGTTCGTTTTAATGCAAGTCAATTTCAGTCTTCAAACAAGGATATCGTGCGGGTTGATATTGCCAGAAACTGTTTGAATTCTTATTTGTGGGAGATAATAGCTTACAAGAAGGAGAATGGAAAAGAATTACCTTTTTCTCATGGATGGTTTGATTTTCCGAAGCCTCTGTATACACAATTGTTTAAGGCGAGAAATGATGTAGATTTTGAATTGTATAAAAAACCTCTCGAAAACTGGGTTGATTGTGAAAATCGAAAAATCAAGAAGTCTTATATTTCCAAAACATTGGATACTGTTACTATATCTTATCAAGATAAAGGGAATACGATGTACCCATTAGAAGGAGCACGAAAAAAGAAGTTTAAAGAGATTATATATCCAGAAACCTTCAAAACTATTAGGGATTTACAAAGTGATAGTACCAAGTTTGCTACGTTTAGTCCACCAGGATTTTATAACAAATCAAATCCTAGAAAAACAGAATTAGGAAGAATCAGAAATCTAAAAGAAGTCACTCTTTATAAAGTAATGAGCTCACAAGCAAAAGATACATTAAACGAGATTAACTTTACGTTTATTGATGCCGATAATAAAAGAACAACCAAGTTGGTATTAGGCGGTTTGGATCTTTCTGATTTGCCAACTTTGTCAGATGATAAAGCGAATGAAGGATGGAAAAATTCTATGGGTTTTTCTAACCATCCTTTTTACGAGTCCTATGAACAACATTTGTCTTGGGAGTCAGATAAAAATCCATACTACTCATATCTTACTGATGATAAAGATAATTGGCTGGATAGTCATTTGGTAGGTATCGATGGTCCGGTTATGTACTGGGATGATAAAAATCCAAAAATGTTACATGTTTGGTTGTTATCTTTTGAGAGACATGCCTTTGTAGGTCATTATACATTAGAGATATAATGATGTAATACTTCAGTATAGCTTGTTGTAATTGTTTAAGTTTTCTTAAAAAACAACCTGATTTTGATATAAATGAATCAATTCTGGTGACACGACTATGGTATCATTTTTTTTAGATGTTAAAACTTGATCTGGAAATTTCTTGATAGGGTTACTAATATTTACTCGATAATCGAGATTTAGATGCTCCGAGGCTTGCCTTGAATTCAAAATGTTTTTTTTTCAATAAGTGCCTCGTGGGCTTGCCCCGAGATAGTTTACTATTAGCTTATAAGAGTGGTTTGCATTTTTCTTATGAAAATCGAAAAATTAAATCACTCTTATATAAGTGAATTTTAGAAGTTAAAAAACATATTATCTATATACTCTATATACTGAATCAAGCAGAATAAAAGTTTGTGTTTTCGTTTAAGAAAACCGGAAATATATGCGTCAAACATTTTTTGACAGTATTTCCACAAAGGAGCTTTTTATTCTGTTGCACTCAACAAGTACATACAAATCCAATACTTCAACAAAAAATTATTAATCATAAAAGCATTTTAAATGTTTAAGAAAATTAGTGTAGCCATCGTATTTCTTCTTACGACTGCCATACAATCTCAGTCCCAAAATTTTCAGGACAAAAAAATACAGTTTTCCGGGGATTTTAGATTTAGAGGAGAGCATGATTGGGATTCTCAAAAAGGAGATGGATCTTATAGAGAAGATAGAAGTCGCCTGCGGTATAGGTTTAGACTACAAGCAAAATACAATTATAAAAATTGGGCAGAAATCGGTGCTCGAATAAGAACAGGGAATTTAAGAGATCAGCAAGGGCCTCATACTACTTTGGGGGGAGGAGAAGGAGAATTTTCTACTCTACAGGTAGGACTCGAAAAAGTATATTTTTCAGCGCATTATCATCAATTTACGGGATGGATAGGAAAAAATACGTTCCCTTTTTATAAGCAAAATGAACTGTTCTGGAATGACAATGTGTTTCCGGAAGGGATAGCGCTTAGCTATAAGATTTTATTGAATTTAAAATTGGTGAATTCTATAGAGATTAATTCAGGTCATTTTATTATTGGATCTAATAATAAAACTTTTGATGAGGATAGCTATTTCCAGGGAGTGCAAGTAAGAGTAAAGGATATATTAAATCAAAAAATACACCTATATCCTGGTTTTTTTTACTTTAATCAAGTATCGAATATACCAGATAAGAAAGGAGATTTTAAGTTGGATTATTCTATCGTAACAGTAGGATTAGAATATGAATTCTCTTTAAAAAAGAGACTTGTTTTTGGAGTAGATTTTTACAAGAATTTAGAAGACTTGGATACTTCAGAAATTCCGTTAGCATTGATTGAAGAAAAGGATGGATATGTGATGAATGTAAAGTTTGGAAAACTCAGAAAAGCGAATGACTGGATTCTAAACGTATATTATGCCCACATTGGTAAATATGCAATCGTAGACTATTTTGCGCAAAACGATTGGGGCAGGTTGGATTATTCTTCTTTTGATGCAACAGGATCCAGACTTTCTAATACCAAAGGTTTTGAGCTTAGGATAGGATATGCAATAAATGAGAAAATGAACCTTATTTTTAGAGGATACCAGATCGAACAAATTAAAAAAGAAGCAGATTTCCTTGAAACAGGCAGTAGGGCACGAGTAGATTTTAATTTTAAATTTTAGATCACATATTATACGATTTACAACTAAAAATTTCGCATATTCATCGTTTCTTTTTCCTTTCTACTTCGTTTAAAAAATAAACCGTAGCTATAGCTATGCTTGATTTTTTTGCCTTGCATAAAGAAAAAATAATTCAATGAATTTATACGAATTTTTTAATCACAAATCGTATTATACTTCAAAATATAAAAAACAGAAGTTGAATAAGATTAAAATATCAAGCGCTATAGTAAGCAAAAAGCCGTTTGAGAATATCAAACGGCTTTTACTACGCTTATAAAAATATAAGTTGCGTGCGTTACTTACTGCTTGTTTTTTCTTCTTTTTCTGCCAATATTTCCTGATGTCGCTTTTCGGCTAGTAGGTTTTTCTGATAACGTCCTTGCACAACATCTACAATAACCAACACGATAATCACAAAATAAAAGGTAGTTTTACTCATCGGAGTAATGGCATTAGTAAACAAATGCAGATGTGCCAGATGTCCTCCTTCTGATAATAACATGATACCAACTATAAATAAGATAAAAAGACCTAATACCTCATACATCCTGTTTTTTTGCAAAAAATCAGATACTTTGTCAGCAAGGACAATCATCAGTATACCTCCCATAATGATAGCAATAGACATAAGGATCAGTTGAGGGATATATTCCATATCACTTGTTAATGCCATTGCACTTAATATAGAATCAAAAGAAAATACAAGATTCATAATTACAATCCAGAAAATAATCTTGTTTGTAGACGCTTTCTTGTTTTTCTGATCAGAAATTTCGTGCTCTTTAGAGAGCATCATATGCCAGATTTCTTTTATAGCAGTGTAGATAATAAAAATACCTCCAATAAGTACAATAATGCTATGTACATTAAACTCAAATTCTATAATGTTGTTGCCATGCAAGCTGATAAACGGATCCTGAAAGAATTGAATTAAAGACATCAGAACAAACAATAAAACAATACGCAGGATAATAGCGAGACCTACTCCCATTTTGCGAACAAAGCTTTGTTTGTCAGCAGGGGCTTTTTTAGACTCCAGAGATATGTATAACAGGTTGTCAAAACCTAATACCGCTTGTAATAAAACAAGCATTAATAATGTAATAAAACTTTCGACTGTAAAAAGTTGTTCCATAAATAATAATTTGGTTAGTGATGTCCTTCTAAGTATAGAAGCCATTTAGACTTTTTAGTCAATCCCAAAATATCTAAATGAGTTCATAGTATAAATTTATGCTAAAAAAACAGTGATTAATGGGCTTCTAGCCAGTTGTCTCCTAATCCCATATCTACATCTAATGGAACTGCTAGTGTATAAGCGTTTTCCATTTCAGATTTTATCATAGATTTTATTTCTTCTAATTCAGGTTTATAGACATCAAAAACCAATTCATCATGTACTTGTAGTAGCATTTTGGTTTTGTAATTTTTATCTTTTAATTTTTTATGGATATTAATCATGGCAATTTTAATAATATCTGCAGCGCTCCCCTGGATAGGAGCATTGACAGCATTACGTTCTGCTGCACCTCGCACTACTGCATTAGCAGAATTAATATCTTTCAGGTAACGTCGTCTGCCTAGTACTGTCTGTACATATCCATTATCTCTGGCAAAATCAACAAGTTCACTCATATAATTACGTAACTTAGGATAGGTTTTATAATAAGTGTCAATTAATTCTTTTGCCTCGCTGCGGGAAAGATCTGTTTGATTACTTAGTCCAAAAGCAGAAACACCATAGATAATCCCGAAGTTTACAGTTTTGGCGTTACTACGTTGTTCTCTGGTAACTTCTTCTAAGCGTACATTAAATACTTTTGCGGCAGTAGAGGCATGGATATCTTCTCCGTTTTTAAACGCATTGATCATCGTTTCTTCTTCACTCAGGGCAGCAATGATTCTTAATTCTATTTGGGAGTAATCTGCAGCCAACATCGTGAACTCTTCACTTCTGGGGACAAATGCTTTTCTTACTTGTCTCCCGCGTTCTGTGCGTATTGGGATATTCTGTAGATTAGGATTGTTAGAACTCAATCGACCCGTGGCAGCTACTGTTTGCATGTAATCCGTATGTACACGATTGGTAGATTCATTTATTTGTGTAGGTAATGCATCTACATATGTACTTTTTAATTTTGATAACCCTCTGTAATCTAGTATGTTTTGGATGATTTTATGATCTTTAGCCAAATATGATAATACATCTTCTGCGGTAGAATACTGCCCGGTTTTAGTTTTCTTTGGTTTGTCAACCAGTTTTAATTTTTCAAAAAGAATAACTCCCAGTTGTTTTGGCGATGCAATATTAAATTCTTCTTCAGCTTCTGCATAGATACTCTTCTCTAATGATTTAATATCATTATCTAAGTCTGCTGATAACGATTTTAAAAAATCTTTATCCAGATTGATGCCTTCGATTTCCATATCAGCGAGTACTCTTAATAATGGAACTTCTATATCTTCGAATAAGGATATCGTATTCGCATCCTTAAGTTCCGGAGCAAAATGTTCTTTGAGCTGATATGTAATATCTGCATCTTCTACAGCATATTCTGTTTGCTTATCTATAGGTACTTGCCTGAAAGATAATTGATTTTTACCTTTCTTACCGATGAGTTCTGTAATAGACACAGGGGTGTAATTAAGATAGGTTTCTGCAAGGACATCCATATTATGTCTCATATCAGGATTGATAAGGTAATGAGCCAACATGGTATCAAACAGTTTACCTTTTACATCAATATTATATTTTGCCAATACCTTGATGTCATATTTTAGATTTTGTCCGATTTTAGTGATAGTTTCTGTCTCAAAAAATGGGCGTAATTGTTCAATCAACTCTTGCGCTGCAGTCCGATCTTCCGGAAATGGGATATAAAATCCTTTTCCAGCTTCCCAGGAAAAAGAAATACCGACAAGTTCTGCTACAAGTGGATCAAGACCGGTTGTTTCTGTGTCAAAACAAACATTTTCTTGTTTTAGTACGTTCTGGAGAAACAATTTCATAGCCATTCCAGGTGCAATACTTTGATAAAAATGTTCAGTGTTTGCAATTGTTTTTCTGCCAGAAGTAGAAACGTTCTCTGCCGTGTTTTCTTCTGCACCTCCAAAGAGAGAAAACTGTCCAGCACCTGCTTGGTTAGATTGTTTTTTTGGATTGGTAGTTTTAGATTGTGAAACATCTTCTGAGGGGAAGAAGATTTTTGTAAACTGATCCTTTAATCGTCTAAATTCCAGTTCTTCAAAAATCTCTTGAACTTTAGCCGCATCGGGTGAAGATATTTCATAGTTTTTTGCATCAAAGCTTACGTCACAATCCAGCATGATGGTTGCTAATTTTTTGGAAAGCAGCCCTAATTCCTGATTCGCTGCTACTTTTTCTTTCATTTTGCCTTTAAGCTTATCGATATTTGCAAATAGTCCTTCCATAGATCCATAGGCTGCAATAAATTTCTTGGCTGTTTTGTCACCTACACCCGGCAGTCCAGGGATGTTATCTACGGCGTCTCCCATCATGCCCAGGTAATCAATTACTTGTTCTGGTCTTTCTACTTCGAATCTTTTCTGAACTTCGGGAATACCCCATATCTCGATCCCATTACCCATTCTGGCAGGGCGGTACATAAATATATTTTCAGAGACTAATTGTGCATAATCTTTATCAGGAGTTACCATATAGGTCTGATACCCTTCTTTTTCAGCTTGTTTTGCAATGGTTCCTATAAGATCATCTGCCTCGATACCGGCTAATTCTATAATAGGAATGTGCATAGCTTTCAGGATTTCCTGGATAACAGGAACTGCAATCTTTATTGCCTCGGGTGTTTCGTCTCTGTTTGCTTTATATTCAGGAAACATCTCAACCCGGTCTTTACTACCTCCTTTATCAAAGGCTACTGCCAGGTGATCAGGGTTTTCTCTTTTGATAACATCAAAAAGTGAGTTCATAAACCCCATAATGGCAGATGTATCTTGCCCTTTAGAATTAATTCTGGGATTTTTAATTAATGCATAATAACCACGAAAAATAAGTGCATATGCATCGAGTAAGAAAAGCCGTTTTTGTGACATAGTTAAGAGTTCGAATTTTTAGAAATGCAATATAAAAAGAACATTGATGATAATGATCTAAAATCAATAAATAAGAAATGCCGTCAAGTACTGACGGCATTTCGCCCCAAAATAAAATTGATAACAATGTTATCAATTACTTTAAATGCGATTATATATTTTATAAATACTGTAGAGTTTTTTTTATTAGTTCTTCAATCAATAACGAAACGAAGGTACGAATAAAAATTTTACATATGAAAGAAAAAAATGAGATTTATACCTCGCAATCTATGCGTTTGGGGGATTTTTTATTATAAAAATATAGAGATTCGTTAATTTTTACTTAAATGTAATAACAATTCGAAAAGGTGAAATAGTTTTGTTAACAAATTAAAAGTACTTATGCGCTGGATAATTCCTATTCTTATGTATATACTAATAGAGGTATATGCATATCAGGTAATTAGAATGATTACTAAAAGTCAATGGATTCAATTGTTATATATGACAATTTCTTTGGTCATCATTGGTTATGTTATTTATGTTTTTGTGAATTATGACAGAAGTGTTGGTCCTACAAAGGATAGCCTTAGAGCGATTGGGCTTTTGTTAATCAGTGTAGTGCCAAAGTTAGTGTTGGTGTTATTTATGTTTGGAGAAGATATAATCAGAGTGGCCATTGCAGGATATACCTATCTCACAAACACTTTTTTTGAAGGAAATGCAACACAGTATTTACCAAGGCGAAGAAAGTTTATCAGCCAGTTGGCATTAGGAGTTGCCGCCATTCCTTTTGCAGGATTAATACACGGTATTTTTAAAGGGAAGTATAATTTCAAGGTGATCAATCACGTATTGTATTTTAAGGAGCTTCCTGAGGCATTTGATGGTTTTCGTTTAGCACAGATCTCTGATATCCATTCTGGTAGTTTTGATGAGGTTGCCAAAATCGAATATGCTGTGGATCTTATTAATCAACAGGAAATGGATCTGTTATTGTTTACTGGCGATATTGTAAATACCATGGCTAGTGAAATGGATGATTGGATAGATGTTTTTAAAAAAATAAAAATGCCTTCTTACGGGAAGTATTCTATTCTTGGGAATCATGACTATGGAGAATATGTTACGTGGGATACAAAAGAAAAAAAAGACGCGAATTTTCAAGCTATAAAAGATGTTCATTCTAAAATTGATTTTAAATTATTATTAAATGAAAGCGTGTTTGTAGAAAAAGGCGGAGAACGAATTGCTGTGATAGGTGTAGAGAATTGGGGACATAATTTTAAAAAAGCAGGAGACCTGACAAAAGCTTCAGAGCGGGTGTCTAAAGAAGATTTTAAGATTTTATTGAGCCATGATCCCTCTCATTGGGAGTATGAAGTAAAAAAACATAAAGATCATTTTCACCTAACGCTAAGTGGTCATACCCACGGGTTTCAGTTTGGGATCGAAATACCGGGAATTATGAAATGGAGCCCTGTTCAGTATGTATATAAACAATGGGCAGGGATGTATTCTGAAATGGGTAGGTATCTAAATGTAAATAGAGGATTTGGATTTCATGCATATCCCGGAAGAGTCGGGATTTGGCCAGAAATTACAGTAATTGAACTGAGAAAAGGGACGCAACCGTCTTAATTCATAGAAAATGTTATATTTACAGTGATATAGCAGTATTTGAAAAGTGTTATTTTTTTAAAGATTGTACATAAAATTTTAGAAAATGTCAAAGTTTGGAGAGTTAATAGGTATCAAAGTTCCGGTTTTACTGGATTTTTATACTGAATGGAATGAACCATCTGTAGCAATGCATCCTGTCTTAAGAGATGTAGCAGCAGCTCTTGGCGATAAAGCTAAAGTGATAAAAATAGATGTTGATAAGAACGAGGAATTGGCTACTGCGCTTCGTGTGAAAGGATTACCTACTTTGATGATATATAAAGAAGGTGAAATGGTATGGAGACAAAGTGGAGAACAAGATGCTAATACTCTGATAGGACTGATAAAAGAATATGTCTCTTAAGAGCATATTGAACTTATCTTGAGTAGTGGTTTTCAACCGAAAAGTTTGGCTTTTGTACTATAATGAAGTATTTTTTTTCAGCATAACTATAGCTACGGTTAAAAAAACAAAATTAACGTGCAAAATGTAAGTTTTGTAGGTCAAAGCATTACTCAAGATGAGTTCATTTATATTTTATCAAAGATATAGCCTTTTTGGGTAAAGAAATCAAGTGTCCTTGGTAAGGCATACGACATGTTTTTGGAGGCTTTAATACTATCGTGAAAAACAATAATACTGCCATTTTCTGAATGGTTAATTACATTGCCGAGGCATTCTTCTGGTGAAACGTTCTTATCCCAATCTTTTGAGATTACGTCCCATAATATAATGTGATATCCCTTTCTTTTTAGTTTACTTAGTTTGCTTTTGCTTATGTGCCCATATGGAGGCCTGAATAGTTTGTTTTGTGAAGTAATATGTTCTGCGATTTTTTTTTCGCAAGTGGAAATATTCTCTAGGTATGTGTTGGTATTATTTTTCCAGGCTTTCATATGATTCATGGTATGGTTTCCTATCGAATGCTTCTCAGAAATAATTTTATTAAAAATGTTTGGATGTTTTTCTATATTTTCTCCAATACAAAAAAATGTAGCTTTGGCATTATACTGTTTTAATTGATCCAGAACAAATTCTGTAACTTTTGGGATAGGGCCATCATCAAAAGTAAGGTATATTTTTTTTTCTCCTCCTTTTGCGTTCGAAGAGAAATCCCAGGTATATTCAGAAAAAAGGGATTTGATTAAAACAGGAGTCTTGACCGGAATGATTTTCACACTTCAATATAAATAAAAAGGAGCAAATTCGAACGGTGATTTTAAGTCAGAAACAATATAATACGATTTATAACTAAAAATTTCGCATATTCATCGTTTCTTTTTCCTTTCTATTTCGTTTAAAAAATAAACCGTAGCTATAGCTATGCTTGATTTTTTTGCCTTGCATAAAGAAAAAATAATTCAATGAATTTATACGAATTTTTTAATCACAAATCGTATAAAACCATTGTTCAAGATGTATTCTTCAACTTTAAGCTTCAAAAATATAACATTTCTACACAAAATTTATGCTGAAAAGCATACTTAATTTGATGTATTTTTGACGAATCTAAGCCAGGTTTTATGAATTTTCGGTACTGTCTATAGTGTCAAGTGCTTTTTGTCTTTCCTGAATTTCTTTTAGTAATGCTTCCTCTTCTTGTTGTTGCTTGATAGCATCATCATCATATTCTTCGTCTTCAGAATAAAGCCTTGTAAATAATCTTAAATATCGATTAAATTCTTCAGCCTTTTCTTCAACCATATCTCGATCTTTATTGATAAGTAAGAGATCTACAACGCTACGATAGCGTTCTACATTACTCACAATTTCATTAGCATATTCATATTGGTTTTCTAGTGTAAGACTTCCAAAATAAGTAAGCTGGTCTTGATATTTTTTAGCAATTTTTGTCCACAGTTCACGAGCCTTTTCTTTTTCATCCACTTCATAATACCCATTAACATATGGTTCTAATAGCGTATAGTATTCATAATATTCTATAGGCATTTTTTCCATACCTAAGTCTAATATTTCTTTGGCCTTATCTTTTTTATCCTCTTGTATAAGAGCTTCTACTAATCGTGCTAAATTACTCCTGTACGTAATTGCATTTTTACGAGTTTCCGGATCGTGATAGATATTTGGGTCTTCACTATTTCCCCAATCCCAGCTTGTCACATTTTTGTACATCACATCGGTGTCAATTCGCCCCATGTCATATGGGTTACGTTTGTCTAATTTAGTACGGATGGGAACTAATTTATAGGTTACTCCATCTAATTGCAGATAATCTTTCATCCATAAGTAATCATCATCTCCAAAACTACCTCCGGTAAAATATATAGGTCTTTCCCAGTTGTTATTAGCGATGATATCAAGCATCAATAATCTGTTTTTGAATAATAGGTCTCCTTTGAGATGTATATCTATGTAAGGTACGATAAGATCAGCATCTTTCTGAGGAACAATACCATTTCGCAACACGGCTTCTTTATCTACAGGAATTCTTATGTGTTTAGAAGGAAAAGTATTTACTTTTTTTCCGTTCTGTAAATCACCTTTGGTTTTTGGGTTGTCATTTTGTATCCAATCCATCCAAGTATTAATAGGAATGGTGTCTTTTGTAACGGGTTTAAAATAGATTGCGTCGTTATTTCCGAATCGATAAAAATCGTGTGTCAGCTGTGATGGAATTGGTTTTCCGTCATAAGCGGCTCTTTTCATCTGATCAATATACCAGTCTGTCGCAAAAAGACTAGTGTTTACTGTTCTTACATCAGTACGATATTCTTCTATTTCCTGAGCATACCACAGTGCAAAAGTGTCATTATCTCCTATAGTAAATAGAATGGCGTCATCCTGACAGGATTGTAGATACATTTTTGCCATCGATTGGGCGGTGTATCTGTTGGATCTATCGTGATCATCCCAGTTTTGTGCAGCTAATAATACCGGAACAGCAAATAAGCACACTAGAGTCACAGCTGGGGCGAGTAATTTAGGTTTTACAGCGTTTTTGAGTATATCAAATAGCGCATACACTCCAAAACCTATCCAAATAGCGAAAACATAAAACGACCCTACGAGTGCATAATCACGTTCTCTAGGCTCAAAAGGTCTTTCGTTCAGATATATTTTTAGTGCCAGTCCGGTAAAAAGGAAAAATATTAATAATACCCAGAAATTCTTTTTATCGCGTTGTGCCTGGAATATAAATCCTAATAATCCTAATAATAAAGGTAAGAAATAGTAAGTATTACGGGCTTTGTTTTTCAATGCGTCCTCAGGAAGGTTGTCTTGCGATCCTAAATGAAGTTCATCTATGAATTTGATACCGCTCAACCAGTTACCTTCCAGATTCGTATATTTTCCCTGATTGTCATCTTGTCTACCAGTAAAATTCCACATAAAATATCTCCAGTACATATATCCCATTTGATACTCGAAAAGGTATCTTATATTTGCTCCAAAAGAAGGTTTTTTTACATCAATATAATCACCAAAGGATCGTAAGAATTTATTATAGTCATCGTTGTCTAATTTTCCGGTAGCATATTCTCTTCTAAACTCTGTAACAGCATTTAGTAGTTCTTCCTGATCCTGAAATTCTGGTTTGATTGTAAATTTTATTGGCCCCGTAAAATCCATATAGTTGCTAATGTGTTCTGTGCTCCACATTCTGGGTAAAAATGATTTCTGACGATCATCTATATTTTGTTTGGCATTTTTCCAATCATTTACAATATCATATTTTCCTGTTTTTAAGTTTTTCTCATACTTAGGTTTGCCATCTTCATAGGGGTTCTCTTCATCCAGACCAGCATAGATTTCAGTAAATTGAGGGCCATAAAAAAGATGAGTTTCCGGGTATTGCTCCAAGTTGTAGTATGCAAGCAATTCTCTGGCATTATTAGGGTTGTTTTCGTTGATAACGGTACCTGCATTGGCACGTATTGGCAGCATTATCCAGCAAGAAAACCCAATAAAAATGAACAATACGCATAGCAAAGAAGAGTTTATTAATGGTAAGCCTTTTTTACGCGTATATTTTAATCCGTAATAAAATGCAATTGCAATAGCAATTCCGGTAATAATGGTACCAGAATTAAAAGGAAGTCCTATAGTGTTGACAAAAAACACTTCCATTCCTCCAAATAATTTTAGCGTAGAAGGTAAAAGAAGTTTAAATATGAATAGCAATATGGCAACAACAATTATGTTTGCCGCAATAAAACTTTTCAAAGTGACTTTATAGTTTTTAAAATAATATAAAAGCCCTATGGCAGGAATAGAAAGTAATCCCATAAAATGGACTCCAAAGGAAAGACCGGCAATAAAAGCAATAAGTATTAGCCATCGATCTCCGCGGGCTTTGTGCATATCTCGCTCCCATAATAATCCTAAATAGAATAATACTGATAAAATAAAGATTGCCATCGCATATACTTCTGCTTCTACAGCATTAAACCAGAAACTATCTGTAAAGGTAAATGCGAGAGAACCTACCAATGCACTTCCCAAAACTGCAATAGCTTTATTTTGAGTCAATTCTTCGTCTTTTATAATAAGTCTTGTAACAAGTATTGTAATTGACCAAAACATGAATAGAATGGCAAAGGCACTGGCAAAAGCGGATGTCATATTCACAACATAGGCTATTTGAGTTTTATCAAATGCAAAAACAGATGCAAATGCTCCAATCATTTGGAACAATGGAGCTCCTGGTGGATGTCCTACTTGTAGCTTAGAGGAAGTAGCGATATATTCTCCCGCATCCCAGAAACTGGCAGTAGGTTCTACGGTAAGTGAGTAAACACATAGAGCAATCAAAAAAACTGCCCATCCTAATATTTTATTCCACTTTTTAAAGTTGAATGTACCCATAAGATCTAACTATTATAAAAACGTCTGGCGAATTTAGTGATAAAAATACTTTAAGTTAAGTTTTTTTAGCAAACGCTTTATAGAAGTTTATATTTTTTGAAGGTTAATGATTTTAAATAAAAGGAGTTGAGTACAAAAATGAGTAAAAAGAGTATTTTTTTTCAAAAAATATTTGCAGAGCAAAAAGAATGTTCTAAATTTGCACCCGCAAAGATACATTGGTCTATGGTGTAACTGGCAACACGTCTGGTTTTGGTCCAGAAGAGTCTAGGTTCGAGCCCTAGTAGACCAACATAATAAACTCTCTAAGATTTTAGTTTAGAGAGTTTTTTTTGTGATTGTAGTATGATAATTTATATTTTAAAAGTTAATACAGGTCTTTTTGCGTGATTTACTACATCTTCTCCCAGACTTCCATTTATAAAATGAGATAAACCCTTTCTGCCGTGAGTGCTAATACCAATCAAACCGGCATTTACAGAATTCGCAAAATTCAGAATCCCTTTCTCTACATTAATATCATTATAAATGTTCAAAGTGTAGTTGTCAATAGGTAGATCAGCAATCATCAGGTTCATTTTTTCTTCAGTTTGGCTGGTGGTTTTAAAACTGTTGATGGTATTTATCCACAATAAATGAAGTTTTGCGTTTAATTGCTTTGCAAATTCGTGAGCTGCGATTAAAGAAGGTTTGTCTTCGTCATCAAAATTTGTTGCATATACGATATCATTCACATTGAAGATGTCACAGTCTTCTTTGATAACCAACACGGGTTTTTCAGAAGTTCTAACTACTTTTTCTGCATTAGACCCAATGAATAGTTCTTCAAATCCTGTGGAGCCGTGTGATCCCATGATAATCATGTCAATCTCATTTTTTTTACAGGAATCCGTAATTCCTTTTAAGACATCTTCAAAGCTTACCGTTTCTAAAACTTCAATTCCCTTTAAATAGTCTTTTTTCAGAATCTCTTCAAACTTTTTATGAGTTTGTTGCATAAAGAAAATAGCTTCTGGAGCTGGTCCTGAATTTCCTGAAGACATTAAGTCGTTTAGATGTACAGGGAGTTCGAGTATGTGTAATAAATAGATTTGGCTGTTATTCTTTTTTGCGATTTGCGCTGCTACTTTCAAGGCGCTTTCGGCTTGAGTAGAGAAATCTGTTGGAACAAGTATTTTTTTAATCATGATAAAATGTGTTTATGATAACTGGTGAAATAAGAATACGTCTTTACTGATTTTTTGTTAGAGGCTATAATATTTTTAAAGGCTGGCATTTCTTTTAAAAACAATTCTTAAAGGGGGAAAAGATCTAACCTCTTAAGAGCCACTTAAATTTACAAATAAAATCATTCTTAACTAGATTTTGAATATAAGATATTATTACTATCTTTGCACCGTTGAAATTAAAAAACCAGATGAGGGGACGAGAAGTCCCCTCTTTTTATCTAAGTATGTCATTAAAGGATAAAGTTCAGAATTTATTAGAAGAAGCGCTCAATGAAAATCCTTCATTGTTTCTGATTGATTGTAAAATACAACCTGATAATAGCATTGAAGTTATTTTGGATGGAGATCAAGGCGTTAAGGTTGATGATTGTATTGCGGTGAGTAGGGCGATTGAGCATAATTTAGATCGTGATGAAGAAGATTTTTCATTGCAGGTTATGTCTGCAGGAGTTTCTGAAGGTTTGAGTCACATACGGCAGTATAAGAAGAATGTAGGAAGGAAGCTTAAAGTAAAAACTGAGGATAATACCTCTATCGAGGGGGAGCTGACTTTAGTAACAGAAGATATGATCACATTGGTTTGGAAAGCTAGAGAGCCTAAGCCAATAGGAAAAGGAAAGATAACCGTGACCAAGGAAGCTTGTGTCCCATATAATGAGATACGGGAAGCAAAAGTTATGATAACATTTTAATTTATAGATTGATATGGAAAATATCGCATTAATAGAATCATTTTCAGAGTTCAAGGATGACAAGTTAATAGATCGTGTAACCTTAATGGCGATTTTGGAAGATGTGTTCAGGAATGCATTAAAAAAGAAATTTGGAAGTGACGACAATTTCGATATCATTATAAATCCGGATAAAGGAGATTTAGAGATTTGGAGGAATAGAGTGGTAGTAGCTGACGGAGAGGTAGAGGATGATAATCAGGAAATTTCATTAACGGCAGCACAAAGGATAGAACCAGATTTTGAAGTAGGAGAAGATGTGTCGGAGGAAGTTAAGTTGATTCATTTGGGTAGGAGATCTATTTTGGCATTACGTCAGAATTTAATTTCTAAAATCCATGAGCATGATAATACAAATATTTATAAGCAATTTAAAGATTTAGAAGGAGAGATTTATACAGCAGAAGTTCATCATATTCGGCATAGGGCGATTATTTTATTAGATGATGAAGGTAATGAGATTATTTTACCAAAAGATAGACAGATACCATCTGATTTCTTTCGTAAGGGAGAGAATGTGCGAGGGGTTATTGAATCTGTAGAGCTCAAAGGGAATAAGCCTGCTATTATCATGTCTAGAACATCACCTCTGTTTTTAGAAAAATTATTTGAATCTGAAATACCAGAAGTTTTTGATGGATTAATTACTGTCAAAAAAGTAGTAAGGATTCCTGGAGAAAAAGCAAAGGTTGCAGTTGATTCTTATGATGATAGAATTGATCCGGTAGGAGCTTGTGTGGGAATGAAAGGTTCTCGAATCCATGGTATCGTTAGAGAATTAGGAAATGAAAATATTGATGTAATAAATTATACTAATAACTTACAATTATACATTACCAGGGCGTTGAGCCCGGCAAAAGTAACGTCGATAAAGCTTAATGAAGAAGGTAGTAGAGCAGAAGTGATGCTGAAACCAGAAGAAGTTTCAAAAGCAATCGGTAGAGGAGGACATAATATTCGACTTGCAGGTCAATTAACTGGTTATGAGATTGATGTATTTAGAGAAGGTGTGGAAGAAGATGTGGAGTTATCTGAGTTTACCGATGAAATCGATTCCTGGATTATAGAGGAATTTGCTAAGATAGGTTTGGATACTGCAAAAAGTATTTTGGAGCAGGAAGTAGCGGATTTAGTGAAGAGAACAGATCTTGAAGAAGAGACAGTTAGTGAGGTTATGAGGATATTAAAATCAGAATTTGAGGATTAATAACTTCAATTAATTTATATTTGAGCATAAAATAATAAGGCATTTATGGCTGAAGCAAGAACAATGAGATTAAATAAGGTATTACGCGAATTCAATATCTCGCTAGATCGGGCTGTTGACTTTTTGAATTCAAAGGGTCATGAGATAGACTCGCGTCCTACCACAAAAATTTCTCCAGAGATCTATCAGCTCTTGTTTGATGAGTTTCAAACCGATAAGAGTAAAAAGGTAGCTTCAAAAGAAGTTGGTGAAGAAAAAAGAAAGGAAAAAGAAGCTTTACGCGTGCAGATAGAGACAGAGCAGCAAGAGAAGCGTAAGGTTGCTGAAGCGCGTGAAGTTGTAAAAGCCAAAGCTCAATTAGCTGGACCTAAGCAAGTAGGTAAGATTGAACTGGATAAGAAGGAAGAAGTTACCGAAAAGCCCGAAGCAAAAGAGGTGAAAACTCCTGAGAAAGAAGAGAAAATAGAGCAAACTGATAAAATAGAGGAAAAGCCAAAACCAGAAGAAAAGAAACCTGAAGTTGTTTCTAACAGACCGGTTAAAAAATCTATTAAAATTGCTAAAATAGCTGCAATAGATTTAGAGCAGAAAAAGGCAAATAAACAGGCGGAACAGCCTGCTGCCAAGAAAGAAGCAGCAGAGCCTCAGGAACCAGAAGTTCCGGCAGAACCAGTAAAGGTTGAAACTCAATATAAAAAGCTTGATGGCCCTAATTTTACAGGACAAAAAATTGATTTAACAAAGTTTCAAAAGCCTCCAAAAAAGAAGGAAGACAAATCCGAAAAGGCTGGAGGAGATCCTAAAAAACGCCGTAGAAGAATTAGTAAAGAAGGAGCAGGATCTAAACCAGGTGGAGCGGGTAATAATAATAGGCAAGGTGGTGGAAACCGTGGACCAGGTAATAGGGCTCCAGGTGGAAATCGTGGACCGGGAAATCGTGGTCCAGCAAATCGTGGATTGGCAAAAGGAAAGAGACCAGCAGTTGTAAAAGAGGAGCCTAGTGAAGAAGAAGTGCAAAAGCAGGTTAGAGAAACCTTAGAGAAACTCCAAGGTAAATCTAATAAATCGAAAGCTGCTAAATATCGTAGAGATAAGCGTGATCAACACCGTCAGAAAGTTGAAGATGATGTAGCTCAGCAAGAAGAAGAAAGCAAAGTTCTTAAAGTAACAGAATTTGTGACTGTCTCAGAAGTGGCGACGATGATGAGTGTTCCTATTACACAGGTGATCTCTGCTTGTATGTCTCTTGGTATTATGGTTACGATGAATCAACGACTGGATGCAGAAACACTTTCTATTGTTGCCGATGAGTTTGGGTATGAAGTGGATTTTGTAACTTCTGATATCGAAGAAGCAATTGAAGAAATAGTAGATGCTCCGGAAGATCTTGTAAATAGAGCTCCTATCGTCACAGTAATGGGGCATGTTGATCACGGAAAAACGTCATTGTTAGATTATATTCGTGAGGAAAATGTGATAGCAGGAGAAAGTGGAGGAATTACACAGCATATTGGTGCATATGGAGTTCAGTTAGAAAGCGGGCAAAAGATCGCATTTTTGGATACGCCGGGTCACGAAGCATTTACGGCTATGCGTGCTCGTGGTGCTCAAGTCACGGATTTGGCAATTATAGTTATTGCGGCAGATGATGATGTTATGCCACAAACAAAAGAAGCAATCAGTCATGCACAAGCAGCAGGGGTTCCTATTGTTTTTGCTATAAATAAAGTAGATAGACCCGAAGCGAATCCCGAGAAAATAAAAGAGAAATTAGCTTCTATGAACTTATTAGTAGAAGATTGGGGAGGTAGTATTCAATCTCACGATATTTCTGCAAAAACAGGTACAGGGGTTAAAGAATTATTAGAAAAAGTATTGCTGGAAGCTGAAATATTAGAGCTCAAAGCAAATCCAGATAGGTTTGCTGCAGGAACTGTAGTAGAAGCATTCTTGGATAAAGGTCGAGGATATGTATCTACTATATTAGTGCAGACGGGAACACTTCGTGTTGGAGATTATGTACTGGCAGGAAAAAATAGTGGTAAGATTAAGGCGATGCAAGATGAGCGAGGAAATAATGTTAAGGAGGCAGGGCCTTCAACACCAGTTTCGATATTAGGACTTGATGGAGCACCACAGGCAGGAGATAAATTTAGCGTGTTGGAAGATGAAAGAGAGGCTAAGGATATTGCAGCAAAACGTGCTCAATTACATAGGGAGCAATCTGTGCGTACGCAACGTCATATTACACTTGATGAAATAGGACGTAGAATTGCGCTTGGTGACTTTAAAGAATTAAATATTATACTTAAAGGAGATGTTGATGGTTCTGTAGAAGCTTTGACAGATTCGTTCCAGAAACTATCTACAGAAGAGATACATGTAAATATTATTCATAAAGCCGTAGGTGCAATAACAGAAAGTGATGTATTGTTAGCTTCTGCTTCTGATGCGATAATTATAGGATTTAACGTGAGACCAGCTGGTAATGCCAGAATGGTTGCTGATAAAGAAGAGATTGATATTAGAACATATTCTATTATCTATGATGCTATCAATGATCTTAAGGATGCGATGGAAGGGATGCTGTCTCCGGTAATGAAAGAAGAAATTACAGGTACAGCAGAAATAAGAGAAACATTCAAAATTTCTAAAGTAGGTACAATTGCCGGATGTATGGTGCAGACAGGTAAGATAGTCCGTAATGCTGGAGTCCGTTTGATTAGAGAAGGTGTTGTGGTATATACAGGAGAGCTTTCGTCTTTAAAAAGGTTCAAGGATGATGCGAAAGAAGTTGCAAAAGGATATGATTGTGGATTGCAAGTCAAGAACTATAATGATATCAAGATAGGGGATGTAATCGAATCTTTCCAGGAAGTAGCAGTTAAGAAGAAATTGTAATTAAATTTCTTTTAGAAACATAAAAAAGCGATGCTCAAACAAATTTGTTTGAGCATCGCTTTTTTATGAAGAATAAGTTTTTTCTACTTATTAGAAAAACTAAATGCTCCGGGGAACTCTTTTTTTATTTCTTTCAGGGCTCTATCGGTTTCTAATTTACTTCGATAGTTGCCTATCCATACCTTAAAATCTGGGGTTTCCCATTTAAAATTTGTTTCCCATTGCGGAAATGCAGCTTCGGCTTTCTTTAAAATTTTTTGAGCCTGTTTCATGTTTCCGTTGTATAGTTGAATTCTGTAATTGTCACTCAATGTTCCGTCTTTATCCATAGCTGTTTTGATAGCTAATAATTGTTTTATCTTTGGATCTTGATTGATAGTCACAGTTGGATTGGTAGGAGGAGTAGCTTTTACTGTAGTAAAAACAGTAGAATTGTCAGAATTTATAGGATCCTGAGCATGTAAATTTACTATTCCTAAAAAACCAAAGCCTAGTAGTAAAAGGCTGTTTTTTTTGTTTAAAATTCTCATTACAAATAGATTTGATACAAAGGTAAAATTTAATAACTCACAATCCTCTAAAAATATTATTTAGAATTGTTATAAATTAGTACTTAACAGTTCGCTAACATTTCTAGAATCGACTTATTATAGTACTTTTGCTGTCGAATTAAAAGGACGTGGTTTTTTAATCTTTTTTTACAATTAACACTGAAAAAACCATACCAAAATTTAGACGATAATTCTACTTAATAATATGAAACAGGTTAAATACCGAAATTCAGCCTCAAAACTCCTACTCTTAGGAACTGTTTTTTTATTCTCTTTATTGAATCCGGTTTTTGCTCAGGAAGAAGCAGCGCCGACAGAAGCTGTGGCTGCTGGTGGAGATATTGCAAAAGGAGAAGCGTTATTCAAGTCTTTATGTGCTTCTTGCCATAAGCGATATAAAAGAGCAACAGGTCCTGCGCTTTTTGGAGTGACAGAAAGACATAACACCGAGTGGTTGTATTCTTGGATTAAAAACAGCGCTGCAATGATTGCTGCAGGAGACGCAGAAGCTATTGCAATTTATGAAGAGTACAATAAGACTGCAATGAATGCATTTCCGCAGTTGACAAACACAGATATAGATAATATTTTGGCGTATGTTATGGTGCCAAAAGCTGATCCTAAGCCGGTAGAAGGTGGTTCTGTAGCAGGAGGAGAAGGTTCTGATGGTGGTTCAGGAGTTTCATCTAATGTTGTTCTGGCAGCGTTGGCATTGGTGTTCTTAATGTTAGTTGTGGTATTGTTTTTAGTTAATAAAACGCTGAGAAGTTTTGCTGAAGCAAATGGAGTAGCATTACCAGAATCAGAAGAGAGAACTCCGATATGGAAAGCATTTGTTCAAAACCAGTTTTTGGTATTGGTAACAGCAATATTTTTGTTACTTGCCAGTGGGTATTTTGTATACGGATATTTTATGCAGGTAGGTGTAGATCAGGGGTATCAGCCAATTCAACCAATCCACTATTCTCATAAGATTCATGCTGGTGATAATAAGATAGAATGTAAATATTGTCATTCTTCTGCCAGAGTGAGTAAAACTTCTGGAATTCCTTCTCTTAATGTATGTATGAACTGTCATAAATCAATTAGTGAAGTTGCTGAGTCTACAGCTACTGCTGATTATTCAAAAGAGTTTTATGATGGAGAGATTAAGAAATTATATAAAGCTACAGGCTGGGACGAAACGACTCAGTCATATACTGGGGAGACAGAGCCTGTAAAATGGGTTCGTATTCATAATCTTCCTGATTTTGCATATTTTAATCATTCTCAACACGTAAGCGTTGCGGGTGTAGAATGTCAAAAATGTCATGGTCCCGTAGAAGAGATGGAGGTTATGTATCAGCATGCACCGTTAACTATGGGCTGGTGTATAAACTGTCACAGAGAAACCAATATAAAAGTAGCAGATAATGAATATTATGAAAAAATTCATAAAGAATTGTCTAAGAAATATGGAGTGGATAAACTAACAGCTGCGCAAATGGGTGGTCTGGAATGTGGTAAATGCCATTATTAATAATCAAAGTGAGTCCGAACTCGGAAATAGTAAGAAGCTAATATCAATTATATATGTCATCAAACAAGAAATACTGGAAAAGTGTTGAAGAGCTAAAGGAAAATAGCTCTATTGTTGAGACGCTACAACAAAACGAATTCGTGAAGGAAATTCCTACGGATGCGTTTTTAGGAGATAAATCATCTCTGGAAAATTCTTCGACGACACGTCGTGATTTTCTTAAATATGTAGGTTTTAGTACAGCAGCTGCCTCTTTGGCAGCTTGTGAAGGACCTGTTGTTAAGTCGATACCGTATGTTGTGCAACCAGAAAGAATTATTCCTGGGGTTGCTAATTATTATGCAACCACAATCGCTGATGGTTTTGATTTTGCTAGTGTTTTAATTAAAACAAGAGAAGGTCGTCCTATTAAAGTAGAAAATAATAATCTCGCTACTTCTAATGGAGAAGCAAATGCCAGAGTTCATGCTTCAGTATTATCTTTATATGATAATTCTCGTTTGCAAGGGCCAAAAAAGGCAGGAGAAGATATTAGTTGGGATGCTTTGGATAAGGAAGTTGGAGCTAAGCTGAAAAGTCTTGAGGGGAAACAAATTGTTTTGTTAACCCAGACATTTGCGAGTCCTTCTACTTCAAAATTAATATCCGAATTTAAATCAAAATATGCAAACGTTTCTCATGTAGTATATGATGCTATTTCTTATAGCGAAGCATTAGATGCTTATCAAATGATGTATGGAGAAAGAGCATTAGCAGATTATGATTTCTCTAAGGCGGATACGATAGTAAGTATTGCTGCTGATTTCTTGGGAGACTGGCAAGGCGGAGGATATGATGGGGGATATGCTAAAGGGCGTGTTCCTAAGCATGGAAAGATGTCTAAGCATATTCAGTTTGAGGCAAATATGTCTCTTTCTGGAGCAAATGCAGATAAAAGGGTTCAGGTTACACCTTCTCAGCAAAAGCAGGTTTTAGCATCTTTATATAAATATGTTACTGGGAACGGGGCTAAAGGAACTTTGGATGGAGCGTTAGATGCAGAAGTTGTAAAAGCTGCTAAGCAGATACAAAAAGCAGGGAAAAATGCTGTAGTAGTCTCTGGTCTTCAGGATGTAGATGCGCAATTAGTTGTTTTAGCAATAAATAAAGTAATAAAGAGTAAAGCGTTTAATGAAGATACACCTCGAAAAATTCGTCAGGGGAATGCAAAAGCAGTAGCACAATTGATAAAGGATATGAATGCTGGTCGTGTAGGTGGTTTATTGATCGCTGGTGTGAATCCTGCATACTCACTCCCGAATGCTAATGCGTTTAAAGAAGGACTTTCAAAAGTAGCTGTTTCTGTTGCATTTAGTATGCACAATGATGAGACAGCATCTGCATGTAGTTATATAGCAACTACGCCTCATTATTTAGAGTCTTGGGGAGATGTAGAGCTAAAGAAAGGTAGTTACAGTTTAATGCAACCAACCATTCGACCATTATTTGATACACGTCAATTTCAGGAAACATTATTAAAATGGACAGGGAATACGGTATCATACAATGATTATATTAAAAATGCATGGACAGGTGTTCTTGGAGGTACTTCCTGGAATCAGGCTTTGCACGATGGAGTATTGGTAAAACCTATACTTGCCAAAGAATCATTAGAAGTAGCTATTGAAACTCCAGAAGGAGAAGTAGAAACTGTAGCTCCTGTTGGTCCTAATGTAGGGGCTGCTGCTAGAAGATTATCAACAGCAAAGTCTACAGGATTAGAGCTTACCCTATATACAAAGACTGCTCTCGGAGACGGGCAACAGGCAAATAACCCTTGGTTACAGGAAATGCCGGATCCTATTACAAGAGCTTCCTGGGATAATTACCTTACAGTTTCTAAAGCAGATGCAAAAGAACTTGGGTTAATTAATGAGAATGTAGCCAACGGAGCTTTAAATGGCAGTTATGCTAAGGTTACAGTAAATGGAGTGGCAATAGTAGCTCCGGTAATCATTCAGCCAGGACAGGCAAAAGGTTCTGTGGGACTGGCATTAGGATACGGTAAAGTAAAAAATATAAAAGAAGAAATGCAGGTGGGGGTGAATGCATATGCATTATATCAAAACCAAAATGCAGTGCAATCTATTACTCTTGCAAAGGCTGAAGGAACTCACGAGTTTGCCTGTGTTCAGTTGCATAATACTTTAATGGGTCGTGGTGATATTATTAAAGAAACGACTTTAGAGATATTTAATACAAAAGATAAGCACGAATGGAATGCGATTCCAGAAGTGAGTAAAAACCATATAGAATACGAAGTTACTTCACCAGAAGTTGATCTTTGGGATGAATTTGATCGGTCAGTAGGTCATCATTTTAATCTTTCTATTGATCTTAATGCTTGTACAGGTTGTGGTGCTTGTGTAATTGCTTGTCATGCAGAGAACAATGTTCCTGTTGTTGGTAAGTCCGAGATTCGTAGATCTCGTGATATGCATTGGTTACGTATAGACCGTTATTATTCATCAGAAGAAAGTTTTGTAGGAGATAATGATAAAAAAGAAAATATAGCTGGTTTAGGAAGTTCTTTATCTGAGTTTGGAGAGATGGAATCACCATCCGAAAATCCACAGGTAGCTTTTCAGCCAGTTATGTGTCAGCATTGTAATCACGCTCCTTGTGAAACTGTTTGTCCTGTGGCAGCGACATCTCACGGTAGACAAGGTCAAAATCATATGGCATATAACCGCTGTGTGGGGACAAGATATTGTGCGAATAACTGCCCTTATAAAGTACGTAGGTTTAACTGGTTCTTATATAGTGAGAATGATGAGTTTGACTATCATATGAATAATGATCTTGGTCGAATGGTGGTTAATCCTGATGTTACTGTACGATCCAGAGGGGTTATGGAGAAATGTTCAATGTGTATCCAAATGACACAGAAAACAATCCTGGATGCCAAAAGAGATGGAAGACTTGTCAGAGATGAGGAATTCCAGACAGCCTGTTCAGCAGCTTGTTCATCTGGTGCAATGACATTCGGTGATATCAATGATAAGAAAAGTAAAGTAGCTGAGCTTACAAAAGATAACCGTATGTATCACTTACTAGAGCATGTAGGTACAAAACCCAATGTTATGTATCAGACTAAAGTAAGAAATACTACGGAAGCTTAATTTAAACTAATAAAGAATCAATTCAATTATAAAGGATTATGTCTCATTACGAAGCACCTATAAGAAAGCCTTTAGTAACTGGTGATAAAACATATCACGATGTAACCGTGGATGTAGCAGCACCAGTTGAAGGTAAAGCAAATAAATCTTGGTGGATTGTATTTTCTATCGCGCTTATTGCTTTCCTTTGGGGAATAGGTTGTATAATTTACACAGTATCCACGGGAATCGGAACCTGGGGGTTAAATAAAACAGTAGGATGGGCCTGGGATATTACCAACTTTGTTTGGTGGGTAGGTATCGGTCACGCAGGAACTCTGATATCTGCAGTACTGCTATTATTCCGTCAGAAATGGAGAATGGCAATTAACCGATCGGCAGAGGCGATGACTATATTTTCGGTTATTCAGGCAGGTTTGTTTCCGATCATCCATATGGGGCGTCCCTGGTTAGCATATTGGGTTCTACCGATTCCTAATCAATTTGGATCCTTATGGGTAAACTTTAATTCACCACTGCTTTGGGATGTATTTGCAATCTCTACCTATCTTTCAGTGTCATTAGTTTTCTGGTGGACTGGTTTATTACCTGATTTTGCAATGATCAGAGACCGTGCAATAACACCTTTTAATAAGAGAATTTATAGCATACTTTCATTCGGATGGAGTGGTAGAGCAAAAGATTGGCAACGTTTTGAAGAAGTATCTTTGGTACTTGCAGGATTAGCAACGCCTTTAGTACTTTCTGTGCATACAATTGTATCTTTTGACTTTGCAACATCGGTTATTCCTGGATGGCATACCACAATATTTCCTCCATACTTTGTGGCAGGAGCGATTTTCTCTGGGTTTGCAATGGTAAATACACTTCTTATTATTATGAGAAAAGTGTCTAACCTGGAAAATTATATTACTATTCAGCATATCGAATTAATGAACATTGTAATTATGATTACAGGTTCTATAGTAGGTGTAGCATATATAACAGAGTTATTTGTTGCCTGGTATTCTGGAGTAGAGTACGAACAGTATGCATTCCTAAACAGAGCAACCGGACCTTATTGGTGGGCATATTGGGCAATGATGTCTTGTAATGTATTCTCGCCACAGTTCATGTGGTTTCCTAAACTGAGAAGAAGTATTATGTTCTCATTTATTATTTCTATTGTTGTGAATATAGGAATGTGGTTTGAGCGTTTTGTAATTATTGTGACATCACTTCATAGAGATTATTTGCCATCATCATGGACTATGTTCTCTCCTACATTTGTGGATATAGGAATATTTATAGGTACTATTGGATTCTTCTTTGTGTTATTCTTATTATATGCACGTACTTTCCCTGTAATTGCACAGGCAGAAGTGAAAACAATTTTAAAATCATCTGGAGAGAAGTATAAGAAACTTAGAGAAGCTGGTATTGACCATAGAGATGAACTTCCAAAGGTAAAAGCAAAAATAACAATAAAAGGTGAAGCTTCAGAGATAGTGGAGAAACAGGTTGAAGAAGCAAGTCAGGAAGATATAAATAGCTTATTGGATAATATAGGTACATTTGATGCAGCTACAGAAACAGCTGATGATCTCAAAAAAGTGAATGGTATCGGTCCCGTGATGGAAACAAAATTAAATGAGATTGGAATTTTTACTTTCGATCAGGTAAGTAGAATGACTGAAACTGAATACAATTTATTAGATAGTATTACTGGATCTTTCCCAGGTAGAGCACAACGTGATGACTGGGCTGGACAAGCTGACAAATTAAAAAACAACTAGAGTATGGCATCAAAGGTTATACATGCATTATATACAGATGATGATGTCCTGATGGACGCTGTAAAACAGGTCCGAGGAGAACATTATCATATTGAAGAGGTATATACTCCTTTTCCGGTACACGGTCTTGATAAGGCAATGGGATTGGCGCCGACCAGATTAGCAATTACATCATTTATGTATGGATGTGTAGGGCTTACTGTGGCAATTACTATGATGAATTATATTATGATAGAAGATTGGCCTCAGAATATTGGAGGGAAACCGAGTTTTAGCTATCTCGAGAATATGCCGGCTTTTGTTCCGATAATGTTTGAACTTACAGTATTCTTTGCAGCCCATTTAATGGTAATTACTTTTTATATGAGAAGTAAGTTATGGCCTTTTAAAGAAGCAGAAAATCCAGATGTAAGAACGACAGATGATCATTTCTTAATGGAACTGGATGCTAGTCATCATGATGTAAATACCATGACAAGTTTCTTAAGTAGTACGGGAGCGGTAGAGATCAAAGTAATAGATAAGCAAGAAGATAAGCATTAGTAATAATGAAGAATAGTATAAATATTATAATAGTAGCACTGGTGATAATGAGTGTTTTGTCTTGTAAAAAAGATTCAAAACGTAATTATCAGTATATGCCTAATATGTATGAACCTATAGGATATGAACCTTATGGTGAGTATGATGTTTTTGGAGAGAACGGTCAGGAAGCAAAGCTTCCGGCAGAAGGTTCTATACCCAGAGGGTGGATGCCTTATGATTACAAAAACTCTAATGAAGGATATCAAATGGCAAAAGATTCTTTAAAGAATCCTATTCGTTATAGAAAGGATAATCAAGAAGCGGGAAAAGCTTTGTATGACATCTATTGTGCAATCTGTCACGGAGACAAAGGTAACGGTAAAGGTACTTTAGTAAAAAGAGAAAAGATATTAGGAGTGCCTAGTTATGATGATGCTGGTCGTGCTATTACAGAAGGAAGTATTTACCATGTAATGTATTACGGAATTAATACTATGGGATCATATGCTTCTCAAACAAGTGAACATGAGCGTTGGCAAATTGTTCAATATGTACAGAAGTTAAAAGCTGATTTGGAAGGTAAGACTCCACGTATTGATACTGATGTCGCTGAAGCAAAATTGCCTGAAGTACATCACGATCAAGAACCGACAGAAAAGAATCATAGTAACGCACATTAGTGCATTCGTAAAGAAGTTAAGAATAACGATATTATAAAGATATGTATACGCTATCAAGTAAATTAAAATTATTTTCTATCGTCCTTGTAGTTATTGGGGTATTGGGCCTTTCATATGGTTTTCTGTCTACTCCAGGTACTATTGAAGATGTAAAAAAAGAGATGGCAGCGCACGATGCGCATGGAGGACATAGTGAATCAAAAGCAAAAGCAGATCATCACGGTGATGAAAGTCATGGAGAAGAGACAGCTCATGGGGGTGATGCGCATTACGAACATATATTGCATCAGCTGCAAAATAAGCCTTGGGCAGCATTGTATATAGCAGCGTTTTTCTTTTTTATGATTGCTTTAGGTGTATTAGCATTTTATGCAATTCAATTTGCAGCACAGGCAGGCTGGTCTCCAGTACTTTTTAGGGTAATGGAAGCAATAACAGCATATTTGGTTCCCGGAGGAATTATATTATTTGTAATCCTTGCATTATCCGGTTTTCATATAAATCATCTATTTGTATGGGCAGATCCAGAAGTCGTAGCTCATGATAAATTAATTCAAGGTAAATCAGGTTGGCTTAACGGAACAGGATTTGTTATAAGAGCGATCATCTTTTTAAGTGGATGGCTGTTATATCGTCATTTTGCGATTAAATATTCAAGAAAACAAGATGAAGACCCAACAGGTAATCGATGGTATAAGAAAAGTTTCAAAATTTCTGCAGGATTCCTTGTGTTTTTTATATATACCGAATCCATGGCTTCTTGGGATTGGATTATGAGTTTTGATCCACACTGGTTCAGTACATTGTTTGGATGGTATGTATTTGCAAGTTTATTTGTATCTGGTATTACTACTATTGCATTGATTACAATTTATTTGAAATCTAAAGGATATATGGAATTCGTAAATAATAGTCATATTCACGATTTGGCTAAGTTTATGTTTGGTGTTAGTATATTCTGGACTTACTTATGGTTCTCTCAATTTATGTTAATATGGTATTCTAATATTCCTGAAGAAGTAACATACTTTATTACGCGTATAGAAGATTATAAATTACCATTCTTTGGGATGCTGGCAATGAACTTTATTTTTCCATTATTAGTATTGATGAATAGTGATTACAAACGTTTAAACTGGTTTGTGGTAATGGCAGGTATTGTTATTTTGTGTGGGCACTATATTGATGTGTTTAATATGGTAATGCCAGCGACAGTAGGCACATCTTGGTTTATAGGAATTTCTGAAATTAGCGCTGTGTTGTTATTTTTAGGAATATTCTTATATGTTGTGTTTAATGCATTGACTAAAGCACCATTATTGGCTAAGGGTAATCCTTATATCGAGGAAAGTAAACATTTCCATTATTAAAAAAATAGATTGTAAAAAAGAAGATAGATAAAAATGACTGTATTCTTAACTATAGTAGTTTTAGCACTTATTGGGATCTCGTTGTGGCAGATGTCGAAGATTTTAAAATTGTCTCAAGTAAAATCAGATAATTCTCAGGTAGCTAACGACAAGGATAATAACTTACAAGGTAAGTTAATGCTTGCTTTTGTAATATTCATGTATCTTTTAACTATATATTGTTTTGTGCAATATCATAGTTTTTTCCTTCCTGAGTCTGCTTCTGCACATGGGGTTGATTATGACAGGTTGATGATAATTTCTATGGTGTTGATTTTTGTTGTTCAGTTTATAACACAGGGATTATTACATTTCTTTGCTTATACGTATAGAGGTAAAAAAGAAAATAAAGCATTGTTCTTTGCTGATAATGATAAATTAGAATTTATCTGGACTATCATACCAGTAATTGTATTAGCTGGATTGATTATATATGGATTATTTACCTGGACTGATATTATGAATATTGATGAAGAGGAAGGAGATCCATTAATAGTTGAATTATATGCATACCAATTTGATTGGAGAGCGAGATATGCAGGTCAGGATAATGTATTAGGAAAAGCGAATGTTCGTTTTATAGAAGGTGTTAATACATTAGGAGTAGATGTTTCTGATTCATATGGTATGGATGATAAGATCACTAATGAACTACATTTACCTGTAAATAGAAAAGTTATCTTTAAAATGCGATCACAGGATGTATTACACTCAGCATATATGCCTTTCTTTAGAGCGCAAATGAATGTTGTTCCTGGTATGATTACTGAATTTTCTTATACTCCAACGATGACATCTGAGGAGATGAAGAATAGTGATTTCATGGTTGAGAAGGTTGCTACCATTAATAAGATCAGAAAAAAGAAGAGTAAGAAATTAGTTGCTGCGGGAGATGAAGCTTTAGAAACTTATGAATTTGAATATTACCTGTTATGTAATAAAATTTGTGGAGCTTCGCATTATAATATGCAAATGAAGATCGTTGTAGAGTCTGAAGAGGAGTATAATACATGGTTAAAAACGCAACAAACGTTTAAAGACCAATTATCAGCACAGGCAAGTAACTAAGCTAAGAGAGAAAAGAAAAATTAATATATTTTATTAAAAGAATAACGTATGTCAGCAATAGCAACTGTAGATGGTCACGAAGAAGATCACGGACATCATCATAAAGAGACATTTATCACTAAATATATTTTTAGTCAGGATCATAAAATGATCTCAAAACAGTATTTAGTTACTGGTTTGATTATGGGGATTATTGGTATAGCCATGTCTATATTGTTTAGATTACAATTAGCCTGGCCTGATCATAAGTTTACTATTTTTGAAGTATTATTAGGAAAATTTGGAACCGATGGAGTAATGGATCCAAGTATGTATCTTGCCTTGGTAACTATCCATGGTACTATTATGGTATTCTTCGTACTTACGGCGGGATTAAGTGGTACGTTTAGTAACCTTTTGATTCCATTACAGATTGGTGCGAGAGACATGGCTTCAGGGTTCTTAAATATGATTTCTTACTGGTTGTTTTTCTTAAGTAGTGTAATTATGGTACTTTCTCTTTTTGCAGAGGCAGGTCCTGCATCAGCAGGGTGGACTATCTATCCTCCATTAAGTGCATTACCACAGGCAATCGGTGGATCAGGAACAGGGATGACATTGTGGTTAGTCTCTATGGCTATTTTTATTGCATCTTCTTTATTAGGTTCATTAAATTATGTAGTAACCGTGATTAATTTACGAACCAAAGGCATGTCTATGACACGTATGCCATTAACAATCTGGGCATTTTTTGTGACAGCTATTATTGGTATTGTATCATTCCCGGTATTACTATCTGCAGCTTTGTTATTAATTATGGATAGAGGTTTTGGCACTTCTTTTTACTTAAGTGATATTTATATTGCAGGTGAAGTATTGCATAATCAAGGAGGATCTCCGGTTCTCTTCGAACATTTATTTTGGTTCTTAGGGCATCCAGAAGTATACATTGTATTATTACCGGCATTAGGAATCACTTCAGAGATTATTGCTACAAATTCTCGTAAACCAATATTTGGATATCGAGCGATGGTTGCTTCTATTCTGGCAATTGCATTTTTATCTACAATTGTTTGGGGACATCATATGTTTATATCAGGGATGAATCCATTTTTAGGTTCTGTATTTACATTTACAACATTATTAATTGCGATACCATCAGCGGTAAAATCATTTAATTATATAACGACATTATGGAAAGGTAACCTGCAGTTAAACCCTGCAATGCTCTTTTCTATAGGATTAGTATCTACATTTATAACAGGAGGTCTTACAGGGATTATTCTAGGGGATAGTACATTAGATATCAATGTGCACGATACATATTTTGTAGTAGCTCACTTTCACCTGGTGATGGGTATATCTGCATTATATGGTTTATTTGCAGGAGTATATCACTGGTTTCCTAAGATGTATGGTAAGATGATGAATAAGAATCTTGGGTATATACATTTCTGGGTGACAGCAGTAGGAGCTTATGGAGTATTTTTCCCAATGCACTTTATAGGAATGGCGGGACTGCCAAGACGTTATTATACCAATAGTTACTTTCCTTATTTTGATGATTTGTCTGATACAAATGTGTTGATTACTGTTTTTGCATTAATCACGGCAGCAGCTCAGTTGGTGTTCTTATATAATTTTATAGTTTCTATTTTCTACGGAAAGAAAGCAGTGCAGAATCCTTGGAGTTCTAATACTATGGAGTGGACAACACCTGTGGAGCATATCCACGGAAACTGGCCTGGAGCTATTCCTCACGTATATAGATGGCCTTATGATTATAGTAAAACCAATGAAGATGGAGAATATGTTATAGCAGGACAGGATTATGTTTCTCAAATTACTCCGTTGCAAGATGGAGAAGAAGAGATGCATCATTAAAAAGAATATAGATATATTATATAGATATAAAAAAAGCTTTTCATGAAAATGAAAAGCTTTTTATGTTTGTACAAGACCATTTTTGTTTTAACATTATGCAAATGAAAAAGAATGGAGCGTGTACTGTGTGATTCTTTATAAAATAAAATTTAATCGCGTGTACACATATCTTCCTGTAAAGCCATAAGGCACAAATCCAGAATATGGAAATACACCATTCCTGCTCATTGACTTGAACCGTTTTTCTGGATAGATATTGAATAGATTATTAGAACCTACAGCAATTCGTAACTTATCAGACATGAGTTTATAACTTACTTCCATATCATTGATAAGTTGACCTCCATAAGTATGATCAAATTCTGGTCGATTGTTAGCAAAACGCTCAGAAGCGGTGATTTCTCCATAATAGATCGATTTTATAAGAACATTCAACTTAGATCTTTCGTAATTAATAATAAAGTTTCCTACACTGGAAGGAGCACTATTCTCTATGCGCACCTGATTGCTATGTCCTAATAAAGGAGTTTCTGAAAAAGGTGTCAGTTCCTCAGGTGTTTCAATTTGTTTTTCATTGGTAATACGTGTGCTATTAAAATTGGCAGATACTGTAAATCCAAGCTTGTTTTCTATGACGCCTCCAAATGTTACATTATAATTGATTAATATATCAAGGCCTCGGGTGCGCGTATCCAATCCATTAGTAAAATAATTTACCTGAGTAATACCTGAACCAGGAGCAATGGTTTCTAGAAAATTTGCCAAGAGATTTTGACCGCCTTCCTGGATACCCGCAAATTGTTCTGACAAAATAATTCTGTCATTTACATTTGTTTGATATGCGTCAATAGTGATAGATAAATCTTTTGTGTTGTAAGTAATTCCGCCGCTAATATTAGTTGCTTTTTCTGGATTTAATTCTCTGGCACCTATTGCTCTGGCAATTTCTGTATCCACTGGGAAAGTTCCTGTTTGTTGTAAGGAACCATCTCCTGCGGGCTGTAATGAACGATTAGAATAGTTTTGTTGGGCGAGTGCAGGTGCTCTAAAACCTGTGCTTGTGGAGGATCGTATTGCCATTCCTTCAGTTATTTCCCATCTACCAGATAGTTTCCCATTGACAGTACTCCCAAAATCAGAGTAATTTTCAAAACGACCCGCAACTCCAATAGTTAATGATGGGATAATATCAGTTTCTAGATCTGTATAAAAGGAAATATTAGACCGGTTTGCGGTTGTGGCGTCCAGGTCAGAAAAACTAGGCACACACTGCGTACCAATAATAGCTTCTCCTCCTGCATTAGGGCCATCAATTATAGGCACACCTCCATTGGTAAATGCAGCAGGTTCACCAGCATATATCTCATAGCTCTCATATCTGAATTCTGATCCAAAAGCCAGATTGAGGGGAGAAGCCAGATTGATGTCAATACTTCTGCTAATATCAATATTTGTGGAAGCTTGTAAAAACCGTGTACCTCCGCCATCAAAGTCAGTCTGAGGTCTCAAACCTGTATTGGATACGTTTTGATTATCGCCTAATGATACGTTCAATGTTTCTCCTCTAAAATTGAAATCACCAAAACCAACAGACTCACTTAGATCATAGTTCCATTTTCCGAACGAACCTTTGATACCAGCAGAACCAGAATAATCTTTTAGAATAGGGGTAATATTAGGTAAGTATCCATCAGGACGTATGGATCGCACATTGTTATTAGATCTTGGTTCTCTCCAGAAACAGGGGCCACGACCTTCTCTTCTGCTCACTCCTCCAAAAAGATATACCTCATGATCATCTGTAATAGGATATTCTGCATTAATAAAACCGCTAATATCTGTTAGCTCACTTTTTCCAAACCACCAGTTCTCACGATCAAAACTGGCTTCTCTGGGATCAATTGTAGTGTCAGGTAAATCCAGTTCAGTGGGATTTCCGGTTTGCTCACCATTCGCTAATGTTCCAAAATATTGATATACCGGATCTAATCCCGCTCTGTCAGATCTTCCTTGTTTCCAAAATTGTAGTGAGGCATTAATGTTTCCTTTCCCAAGATCAAACCCTTTAGAAATACCAACAATTAAAGATTCTCCGTCTGTATGGGTAATATCCTCTTCGGTACGCACCCAATCCTTTACAAAAAGCCCTGGTTGAAAATCAGCATCTGATTGTCCGGCAATTAACCCTTCACCTGGGGCATATCCTCTTCGTTCTGTACTGAGGTTTTGTCCGGCAGTAACTGTGACATTAAGTTTTTTGTTTTTTTTCAATACGATATTGACTACTCCTGCTATGGCATCAGAACCATATTGGGCAGATGCACCATCTCTTAGTACTTCTATTCGTTCAATTGCTGAAGGAGGAATACTGTTTAGATCTACATTTACAGAACCACGAGCCTGTTCATTATCGTTAACTACAGGAGAGATATGTCGTCGTTTACCGTTCACCAATACTAATACATGTTCTGATCCAAGACCTCTTAAATTAAAAGGACGAACATAATCTGTTCCATCTGTGATACTATTTTTAAAAGAAGTCAATGACGGGATTAATGATTGTAGTAATTCTACAGTTTGTGTGGTTCCTGAGGATACAATTTGTTCCTGTCCAATAACATCGATTGGGACCGTAGATTTTATAACGGTTCGGTTTTTTCTCCTGGTTCCCAAAACTACCAGTTCATCTAAACTGACAGCTGCATTATTGAGTATGAGATCGTTCAATTGTAATGTCTGTCCTTCTTTGAGGTCGATTGCTACAGTTAGATCTTCATATCCAAGGTAACTGATTTTTAAGGTGTAGCTTCCCGGTGGAATACCTAGATCGAATTTGCCTTCAAAATCTGTAATAGATGCATGCTCAGTGTTTATCGCCACAATTGTAGCTCCTATTAATGCTTCTGTATTATTATTAATAACACGCCCTTTAATATTTTGGGCGGTTATCTGAAAAGATATTCCTGTAAAGAGGATGAAAAAAAGTATGAAATTTATGCTTTTATGCTTTGATAGTTTCATAATGATTGGTTTTAAAATAAAATAATACGTTAGTATTTTATTAATTCTTGATATGATATTGATAGCAATCGTAAAGGAATATAGGTAGCAGTAGTTTTTACTTGTAAAGGCGCATTATACTTTGATAAATAGAATACAGCGAGTTTTACCAGATGCATTTTACTAAATGTAATATGCCCTCTTTTGATTAAGATGTGAACTAAATCTCTATGTTTTGGAAATATTTTATTCCAGTTTTGTGGCTAGATTTAGTATGCGTATAATAAAGTCAATTCAGGATGAATGAAATATATAAGCTGTTTTTTTTAGTTACTTTGTTGGTATGAATTTGAAGTAGATTGCGGTTGTTCCGAAATTTCATACGTTGTATAGGTAAGAAATTAGTTCAAGTTATGATCATAAATTTATGTCTGGCTAGTCTGATCTGGGAACTATCTACATAAATCAGGAAGTACGAAACCGAGACGATTCTTGATCATTCGTGAGCAACTTAAAAAAACTAACAAATCATTGTATATTCTGAATTTACTAATTATGACTATAGATTACATCAAATAATGCTACTTAAAAATTCTTTTCTATGCTAAATAAAGAGAATACGTTTGCTGTTTCTGGAAAAATCTTAATTTTCTAACCACATTAATTCCCTATAACTATTAGGAATAGCGCAATGTAATTGATTATTAATTGTTTAATAGTAATGTTTTCTAATTAGTACCCTTTTCTGATTTAAAATTACCTGTTAAAGTTTGCTCTTTTTCGTTTATATTTCAAAATAAAAAGAAATTGTAGAGATACTTTATTTTCTTTTTGTCTAAACAAGAAATTACTACTTCTATTTGAGTATTTCTAAAATAGAATTGGTATAAGAATTACTAATACTTCGTATTGTGATTTCCAAAATTAGGGATACGATTTTTGCAGTCGTAAACCACGATTCAGCAATTTGTAGTTGGGATCTCAATAATATTTTTAATTATATTACTGTTGTTGGGGTATCATGTGTGAGTACAGTAGCTAGATATATGTAAGCATAGTTTTAGGTTTTAAGATTATTAATTAATGTTTTATAGTTATATTAACAAGTATATCTAAGATATCCCTACCCATAAAAATATTATAGTGACTTAATATTTACGATGGTTTTTGTTTTGGATGACTTATATATAGCTTCCTGAACTTTTAGTGTTTTTAGATAATCCTCTCCATCGGTTTCAAAATCCTTTCCGGAGATTAATCTATCTATATAATCTTTTTGAAAATTATAACAGCAATCTCCTGCAAAACCAGTATCATTATGGGAATATTCATGTTGTTTTTCTATCTCTCCTAGTTTTTGTATTGTTATTTTTCCGTCAGAATATAATCTGACAGAACCTTTGGAACCATCAATGAGGTATTCACCAAAAGTATATCTTGATTTTTTAAAATTGTTTTCGTTGTATCTATTTGCGTCCCACAGTGCGTGTGCATTATTCTCAAAATTTAGAATAACGACCGCAGAATCTTCTCCTTGTATCACAGGGTTTAATTTTTTTAGCATAGCAAATACACTATTTATTTCTCCACCATGATATCTAAAAGTATCTATAAAATGTACGCCTGTTTCATAAATGAGTAGTTTTTTATAGTCTCTAAAATAAGGTTGCCTGCTTAGGTATGCATCAGCTCCCCAACCATCGCCCATTCTGGACCTGAAGTTCAAACTAAAAAGATCACCAATTTCATTATAGTCTATAATTTTTTTAATTTCCCGATGCCAGGGTTGAAAGCGAAAGTTCTCATGAACTGCAAATCGCACTTTTTTTTTTGTGATATAATCAACTAGTTTGATAGCTTCATCATATCTGGGAGCTAAAGGTTTTTGACATATAATAGCGATCCCCAGATCTGCAGCAAAACAGCACATCTCGTAATGAGTTTCTGGAGGTGTTATAATATCTACAAAATCAGGCATTTCCTGAGTAAGCATTTCTTTATAATCAATATAGTACTTGTTTATATTATAAGTGTTCATAGTTGTCCTTGCTTCATCGGGATCAATACTGCATATTGCTGTAATTGTCACTTCTGGAATTCTGCTCCATGCTTCATATTGAAATTGACTAAAATAGCCACACCCAATAGCGACTCCTCTAAACTGTTTATTCATTTACAATGGTTTTATCAGGATTCATATTAAGCCAAAAAATGATGGAAATACCTGCAAGAATAGCAGCGATATAAAAAAAAGTATCGTTAGAGCCTGTCCATTTCTGTAAATATGGGAAAGCAAGTGCAGTAGTAAAAGAGCCAAGGTTTCCTGCCATATTCATCATTCCTGATACCTTACCCGCATGATTCTGTCCTATATCAATACAAAATGACCAGGAAGGGCTGAGGGTCATATCAGCTCCAAAAATTGCTATTGATATACATAATACTGCCCCCAAGGGAGACTCCATATATAAACTTGAAATAATTCCTATAATGACCAGTACAAATCCTATAATAGCTGGAACTCTTCTTGAAAGTTTCCATTTTCCTTTTCTATAGATAGTATCTACCAGAAACCCAGAAACCCAATTGCCTACAGCACCTGCTAATAGTGGTAACATAGAGTAGAATCCTGCATCTACAAGGTTCAGACTATATTTTTGCTTAATATATGGGAATAGCCAGGTAAGCGTGAAAAAAAATATAAAATTACTACCGATATATTGCCCCATAGCAAAAAGTACATTTTTAGAACTAAGTATTTTTTTAATAGATAACCCTTTTTTTGTCGAAATACTTTCTTTTTGACGGTTTTCGATGATATATTGTTTCTCTTCTTCAGGAATTCCCTGATGTTCTTCTGGAGTATTAGTAAAAACAAAATAAAACATGATGGCAAATATGATTCCTATAGCTCCAAAAATGTAAAAGATATTTCTCCACCCAAAAATCTCTATCATATATGCGACTAGAGGTAATGCAAATGCAGCTCCCAAACGAGATCCGGAAAAATTGATCCCTTGAAAAATACCGCGTTCTTTTAAAGGAACCCAGGAGAAGGCAGCTCTCGAAATATTAGGAAAGGCTCCTGCTTCTCCTGCGCCGAATATGAATCTAAAAAAAAGCATGGAAATATAATTCCAGGCAAACCCTGTTAATGATGTGAATACAGACCAGATAACCATAATTGCAGTCATAACTTTGCGAACTCCATAGCGGTCACCCAGTGCTCCACCAGGAACCTGGAAGAGGGCATAACCTAAAGCAAATGCTCCCAATACCCACCCCATTTCTGTGTCTGTAAGACTTAAGTCTCTACCGATAGCGTCTTTTGCTGAGGAAATACACACTCTATCTATATACAATAAGAGTGTTATTAAAAAAGAACCAGCAAAGAATCCATATCTTTTTGAAGATGTTGTCATATCAAGATAATTTTTGTATTAATGTGTAAAGTGATTCCTCAGTACCTACATTTCCCGGAAAAACAATGTAAGGTATCTTCGGAAATTTTGTTTCTTTACCCATTTCCCAAACTGGGATACCGGGTAATATTTGTCCTAAAACTTTAGAGCGTTTCATACCCAGACCTTTGATTGCAATATCATGAGAAGTAATACCTCCTTTTGCTAAAATATATTTTGGTCTGGTAGAAATTTGTTTTAGTAATGTAACCAGTGCCATCGATACCTTGGTTGCAATAGCAATCGTAGTGTCAATATCTGATCCGGTAACTAATTTTCGACTGGTGTAAACAATTGTATTCTTACCTGATTTAAGATGTCGATCTGCTTTAGCAATGATAGTTTCGAGATAAGAAATTGAATTACTACCTAATATTTGATCTATGTGTATTTCTATTGTATTATTTATATCAGCCTGGCTTAATAAATATTTCAACTGTGCAGAAGATTTAGAAACATAAGACCCTATAATAAGTAAGCCTCCATTTTTAGTAGTGTTATGAAATAAATCCTTGGGATCTAGCAGCTCTTTTTTAGAAAGCCCAATGTAGCTTGGAACAAATGAACTTGAAGTTCTGTATAGGATTTTTTTGCCATTTTTTTCTGCCAGTAGTAACGCCTGTGTAATTTTATCCAGATCATTATAATTAAGCGCATTGATGATACAATAGGTACCGTATGTCAGTGCCAAAATTTGTTTGCTTAATGAATGTATATCGAGCGTTCTTATTTCCGAAATCGAAAATGAAGCTATTTCTGATGCCTGTATGTTGCCGTTTGTTTTTTCTTCTATCCACTCTTTTAGATTAGCTTTGGTGTATCCAAAAGAATGATCTTTTGAAAAAGCTGTTTCATTAACAGGTGTCAAAGTACCCGAATCCAATATATAGTGAATATCATTTACAGTTATTCTGCCTCCCTCAAACATAACAGGTATAAATATGGTAAGAGTATTTAAAAAATCTTCAGAATGTTTTATAGCATTAATCTCTGCCGAGAAATGTCCTCTTAGTGTAGAATCACTTCTACTGATAATCGTATATCCACGTTGCGTTATTGCAGAGGCTTTGATTATATTTTTAGCTATTTTATGGTATATTTCAGATATTTCTGTAACTCGGAGACTTCTGGAGTTTGTCAATATAAAAAATATGGGTGTCTTTTTTTTTAACTCATCAGTAAGCGTTTCTACATCCCAGACGGTTAACAAAGGTATTCCATAAACTGTTTGATTACCAGTCGGATCATCGTCAATTACAATACAGGTTTTATGAAGACTTCTAAAAAGGATATCATTCTTATCTCTATAATTAGTTATATCGACAGCAGGTAATGTTTTTGATATGTCTGATATTGAATTCATGAATAATTTTCTATAGCGATTACTCTTGCAGGTGCACCATCTCCATTAGAAATTTTTAAGGGTAATGCAATTAGTTCTATGGTATTGGATTGCACTGCATCAATATTGGTAAGCCCTTCGATAATCACAACGCTTTGCAGTAAGATCTGATGAATATTTGTAACTTCTTCTATATTATTTACATCTGCAACAGATGGTGGTTCTACACCAATCATTTTTACATTTTGTTTTACGCACCACAAAGCAAGCTCTTCACTTATTCTTGGCAGCTCATCTCTATAGATGGATGAATCAACATATCGAGACCAATCTGTCCAGAAAATCAAACTATCACCAGGTATAAACTGCTCTTTTATGTTTTTAGGAATATGATCAGAAGTTATTAATCCTTTAAATCCAATAGTACGTACATCGATGATCCAGGCTTTACCCATACAATCAGAAAGAGGAATTTGATCTATTGTTTGATCACTTACATTAAAATGAGCAGGTGCATCCATATGTGTGCCGCAATGAGAATAAAAAGTGAGCGTACTGGCATTCCAGCCATCATCTTTTACTGTTTTATTGGTTTTTTTGGTGAACCCATCCAGCTGATTTGTATAAGAAAGCGTAAGATCAACGATGTTTTTCATGATACAATGCTTTTATAGATTCTCAATTACAGCATTGGCAACATCAGTCGTACTGGCTTTACCACCTAAATCTAAGGTAAGTACTCCCTGCTCGGTAGATTTGTCAATAGCTTTCATGATGGAACCAGCAGCATGTTGCTCTCCTAAATGTTCAAGCATTAATGCGCCCGACCAGATCTGCCCATAAGGATTTGCAATATTTTTACCGGCGATATCAGGAGCTGATCCGTGAATAGGCTCAAACATAGAAGGGAACTCTTTTTCTGGATTGATATTACCACTACCACCTAATCCCAGGCTTCCCATCACAGCACCACCAAGGTCACTGAGAATGTCTCCAAAAAGATTGGTAGTCAGTACGACATCAAAGATCTCTGGTTTTAATACAAAATTCGCAGTAGAGTTATCAATATACATCTGATTATGTTCTACTTCTGGATATTGCTGTGCTACTTCCTTAATGATTCGATCCCAATAGGTGAGACTGTTGATTAACGTATTAGATTTAGTAATATGCGTTACTTTTTTTCTTCTGGTTTGGGCAAGTTTAAACGCATAATGTGCAATTCTTTCAGTACCTTTTCTGGTAAAAATACTCGTATCGACTCCCATTCCGCTTGCAGCATCTGGTAGATATTGATCTCCAATCTGAACAAATTCTCCTTCTGTGTTTTCTCGTATGATTACAAAATCGATATGCTTTTCTGTTCTCAATGGGCGTTGTACTCCAGGATAGGTGCGAACAGGTCTAAAATTTACATATTGTTCAAAACTAGTACGTACCTTAAACGTATAATCTTTGGCTGGTAATGTATCGTCAACTTCTGGTAGCCCTACAGATCCAAAATAAATAGCATCAAATTTTTGCAAAGTTTGCAATCCATTTTCGGGTAAAAACTTGTTGTTTTTTAGGTAGTAACCAGCGCCCCAGTCAAAGTATTCTGTGGTTATGGTAAAATTATGTTTTTTGGCAACTGCTTCCAGAACTTTTATGCCTTCGGGTACAATTTCGTTTCCTATGCCATCTCCGGGCACTACTGCAATGTTATACGTATTCACTTTTTTAATTTTATTGGTTGTGAGTTATGAGTGTAATTCTATACATCACAACGGGGTTCTTATTTATGTTGGTTGATTAATAATTCTCTTGATTTTCTAATATGCTCTCGTGCATATGATTCTGCATCTTCAGGATTTCCCATAGCTATGGCATTAATGATTTTGAAGTGCTCTTCCATAGTTTCTTCAGGCGGCCTTACTAATCCGTGACCGATAACTTTGTCATGAATGCTGCTAAAGAAATAAATCTTATCAAGAGGCGCATTTCCTGTGAGTTTAATGAGTGATTTATGAAATCTCTCATCTGCCTTGGCATAGTTTATTGGGTTTATTTCTTTTTTATTTACAAAAGGTGTAAAACAATCTTTAAGTTGTCCGATAATTGAATAATCCTTCTGTTCTGCTAATAATCGTGCGGCCATACCTTCTAGCGCTTCTCTACAGAAATAAACATCAATGATCTCTTTTTGATCTCTGCTTCGCACAAATATTCCTCTTCTGGGAATACTTTCTACTAGGTATTCGTTCTCGAGAGTGAGCAGTGCTTTCATCAAAGGAGTTCTGCTAACTCCTAATGATTCGGCTATTTTTTCTTGTATTATTTTTTCTCCAGGTTTTAGCTCTTCATTAATGATCATTTCTTTTAAGCGATCATAAATAGGTTTGCTTAGATCTGTATATTCTATCATAAAAACAATATTGTTTTTTGTATACAAAATGCAATATACAACTTTATTAAATGATTTAATGTGTTGAAATAGTATATTTTATAAAAAGAATATTACAGAATACTTTAAGTATTTGTACATCTAAAGAGTGATTCACTTTTTCTAGTATCTTTGTTACTGATATAGCTGTTAATAAATGACCCGATAAAAGAATGAATGAAAACCTGAATCCATCAAGTGAGAATTTTTCTAATGAAGAACTGGATATTGAAAGAGCATTAAGACCTCTTGCTTTCGAAGATTTTGCTGGACAGGATCAGGTACTAGAGAATCTCAAGATTTTTGTTCAAGCGGCAAATTTAAGAGATGAAGCATTGGATCATACGTTATTTCATGGTCCACCGGGATTAGGTAAAACCACACTGGCTCATATTCTGGCTAATGAACTCGGTGTTGGTATTAAAGTTACTTCCGGGCCAGTACTAGACAAGCCAGGTGATTTGGCGGGATTATTGACTAATCTGGATGATAGAGATGTATTATTCATTGATGAGATTCATCGATTGAGTCCAATTGTAGAAGAATATTTGTATTCTGCAATGGAAGATTATAAAATTGATATTATGATTGAGAGTGGACCGAATGCCAGAACGGTACAGATTAATCTCAATCCTTTTACACTGATAGGAGCTACTACAAGATCAGGTTTGTTAACCGCTCCTATGCGTGCCCGATTCGGAATTCAGTCCAGATTACAATATTATACAACAGAGTTACTAGCTACTATTGTAGAAAGAAGTGCACATATACTTAATGTACCTATCTCTATGGAAGCTGCAATAGAAATTGCGGGAAGAAGTAGAGGAACTCCCAGGATAGCAAATGCATTACTAAGGAGAGTGCGCGATTTTGCACAGATTAAAGGTAATGGTAAGATTGACATCGAGATTTCTAAATATGCACTCAAAGCTTTGAATGTAGATGCACATGGATTGGATGAGATGGATAATAAAATTTTACTGACATTGATTGATAAATTCAAAGGTGGTCCTGTTGGATTAACCACCATTGCTACTGCCGTAAGTGAAAGCCCAGAGACAATAGAAGAAGTATATGAACCTTTTTTGATTCAGCAAGGGTTTATTATGAGAACTCCACGTGGTCGTGAGGTCACCGAAGCAGCATATAAACATTTAGGAAGAGTTAAAGGAGGAATCCAGGGAGGATTGTTTTAACAAGAAATAACACAATTTAAAAAAAGTTTTAAGAATAAAAGCGAATGATTCTTTTAGTAGTAAACTACCTCAGGGCAAGCCTGCGAGGCATTTATTGAAAAAAACATTTTGATTTCGAGGAAAGCCTCAGAGCATTTAAATCTCGAATATCGAGTCAAAGATTCGATGTTATTCCTAAAAACAATACATGTAAACAGATGAAGTCTAAGGATACTATATATATGAATATTCCTAAAGTCTCATTTCTTCGTGTATTAAAAAATGCTAAAAGAATTCTCAAAAACCCATTGCCATTTCATCATGAGAATTTTGAAAAACATGGAGATATTTTTGAAGTAAGTCTTGGTTTTGGAAAATCAGCTCTATTTATACGAGATGCTGGTTTGGCAAAACATATGCTTCAGCATCATCATCGTAAATATCATAAATCTCCACTGCAGTCAAAAGACTTAGCAAGATATATAGGAAATGGACTTTTAACCTCAAATGGTGAGTATTGGTTAAAACAAAGAAGGCTAATTCAGCCTGCATTTTATAAAAAGAAGATTGATGGTATTGCAGCTACGATACGAGAAACGATTAAAAAAGAATTAACACGAATTCAACCAGACCTGACCATAGATATCTACCCTTTAATGAATGATATAGCTTTTAAGGTAGTTGCCAAATCTTTATTTAGTTATACAGATACCGGGGATACTATTAGCAGGCTTCAGCAGATTACAGAAGAGGCACAACGATCTTTGATTCGGGAAATCAGACAGCCTTATAAAAGATGGTGGTTTTATCTTAGTGGACAGATTAAAAATACACTGAGATTAACCAGTGAAGCGAGAGCTATGCTAAATCTAATTATTGAAGAGAGAAAGAACTCGGGGAATACTTATGATGACCTTCTGGATATGTTGTTGGCTTCCAGGTATGATGACGGTAGCCAAATGAATAATGAACAATTAATAGATGAGATACTTATTCTTTTTGTGGCAGGTCATGAGACGACCTCTAATGCACTCACATTTACATTAGTATTACTGGCAATGCATCCAGAGATTCAGGAAAAAGTGTATAAAGAAGCGCTTGGGTTTGGAGCAGATGAAGTACCACTGATGGAGCAGTTTGCCAGAAGTAAATATACAATTCAGTGTATTGAAGAAGCGATGCGATTATATCCTCCTGTTTATTTTTCTGATCGTGTTGCCATTGAAAATGATAGTTATAGTGGCATACGATTAGCAAAAGGGATGACGGTTCTAATCTCTTTTTATGAGATACATAGACATAATGATTTTTGGGAACGACCGGAGACTTTTGATCCTGACAGATTTCATCAAGATTATAAAAAAGAATATTCAGATTGGTATTTTCCTTTTGGGGCAGGGCCTAGAATGTGTGTAGGCAGTAATTTTGCGATGTATGAAATGATTGTCACTGTTAGTGAATTGATTAAGAAATATCAAATAGCAACAGAGATAGAAGAAATTAATATAAAACCATTAATTACATTAAAACCAGTTGCCCCACTCTTAAAATTTACAACTAGATAGATCAATATTATAAAAAACACGAAGATGATACCCTATAAATTAGAAATATATACAGTTATCTTATTTACCCTTTTGTTGATTGTAAGATTTATATCCAAACAGATAATTAGAAAATTCAGTAAGGTGAGAGCTATAAATCCTAATAGGAGTAAAGCGATACTTAATTTTAGTTACCTCTTTATATACTTAATAACAATAGCAGTACTTGCTATTATTTGGGGAGTTGATATTAAGGATTTTAGTGTTTTTATTTCTTCGGTATTAGCGGTTCTTGGGATTGCTTTTTTTGCACAGTGGTCTATATTATCTAATCTTACAGCAAGTGCAATTTTATTCTTTAACCATCCAGTAAGAATCGGAGATAGAATTAAGGTTTTGGATAAAGATTTTGATTGGGTTGGAGAAGTAAAAGATATTACTAGTTTTTATCTTTTTATGCGTACTGATCGTGGAGAAAATATAACATTACCCACATCGCTGGTAATACAAAAAGGGATACAGATTATGAGTAAGGATATAAAAGAAGAAATATAATTGACACTAAAATCTAAGTATACTAAAATTATAAAAGAGGAAGCCAGACGTCTTGGGTTTTTGTCCTGTGGTATTAGCAAAGCAGCATTTCTTGAAGAAGAAGCACCTCGGTTAGAGAAATGGTTGCAAAAAAATATGAACGGACAGATGTCTTACATGGAAAATCATTTTGATAAACGTCTGGATCCAACACTTCTGGTAGAAGGGTCCAAAAGTGTAATATCATTATTATTAAATTATTTTCCTTCAGCATCTCAGAAAGACCCAGATGCTCCAAAAATTTCTAAGTATGCCTATGGTCATGATTATCATCACGTTATCAAAGGAAAACTTAAGCAGCTCCTGGAATTTATTTCTGAGGAAATCGGAGAAGTACATGGAAGAGCTTTTGTAGATTCTGCACCAGTATTAGACAAAGCCTGGGCAGCAAAAAGTGGTTTGGGCTGGGTAGGTAAGAATAGTAATTTGATTACTCAAAAAGTTGGTTCTTACTATTTTATCGCAGAATTGATACTTGATTTAGAATTAGAATATGATACTCCTGTTACGGATCATTGTGGAACCTGTACTGCTTGTATAGATGCTTGTCCTACTCAAGCCATTGTTGATCCTTATGTGGTAGATGGAAGTAAGTGTATTTCCTATTTTACCATCGAATTAAAAGATGAAATACCTGCAACTGTTCAAGGTAAATTTGATAATTGGATGTTTGGGTGCGATATATGTCAGGATGTATGCCCCTGGAATCGTTTCTCTAAGTCACATAACGAGCCATTATTTGATCCTAATCCAGAATTATTGGAGATGACCCAAAAAGATTGGGAAGAGATTACGCAAGAAGTATTTTCTAAAGTATTTCAAAAATCTGCGGTAAAAAGAACTAAATTCTCTGGCTTAACCCGAAACATTCAATTTTTAAAAAAGTAGTATTATAAGAAGGTTTTAATCTGAATTACTCATAAGAAAACAAAATATTGTTATATAAACAAAAATCAAAAGTTTTATATCGTTAAAGTAATACCTAATTTCTATGTTTAAATATTAGGTAATACCATTTATTGTTTGAAGTTGTGTAAAAGAAAATTTTGACTTTTTTATTCTGAAAACTAAAATAAAAAAGGATATTTTGTTCCAGTAAATTCAAATGATGACTGGTATAAAAAATAGGTAGCCCCATATTTGCAAGATTTACGTTAGAAATGGCAAGGTTAATTTCAGAAATATGTAAACTTTTGTACTACAGATGAAAGTATTCAGGTATTTCTCATAGAAATCTCGTTTAAATTTTAATATCTTACTCAGAGAAAATTAAAAAGTCCTTTTCAGATACCCTTAAATTCTGAAAAACAATTCAATAAACGAATTTATTTTACACCGATCTTAGAAGTTTTTAGCAAAATTATTGTTAAATACTGTCGGATAAAGTGTTAATCAAAAAATACGCATTCAATAGTAAAGTCCTGAATATGAAACATTTTAAAACGTACTATTTCTTACTTTTCGTGATTCTTATAATGGATATAGGATGTAAAAACGAAGTGAAAATACCACAGTTGAGTCATCAGAAAGTTTTAGAACAATTAATAATACAAGAAGATACAGATGGGGATAAAAAAATAACTATTGACGATAAAGGACCAAAGGAATTTGATTTCGCAGATGCTAGTGGAACAATTCATTCACTAAAAGGAACCTATCATTTATCTAACCTGCTTCAGGAATTGGCGATTGCAGAAAAAGATAGTGCGATCTCTTTAGAGAGAATTACTGAATCGCCAAGTAATCGAATTTCAAGATTAATAAAAACCCGATATTGGGATAACCTCACCAGATCTGTAGATAAAAAAGGATTGTCAAAAATACTAGAGGATACAAAATCTGATACAGATACTTTTAGAATATATGTACCTAATAAAGATCAGGAAGCACTTAGTTATTTCGAATCTATAAAAACTGACATTCCAACACTTAAGGTGGTAACATTACCTGAAGTTATTACGCCAGAATATGTTAAGAAACTAAACAGAAAACCAGGAATTTTAAACCTGGCTCACTATAAAGATGATCAGGGAGCTTATCAGGCTACACCTTTTGTAGTTCCGGGAGGACGGTTTAACGAGATGTATGGTTGGGATAGTTACTTTGAGTCTGTGGGCTTATTAATTGACGGGCGAGCGGATCTGGCAATGGCAATGGCAGATAATTTTGGATATCAAATAGCACATTATGGCAAGATTCTTAATGCGAACAGAAGTTATTATTTGACCAGAACACAGCCGCCTTTTTTTAGTTCATTATTAAAAGAAATATATGAAAACAACTCACAACTTTCCAGAGAATGGCTGGCAAACAACTTGAGAATGGTAATCAAAGAATATGAGACCGTATGGATGCAAAAAGGAGTGAGGCTCACAACTACCGGATTGAATCGGTTTTATGGAGAAGGAATAGGAATCCCACCAGAAACAGAAGAAGGACATTTTGATTTTGTTCTGAATACATATGCAGAAAAACATCAACTTGATCTAATAGAGTTTACAGAAAAATACAACTCGGGAGTACTTATAGATAAAAAACTAGACCTATACTTTACACACGATCGCTCTATGAGAGAAAGTGGTCACGATACATCAAACCGGCTGGATAATGTTTGTATAGACTTGAATACTGTTGGGATTAATAGTCTCTTATATAAGTATGAAAAAGATATTGCCTACCTGATTAGAGAAGCGTTCGGGAATGAGTTTATGATGGGAGTTACAAAGCATACATCAGCGCAGTGGTTACGAAAAGCTGAAAGAAGAAAGGATCGCATGAATACATTAATGTGGAATCAGGAGAAAGGAACATTTTATGATTACAATATGGTTAAGAAACAACAACAACCTATTACATCAGCAACTAATTATTATCCTCTTTGGGCAGGATTATGTACAGAGAAGCAGGCGGCACTATTAGTAAAGAGCTTATTCGACGAATTGGTCCAAAAAGGAGGCATAGCAGGGACTACAGATATATCAGATAAGAGTACTCCTGATGCACCACAGCGGCAGTGGGATTACCCCAATGGATGGGCGCCACATCAAATGATGATCTGGAGAGGTTTACTTAACTATGGATATACAGAAGAAGCCAAAGAACTGATATATCGTTGGCTTTGGATGATTACTAAAAATGCGGTAGATTACAACGGTACGATTCCCGAAAAGTATGATGTAGTTGCCTGTACTCACAAAGTATATGCAGAATATGGTAACGTGGGGACAGAGTTTAACTACATTACTCCCAGTGGTTTTGGATGGATGAATGCATCGTATCAACTAGGATTAAGTATTTTGAATGAGGATACTAAGAAAAAACTAGATAAAGGCGTAGATCCTGATAAAATCTTCAGTAAAAAGTAGAATACTTAGTGAATTTAGTATTGATTTTGTGAAATAAATAAAAGTTTTTAGAATTTTATTTTATTTAAAAGATAACTGTCGTTTAGTTTTTGCATCTCGAATAGACTTGTACCTTTGTATAGGTTAGATGAAGTTCAAAAATATAAACGAATACAAATAAGTTCGTTTTATTTTTTGAAATTCATTTTATATTCACACATAATATATTGATTTAGTATGAGTATCGAAAGCAAAAGACGAGAAGCATTAGTTTATCACGCTAAGCCTACCCCAGGTAAAATTAAAGTAGTACCCACAAAAAAATATGCAACACAAAGAGATCTGTCATTGGCATATTCTCCAGGAGTAGCAGAACCCTGTTTAGAAATTGAAAAAGACCCGGCAAATGCTTATAAGTATACAGCCAAAGGGAATCTGGTTGCCGTTATCTCTAATGGTACAGCGGTGCTAGGACTAGGAGATATAGGTCCGGAAGCCTCAAAACCAGTAATGGAAGGTAAGGGCTTATTGTTTAAAATTTTTGCTGATATTGACGTGTTTGATATTGAGGTAGATACGAAAGACATAGATGCGTTTGTTGAAACGGTAAAAAACATCGCCCCCACTTTTGGAGGGATCAATCTTGAAGATATAAAAGCGCCCGAAGCATTCGAAATAGAAAGACGTTTAAAAGAAGAATTGGATATTCCTGTCATGCACGATGATCAACATGGGACAGCCATTATCTCTGCGGCGGCACTGTTAAACGCATTAGAAATAACAGAAAAAGATATTGATAAAGTTAGGATTGTGGTTAGTGGGGCAGGAGCCGCAGCGGTATCATGCACACGCTTGTATAAAGCTTTTGGTGCAAAGTCTGAAAATATTGTGATGACTGATAGTAAAGGAGTTATACGTGCAGATAGAGAGAATCTTACCAAAGAAAAAGCAGAATTTGCTACAAGCCTTGATCTCAATAGTTTAGAAGATGCTATGAAAGATGCAGATGTGTTTATAGGATTGTCTATGGCCAACCTGGTGACTCCAGAGATGTTGAAAACTATGGCGAATGATCCTATCGTTTTTGCGATGGCCAACCCTGATCCGGAAATTAGATACGATTTGGCGATTAGTGCACGCAAAGACGTAATTATGGCGACCGGAAGAAGTGATCATCCTAATCAGGTAAATAATGTATTAGGTTTTCCATTTATTTTTAGAGGAGCATTAGATGTAAGAGCTACAGCTATTAATGAAGCTATGAAAATGGCTGCCGTAAAAGCGCTGGCAGAATTAGCAAAAGAACCTGTACCAGAACAGGTGAATATAGCATATGGAGAAACCCGTCTTAATTTTGGTAGAGAATACATCATCCCAAAACCTTTTGATCCCAGGTTAATAGCAAAAGTTCCTCCGGCGGTAGCAAAAGCAGCTATCGAAAGTGGTGTAGCAACAGAACCTATCACAGATTGGCAACGGTATGAGGATGAATTAAGAGAACGGATGGGGAATGATAATAAGCTAGTACGCTTATTAATGGATAGGGCAAAAACGAATCCCAAAAGAGTGGTTTTTGCAGAAGGAGATCACCTGGATGTATTGAAAGCAGCACAAACAGTAAAAGAAGAAGGAATTGCCTTCCCGATATTACTGGGGCGTAGAGATATTATTCTGGAACTGATGAAAGAGATTGAATTTGATCCGAAAGGAGTAACTATTATCGATCCAAAGGAAGACGAAGAAATTGACCGGAAAAACAGGTATGCAGAGAAATACTGGAAGGATAATAGTAGAAAAGGAATCACATTATATGGCGCACAACGAGTAATGCGTGAACGTAATTATTTTGCAGCTATGATGGTTAATGAAGGAGATGCAGACGCATTGCTATCTGGATATTCCCGTAGTTATCCTTCAGTGTTAAAACCAATGCTTGATCTTGTTGGATTGGCAAAAGGAGCTACCCGTATTGCTACTATGAATTTGATGATGACTGATAAGGGACCTTTATTTATTAGTGATACTTCTATTAATATTGAGCCTACGGCTAAAGAATTGGCTAAGATTGCACAAATGACTGCCAAAACTGTAGAAATGTTTGGTGTAGATCCAGTAGTTGCTATGATATCTTATGCTAATTTTGGATCTTCAAAACATCCTAATGCGTCTAAGGTAAAAGAAGCTGTGGCATATCTGCATAGATACTATCCGGATCTCATGGTAGACGGAGAATTACAGATGGATTTTGCATTGAATAAAGAAATGCGTAAAGACAAATTTCCGTTTTCTAAACTGAATGGGCGTAAAGTAAATACATTAGTATTTCCTAATCTGGATTCTGCTAATAGTACATATAAGATGCTTAAAGAATTAAACGACTCAGAATCCATTGGTCCTATTATGATGGGTATGAAAAAACCTGTGCATATTCTTCAGCTAGGAGCTAGTGTAGAAGAAATTGTAAATATGGCGGCCATTGCAGTTATTGATGCTCAGGAAAAAGAAAAAAGAGAAAAAGAATTATATACTTCTTTAGTGGTAGATAGAATATAAGTAGGGTGTGAGTAAGACAATCTTTTTATATATAATTATGGTTTTAAACGCTTAAGCAAAAAGAGCAGATTTTAATTAGGATTTTAAATCGGTACTAGAATTATAAAATCTTAAAAAAAATGTCTAATACGATTTGTGATTAAAAAATTCGTATAAATTCATTGAATTATTTTTTCTTTATGCAAGGCAAAAAAATCAAACATAGCTATAGCTACGGTTTATTTTTTAAACGAAGTAGAAAGGAAAAAGAAACGATGAATATGCGAAATTTTTAGTTATAAATCGTATAATACATAGAATAGATTTCAAAATTCTTGAGATATAAATCATAAAAAAACGCCGCAAATTTGCGGCGTTTTTATTTAAATATTATCAATTAGACTAATTTCTTAATTACGATTTTCATTAGCTGGAGTAGGGAATCTATCAAAAGTAGCATCTCCTCCTCTATCTAAAGGTTCTAAATCACTTAATCTATCAAATCTTCTTAAATCAATCCATCGATGACCTCCTTCTGCGTATAATGAGTATCTCCTTTGATTTAATATTTCTGTAACCAAATCTGCGGGAGTAGTTCCTCCAGAGTATGCAGGTAAACCTGCTGCTGTCCTAATAATATCAATCGCTGCTACTGCCGCAGTAGGATTTGTAATATGGTTAGCCTCTGCCAATAACAAAATTAACTCTTCATTTCTTAAAATCGGTACAGAAGCCACATTACTGTCATAAATAAACACGTCATGAGTACCTGTTAGATTATCCGAAGTTAAAGGGTTTGCTTCTACCATACCAGTAGCATCATTTAATACTTCTCTAAAAACCACCTTACTAAGTCTGTTATCATTTGCTTCTGCATCCACTATAAATGATGGATGTGCAATTCTTGCATTTGCAACTGTAGAATTTAATGCAAAAAACAATGGATTAGCAATATCGGCACCGGTTAGAGAGAATGTAAAATAAGCTCCAGTTCTAAGATCTCCAGACATATCCATAAAAGAGTTTGAAAGCAATGTAATCACAGATGCATAGTTGCCACGATATGCCTCTACTCTTGCCATTAAAGCATTTGTAAAGGTGAGAAAATCTGCTGGAGATACTATAGCATCTTCTGGTATATCAGGAACTCCTGATGCCCCTTCGATACCGTCAAAACCAGATGGTATTACAAAAGGGAACTCACTTCCTGCATTAGCCAAATCCGCAGAGGCAGTTGTCAGCATTTCAAAAACGGCTGTCAGTCCTTCTTCATAACTAACAAAAGGACCAAGGTTGTCCGGGTCATTGACATCAACACGAATTCCGTTTTGAAATTGTTGATTCAGTACCATCAACAACTCGTGTGCCTTAATGGTATTTGCAAAACCTCTTGTTGCTGCTATTTCTTCTGCAGAAAAACCAGCTGTAGAATTTTCTAATCCTTCTAGAATTAGATTAATATCTTTCACTGTAGCGTATCTGGCTGCATACGGATTTGTAGTATAAAAGGTATTATCATCTAAGGTTCCGGTTAATAAATCCGCAGTCCATCTTGGGTCAGAACTTTGGAATCTCCAATATTCTCTTCCAGCCACAGCCTGACCATCAGTTTGTGTTGCTAATTGAACTCTCATATCAGCTAATACACCTGCCATTGTCTGTCTCAATTCTGCTCTCGACAAATCTTCAGAGACAGAATCTGTTGTAGGTCCATTCAAATTTGTTGCATCTTCAATTTCGCAAGAAACTGCTATTAATGCAACAAAACCTACTATTAAAATATTCTTTAGTATTTTCATTTTCTTAATATTTTTGTTTAAAAGTCAACTGCTAAATGAAATAAGTAACGTTTTGATGATGGAAATGGTGTTACCTCAACTCCTGTTGATAAACCATTAGACCCAAAATTAGAGACTTCAGGATCATAACTATTATAATCAAAAACATTAATTAGATTATTCCCTGAGAACCCTATTTTAAGGTTAGAAACATAGTTCCCAAAAACCTGTTTGCGAATTTTAGAAGGCAAATTATAATACAGCCCAACTTCTCTTAATCTTAGATATGATGCATCTTCAACGAAAGGGGTTGCATTTCCTGCTCGAAATGCTCCGATTCTAAAAGGTCCATTTGGTGTAGTTCCTGCCGGATCTAAATCCACATCATCATAATCAGGACTCGTACCGCCAAAATCTGTCAACAGATTGGTTAGATTTATGTTATCCCCTCCTTGTTTCCAATGCCATAAGAATGATAATGTAAAATCCTTGTATCTTACATTATTAGACCAGGTAATCTGAAAATCAGGTTCTGAATTTCCTAAAACCACAAGATCACCATCAGCATTGGTTCCTACTATTTGTGTTGCACTTTTTCCTTCTTCAATTCTGAACGTACCGAGACCAGCTCCAAAACCTCCCAAATTAAACGGTGCTACCTCTAATTTTGTGATTTCTGATGTATTTGTAAAAAACAATACATTGGTATTCCAGTCAAAATTATCATTTTGGATGATATTGGCATTTATTGCAATCTCCACTCCTCTATTTGCCAAATTACCGGCATTGGCAAATCTGGATGTAAAACCTGAAGAGGGTTCTATATTTGCTTGTAAAATAAGGTCGTCTACGGATTTATTGTAATATGAAAATTCTAATCCTATTCTACTATCTAAAAAACTTGCATCAAAACCAACTTCTAATTCTTTTTGTTTTTCTGGAGAAATAGTAGGATCTCCAAGAGTTGCAGGTACTACAATACCTACGTTACCGTCTATTAATGAGTTTGTATATGCAGTAAATAAAGCTCCATTTGGTGCAAAATTACCCGCTTCTCCGTATGCGGCTCTTACCTTAAATTGATTTACAACCGGAATTTTCCAGAAATCAAAACTATGTATATTTACCGCAGCAGAAGCTTTTGGATAATAAAAAAACTTGTTAGCATCCCCATTATTACTAGATTTATCTCCTCTTATACCGAGAGTACCAATAATTTTATCCTGATAATTTAATTCTTCCTGAACAAAAAATCCTTGATCTTCTTGCTCTTGTCTAAATTGAGTTACACTTACATTAGCACCCTGATCCAGGTTACTTTGGGCAGCAATTAAATCACTCGTAATATTTCTAACAGTATTTCTAAAGAAGGTTTGTTTAGTTACACCTGCCTGGGTTCTAAAATTAAGGTCATTATCAGTAGTATAATTATGTACCAAAAACAAAGAATAATTGGCATCTTTATTTTCTGTTGTTCCTAGGGCACTTAATCCATTTAAACCTCCATTAGAAGGTTTCTGAAACTGTAATTGTTCGGGAAATATTGCAGTAGTAATTAATTGATAATAATCAACTCCTCCTCTTATGACAGCTTTTAAATTAGATTTTTCTGCTTCATAAAGCTTCACATCGAGTGCACTTCCCACGATAAATCGATTCACATCCTCTCTGTTTGTGATCAAATCCCTTGTTTGTAGTGGATTAGAAGAGCCAAATGGGTTGTCTGGATAATTCCCATTAGCATCCGGAAATAAATCCGCATACGGGAGTGTTGATGTCAGAGCCACTCCTATTGTAGTTCCCGTATTGTCATTGTTAAAAAAACCTCTATTAGATCTGGAGTCAATATAATTACTAGTCAAAGAAAGTTTTGCTCTCTTATCTAAAAAATCGTGATTTATATTAAAACGTATTGACTTTCTGTTATATCCTGTATTTTGTACAATACCATCTTCCTCATTATTAGAAAAAGCAGCATAAAAGAGTGTATTATCTGATCCTCCAGAAACGTTTACACTTGTATTAGTAATAAAACCTTCCTCTCCATAGATTTCATCTTCAAAGTCTACAAGCCTTCCATTATTTCTGGCATCTGTAAAAAGAGCTACCTGAGCATTTGCTGCGTCTCTGGAGTTTTGCTCAGCTACAGGGTCATCTGGGTCAGGACTAAAGAATATGTCAAAAATTCTATCTTCAGTAAAATTTCTTTGCCCCCTCGGTCTAATGATTGTATTAAATCCTGCATCTTGAGAGAACGAAATTTTAGTTTGTCCTGCTTTCCCTTTTTTGGTCGTTATGATAATCACCCCGGCTGCAGCTCTCGCTCCATATATAGCGGCTGCAGAAGCTCCTTTAAGAATTTCTACACTCTCAATATCGTCAGGGTTAATATCAGCAATCCTGTTTGATGGATTATCTTGATTCGAGGCGTTACCTCCTCCTGCTGCTCCAGAAACAGCATTTAATCCAGCTCCTGAAATACTATTATTATTTACGTATACCCCATCTACTATATATAGGGGCTGGGAATTACCATTAATAGAAGTAACCCCTCTTAGTTTTACTGATATACCTCCTCCTGGAGCACCAGAACTCTTGGTAATTAATGCCCCTGCAAATTTACCTGCCAAGGCTCCATCCAGAGTTTGCGGAGGTGTTAGTCCTGCTAAGTCTTCTGCAGATACAGAAGATACTGCATTGGCTGCATTACTTCGCTTTACTGAGGTTGCCAAACCAGTTATTACAACCTCTTCTAATGATTCTGTAGATTCAGCAACTTGTATAGTAATACTTCCTGCAATTTCTACTGACACTGATTTTTCTGCAAAACCAATCGCAAAAACTTTTAACTTTACTGGTAACGAATTGACAGTAAGTGAGAAGTTACCATCAATATCAGTCGCTGTACCATTGTTAGTTCCCTCTTCAACAATGTTAATAAAAGGTATTCCTTCTCCTGTACCCTCGTTTATAACCTTTCCTGTGATAGTCTCCTGAGCGAACAGAATAATAGGAAAGAAAAACAAGAATAACAAAAGCCCCTTGTTAATCTGAGTTTGTTTTTTCATTATGATTTGTTTAAAATTTCGTTAAATCTATTAAAATAGAATAACAAAAAAAAGTTAACACTAACAAATGTTAGTATTTAAGGGTCTGAAAATAAACAAATTAAAGGTTTAACCATATGTAAACAATGTTAAAACCTCAGGTATTATTAAATAAATATTTACACTGAATTTGATTTTTCATTTTGATGAAAACAATCCATATTTATATTAAACTTCTTACTTTTGCAGCCATAACAAATAGCTATGTATAGAACTCATTCTTGTGGTGAATTACGCGCCTCAGACATCAATAAAGAAGTTGCCCTATCTGGATGGGTACAAAAAACGAGAGATAAAGGTTTTATGATTTGGGTAGATCTCCGGGATCGTTATGGGATTACTCAATTAATTTTTGACGAAAAACGTACACCTGTAGCTGTTGTAGAAAAGGCTAAAACATTAGGTAGAGAATATGTAATACATATCAAAGGATCTGTTATAGAACGTGAATCCAAAAACTCAAATATACCGACGGGTACTATTGAAATTCTGGTAACAGAACTACAGGTTCTAAATGAAGCTTTAGTTCCTCCATTTACTATAGAGGATCAGACGGATGGTGGAGAAGATATCAGGATGAAATATCGATACCTGGACATTAGACGTAATCCGGTAAAAAATAATTTATTATTTCGTCATCAGGTAGGTATGAAAGTTCGTAACTATTTATCAGAAGAAGGATTTATAGAAATAGAAACCCCTTATCTTATTAAATCTACGCCAGAAGGTGCTCGTGATTTTGTAGTACCTTCTCGTATGAATGAAGGTCAGTTTTATGCATTACCGCAATCTCCGCAAACATTCAAACAGTTACTTATGGTGGGTGGCATGGATAAGTATTTTCAGATTGTGAAATGTTTTAGAGATGAAGATTTAAGAGCAGACAGACAGCCAGAATTTACACAAATAGATTGCGAAATGGCATTTGTAGAACAGGAAGATATTTTAACAATTTTTGAAGGACTTACACGCCATTTAATCAAAGACATTAAAGGAATAGCTATTCATGATTTTCCTAGAATGACCTATGATCAAGCGATAAAAATCTATGGTAATGACAAACCGGATATTCGTTTTGGTATGAAATTCGGAGAACTCAATAAGGTCGCTCAGCATAAAGATTTCAAAGTTTTTAATGATGCCGAGCTAGTTGTTGGAATAGCAGTTCCGGGAGGCGCTTCATATACAAGGAAAGAAATAGACAAGCTTATTGACTGGGTTAAACGTCCTCAAGTTGGAGCATTAGGCATGGTCTATGTAAAATGTAATGAAGATGGAAGCTTTAAATCTTCTGTAGATAAATTTTACGATCAGGATGATTTATCACAATGGGCAGAGATCACAGGAGCAAATGCTGGAGATCTTATATGTGTTCTTTCGGGACAAACTCATAAAGTAAGAGGGCAATTAAGTGCGTTGAGGATGGAAATGGGTGAACGACTTGGATTAAGAAAACCTGAAGAATTTGCTCCGCTATGGGTAGTTGACTTTCCGTTACTAGAATGGGATGAAGATACAGAAAGATATCATGCCATGCATCATCCTTTTACGTCTCCTAAACCTGGAGATATTCCTTTATTAAATTCTAGACCTGGAGATGTGAGAGCAAATGCATATGATCTTGTGCTTAACGGAAACGAGATAGGTGGCGGATCTATACGTATTCATGATAAAGAAACACAAAAATTGATGTTTGATCATTTAGGGTTTACTCCAGAAGAAGCAAAAGCTCAGTTTGGATTCTTATTAGACGCTTTTCAATATGGCGCTCCTCCTCATGGAGGAATTGCTTTTGGGTTTGACAGACTGGTAGCCATTCTCGGCGGACAAGAAACGATTCGAGATTTCATTGCTTTTCCTAAAAACAACAGTGGTCGTGATGTTATGATCGATGCCCCTGCTACTATTGATACTGAACAACTAAAGGAATTAAATATAAAGCTTGATTTATAAAAGATTATACCATTTCTGGTTTTAAAACCACCCATTGAAACCAGAAATGGTATATGATCCCGCCAAGCGCGGGATTTTTTATTACCTTGTAATCTTGACCAAGAGTAGTAGTATTTATGACTGCCAAAAAAAAGACAGCACTCCATAGATTTTTAGTATGGAGATATCGCCATATCTCCAGTAAGAATTTTATTCTTATGCTCAGTGTATTGGTAGGTATTTCTGCAGGTTTGGTTTCTGTATTGCTAAAAAACATCACGCATATAATTCAAACTATCTTAGAAAGTGATATTATATCTTTTCAGGCTTCTTTTTATTTCATTTTACCTCTTATAGGATTATTTCTGGTACATTTAATTTCAAAACATATCTTCAAATTAGAGGTAGAACATGCTATTTCCTCTATATTATATTCTTTATCTCGGAAAAATGGGATTATTAAACAAATCAAAATTTATTTCCCATTATTGACAGCACCACTCACTGTAGGGTTTGGTGGATCTGTGGGATTACTGGGATCAGCTATAGCATCGGGAGCAGCGCTGAGTTCTAGTATAAGTACTCTTTTTCATGTTAATAATAAAGACAGAAGTCTGTTTATCGGGTGCGCAGCAGCGGGAGCTATATCCGCTGTTTTTAAATCTCCTCTGGCAGGATTAGTATTTGCTGTAGAAGTTTTTAGTCTGGATCTTACTTTAACATCATTATTACCACTGTTACTGGCATCAGTATCTTCTATTATTACTTCTTATTTTTTTCTTGGAGATGAAGTTCTTTTTAGATTTGAAGTAATTGAAAAATTCAATATTGCAGACACTCCTTTTTACTGTATTCTTGGTGTGGCAACCGCTACAGCCTCTATCTATTTTACTAAAATGTACTTTGGAATTCAAAATTTCTTTAACAGATTTTCTAATAAATTGCAAAAATTATTTATTGGAGGAATAGCCATTGGTATCATGCTCTACTTTATTCCTCCTTTATACGGAGAAGGTCTGGGTTTTATAAATGATTTATTAAGAGGCGATCATCTTATGGCATTGGGCAAAACACCTTTTGATGCGTATATAGAGAATATATGGATTGTAATTGCATTATTATTTGGGATTACTATCTTTAAAGCTATTGCCATGACCACTACCTTTGCTGCTGGAGGAAGTGGAGGTATTTTTATACCTACTATGGTCATGGGGAGTGCACTGGGAAATGTAGTTTCAAAAATAATAAATACTATAGGTTTTGGATTTCAGGTGTCTGAAGCAAATTTTACCTTATTAGGTATGGCAGGATTAATTGCCGGAGTATTGCACGCACCTCTGACCTCTATATTTCTAATTGCAGAAATCACCACTAGTTATGAACTATTTGTTCCGCTAATGATAACCACTGCTATATCCTTTATCATTTCTAAAAATAATACAGAATATACAATTTATACTCAAAAACTTGCTGAAAAAGGTCAACTACTCACGCATGACAAGGATCAAACCGTTCTCACTTTAATGAACTTAGAAGGTTGCATAGAAACAAATTTTATTGCCGTAAAATCAACTGATACTTTAAAGGTTTTATTAGATGAGGCGGTAGCAAAATCGAATAGAAATTTATTTCCTGTTATTGGAGAAGATAAAACACTGATCGGAATCGTTTCTTTGGATGATATTAGAGATATTATGTTTGACATTTCACTATATCATAAAACTACGGTGACCATGTTAATGTCACAGGTCACTACATTTATTGTCTATGAAGAAGACAATGCAAAAGCAGCCATGCGTAAATTTCAGGATACGGGTGCATGGAATCTTCCCGTAATTAAAGATGGGAAGTATTATGGCTTTATCTCTAAATCCAAATTATTAACCGCGTATCGAAGGAAACTAATTAATTTTACACGATAAGCAATGAATATACCCAAATTCTTATTTCATTATTACGAAATTGAACAAGGTCCCTTTAAAAATATTACTGATAATACATTCGAGGAGGCCAAAAACATCCAAAATAATATTTCGGTTGGTTTTAATAGTAAAAGACCACCCAATTATACTGAACTCAGGTTTGCATTAGAAAAAAGGTTAAAAAACGAATTCATAAGCAAAGGAGGGAAGCCTAAAAGAGAGAATCCTTTCTATTTTACATTAGGCGAATGCAATTGGCTTAAATCGTGTTACCATACTCCTGGTGTAGTGAAAATTCCGTTAGATAACTTTAAATCAGAACAAATAAGTTTTACCTATCCGGATAGTATGGTATCCTTTCAGTTTTTTGATGAGCCTAAGCTTAAGAAATACAAAAAAGAGTATAACGGAAAAGTTTTTGTACGACAAGAAATGGAAACTGTTATTAAAAAATACGGAATCCCCAGAGAAAATATCTGGATGACCAATGAAGAAATGAAATACGATCGCTATATTGAAGCGCAGGTATGGGATGATTATATACTAAAGGATTACCTGAAATAATAACTGCGAACAGCATATGAAATACGTTATAAAAATACTATTCTTCCTAATAATTATATTAGTAGGTATTGGCTATTACTTTAAAAATTCCGGTGATCATGTAAACGGAGACAAATGGGTTGGCGCTGGAATACTGATGGCTTCATTTGTACTGATGCCTTTATTTATCTATCATCGATGGAAAAACAAAAAGGTAAAAGACTATATGTTAACTGAAGAAAACTTAAAAAAAATGAGAGATTTCAACAAGAATGAAAAAACCGACAATTGCTAAAATTTTGTAAACATTTACATTTTGGTAACAATTAATATTCTTTTAAAAACTACCTTTATAATTCAATTATTATTTTTATTACAATGGAAGGAACAGTTAAATTTTTCAATGAATCAAAGGGTTACGGCTTTATTACAAACGATGAAACAGGTAAAGATATTTTTGTTCATATATCAGGATTAAATGGTGAAACGTTACAAGAAGGAGACAAAGTAGAATACGAAGAACAAGAAGGAAGGAAGGGAATTATCGCCGCGAGAATACGGATAATCAACGATTAATATAGAATTTTTACCCATAGCAGCGCTACATTAGATAGCGCTTTTTTTATATCTAACTGTTATTTACTTTTAAATTTTTCGCTTTCAGTTATTATAAACTCTAATATTTTTAATTCATTTTCAGATTTCAATATTTTTATGGTTTGAGTATTCTCATTCAGATATTCTAGAAAATCATATAATTTAGTTTCTGGGATCATTAATTCATTTACCAAAAAATTAGTATTGTAGAAATCAGAGAGCTTAGGAATCTTTATTTTTTTAGATCCTTTATTTTCTTTTTTCTTAAAAAAGCGACCAATCATTCTTCCTAGGGCAATAAAATTAAAGTTTGTTGCATTTTTTCTATGATTAATAGCAGTACTCCGTATTGTAGCCACACCTTTTTCATTAATAAAAGGAGTTTGATCTAGCTGTTTTGCACTAAACATTGGTAAATTATGCTCATATGTTTTTATTTTCTTTATATCTTCTTCTACTCCTCCCGAAAGTGTATGATCAGATATTCTTACTTCTTCAAGTTCATTTATTTTTATGTCTAACTTAATCGATAATCTAGCTGATTTCATATCCTTCTTAGTTACGATATGTACTTTCTGTTGATGCTTAATCGAAGAAAAAACGATCGTATCATCTACTTTTGCTTTAATCTCAAAAAAACCTGCAGCATCATTAATTGCCCCTATTCCTTTTGTAAGATTCAAAATATTTACTGCTTCTATCTTTTCAGTACCTGTTAGTATTTTTCCATATAGTATATCAGAATCTTGAGAAAATACTGAATAACACAATAGCCAAATAATGATATGTACTGATATACGCATGCATATTATCTATATACATATAGACTAAATACCTGGCTAAAAGTTGCAATTATAAATATGGCAGATATGAACCAAATTACCGATTAATAACATTCCCCACATCAGAATCCGATTAATTCCTAGAGCTAACGAAGCGAAAAATCAATCTAAATGGTGGTAAAAATTGATAAATTTTACAAAACATAATTAACTGAATATAAATAACAAAAATTGATGTTAGTCAAGATTAAAACAATTCAATGGATAATATTAGCATATATTTTATACTAAACTTAGCATCTTTTTTTTATTTTGAAAATATCAAATAATGAAACTAAACTATTGTAGAAATTTGGGACAAGTACGGGAATAGAAAAGAGTTTTATAACAACCTGAGTTACTATTTTCATTTAAATTGAAATATAGATTCTTTATTTTTCATTATTATACGATTTGTGATTAAAAAATTCGTATAAATTCATTGAATTATTTTTTCTTTATGCAAGGCAAAAAAATCAAGCATAGCTATAGCTACGGTTTATTTTTTAAACGAAGTAGAAAGGAAAAAGAAACGATGAATATGCGAAATTTTTAGTTATAAATCGTATTACAAGAATATAAAGCGTTGAAATCAATAGTTTCAAAACTATAATCTAGTTTCGTTTTTCAATAAAAAAACGCTTTAAAATTTCGCTACATTCTTCTGCCAAAACACCTCCAATCATTTTTGTTTTGGGATGTAGCGTGGTCCCCAGATTGATACAGCCTCGTTGTTCATCTCTGGCTCCGTAAACAATCTTACCTATCTGACTCCAAAAAAGTGCGCCAGCACACATCTGGCAAGGTTCGATAGTTACATATAATGTACACTCTTTGAGGTATTTTCCTCCTAAGAAATTTGCCGCCGCTGTTATGGCTTGCATCTCTGCATGAGCAGTAACATCGTTTAGTACTTCTGTTAGATTATGTGCTCTGGCAATTACTCTATCTGCCACCACTACAATAGCTCCAATAGGTATCTCTCCTTTATCATAAGCAGTTTCAGCTTCCTGAAGCGCTTTTCTCATAAAATGTGAATCATCATAGGGATCGAACATCTTTTTAGTTTTTTAGCTAAACTAATAAAATTTCAACTTTTGAGGCCTGGACAAAGTGTATTTAAATGAAGTGGTTTACACTTTTTTGATTCTAGCGAAAAATAGTTGTTTTTTGATCAATTGAAGTGCTTTTGCACTGCATAGCAATACTATGAAATAAGAAAAAGTCAAAAATTGAGCCAAAAAAAGCGTTTTTATAACGAATTGAAAAAAATCAAGATGAGTTCAATAACTAAACATTCATCGTAGCTTTTATAGCTATATTATCTCTTTATTATTCGAATGTATTAATGCTACAGATTAGGGTATTCTGCTTTTATACTTTCTGCAATAGGAGTAAAATAATTGTCCGTTTCTAAAGAACCTGTTATCTGTGCGTATTCTTCTACAGTTTCTCCATATCTGGGAGAATCTGGATTGATATATGTGGAAGTAATATTATTTCTATAAGCAGGATTAAGTACTTCTGCCACCCGTTCCATTCTTACTAAATCGTACCACCTGATGAATTCTCCTGCAAACTCCCATTTTCTTTCTGTAAATGCCAACTCAGCAAGATTTCCAGAGGTAACATCAATCGCAGTATTAGGTATAGTTGCAGGCGCTAATTCTGCTCTTCTTTTTACTCTATTTAGTGCTTCCCAGGCTTCGGGAGTTTCACTACCAACTCTACCAGAAGCTTCTGCATAGATAAGTAATACCTCTGCATAACGCATTAGAAAATCGTTCCGATCCGTAGTAAAAGTTCTTGGGATATCTCCTTTTCCTGTAACCTTGGCTATAATAGGGTTGGGCTGATCAAAATCAGTCCAATGTATTGTCTCCTGTGTCTCTGGATTTGTATGCGGATCTTCTATAGTTGGATCTGTGATATAGGTTGCATTTTTTCTGTGTCCTTCTGGGAAATCTTCAAAAAATCTAATTTCTCCAAAAATTTCATTCCATCCTTCTAAAACAGACGGCAGACCCAAAATTCCTTTTTTGAAATTAGCATATTCACATGAAGTACAATAGACGACTGTAAATATAGATTCTTTATTAAACCTGTGTTCAAGAGACCATAAGTCATCTAAGTTCTCCATTAAATCAAAACCATGGGATATATGGTTATCCATTACTTTTTTGGCATTTCCTGCAGCTAATGTGTATTTAGATTCATCTCTTACAGGAAAACCAGCCCAATCCATGTATAATCTAGATAAAAATGAGCTTGCAGTGCCTTTATTAGGTTGTGGAGCACCTGATTGCACATCAGGATATAGTATAGGAAGTAATTTCTCTGCAGCTAACCAGTCTTTTTCAATTTGTTTATAAACAGCTGCCATTTCTGATAAAGTAACCTCTTTATCTAACTCTATACCCAATTGTATTGGAATATTGCCAAACATCCTTACTAGATGGTGATACATCAATCCTCTCACAAAATAAGCTTCTCCTGTAAGTAAATCTTTGACAGCTGTATCATCTATTTCTAACCTTTCTGCATTTATTATAATAATATTTGTTTTCTCTATAATTGCATAAGATTCAGTCCATATAGCATAAGCAACACTTTCACTACAATCAAGAATTCTAGTATCAAAAGTTCTGATACTACATTTACTACTATTATAAGAAGTAGTAATATCATCTCCTGCCCAACTGGAAGCGAAAAAATTATTAAAACCCATAGCTTTTGCCAGATCCACATATAATTCATCCACTTTTGTTTTCAATTCATCAATACTTATAATAGTGCTAGTATCAGGTTCTGGACTTGGAACCTGATTATCATCAGACGAACATCCCGAAAATATAATAATTAAAAATATAATAACAGCTTTCCAAAATTTGTGTGGTATATTATTTCTCATTTTGATATATGATTTTGTTATTTGTCAAACAAAATGTTTTCAATAGTTCATATGGAGAACTAATCAGTATGAATTAATAAAATAATTGTTAAAATATAAAAAAAATCCTAACTATAAGCCTGTTTGCTTACATAAAATCAATACTTTGCTCTTTTGCTATAGACGTATTGAAATTCTTATTTATTATCTTTTATGCTATGAATCCCTATTATACCTGAGACAATCTCCTAGAAAATATTACACGTAACACTATATCAAAAGGAAAATAATTTTAACAGGATACCTTCGTACATAAATTTTCTTTTAAAGTCGTAGTTTTGTATTTATTTTTTAGAATGCCAGACAAATTCCTTTCTCATATAGAATACCCATCTGATCTTAGAAGACTTTCTATTGATCAATTGTCTGATGTAGCCAAAGAATTAAGAGAGTTTGTTATCAATATAGTAGCCTCAAAAGAAGGGCATCTGGGAGCAAGTCTTGGTGTTATTGAACTTACGATTGCGCTACATTACATCTTTGATACACCTAATGATCTATTGGTTTGGGATGTAGGACATCAGGCATATCCACATAAGATTCTTACTGGTAGAAAAAACTTATTTTACACAAATCGACAATTAGGAGGCATTAGTGGATTTCCTAAACGCAGTGAAAGTGTGTATGATACTTTTGGCGTAGGTCATTCATCTACTTCTATCTCAGCCATATTAGGAATGGCTATTGCCTCTAGACTGAAAGGAGATCATACAAAACAGCACATCGCTGTTATTGGAGATGCTTCTATCGCCAGTGGGATGGCTTTTGAAGGCTTAAACCACGCAGGAGTTACAGACACAAATATCCTTGTTATACTCAATGATAATGCTATTGGCATTGATCCAAGTGTGGGAGCACTAAAAGAATATCTTACCAAAGCAACAGTCGGTTTTAAACCTAAAACTGATAATATTATAGAAGCGTTAAATTTTAAATATTTTGGTCCAATTGATGGGCATAATTTACCTGAATTATTAAAAACTTTGGAAAAACTAAAATCTGTTAGAGGACCAAAGCTTCTGCATATCATAACCACCAAAGGAAAAGGCTTAAAGCAGGCAGAGGAAAACCAGATAACCTATCACGCCCCAGGGAAATTCGATGCGGTTACTGGTAATTTATTTCCAAAAAATGACGCTGTCCAACCTCCTAAATTCCAAGATGTATTCGGACTTACACTCTTAGAATTAGCCAGAGAGAACCCTAGAATTATTGGAATTACTCCTGCTATGCCAACAGGAAGTTCTCTAAAATATATGATGGAAGAAATACCTGATCGAGCTATTGATGTAGGTATTGCCGAGCAGCACGCGGTTACGTTAGCTGCAGGAATGGCTACTCAGGGATTAGTCCCTTTCTGTACTATTTACTCAACTTTTTTACAACGGGCATATGATCAGATTATTCATGATGTTGCTTTACAAAACTTGCCTGTAATCTTTTGTATTGATCGTGCAGGTCTGGTTGGAGCGGATGGAGCTACACATCACGGAGTTTTTGATATTGCCTATCTTAATTGTATTCCAAATATGATTATAGCCGCTCCCGCACACGAAATTGAGCTAAGAAACGTACTCTACACAGCTTCTCTGGGTCTGGAAAAACCTATTGCTATTCGATACCCGAGAGGACGAGGCACGCTGCTCAACTGGAAAAAAGCCATGAAAAAACTCCCTATTGGTACAGGAACTATTTTAAAACAAGAAAAATCAGAAATTGCTATTGTATCTACCGGAACTATTGCTACTAATGTTACAGAAGCATTAAATAGCATTACAAAAAAAGTAAGCCATTATCATTTTTGTTTTATCAAACCTCTGGATAGTAATTTTCTTAAACAAATACTAAAAGAACACAAAATTATTATCACAGTAGAAGATGGAGTTATCAAAGGTGGTTTTGGAAACGCTATTTTAAATTTTATTAACCAAAATAATTTTTCTTCTAAAATTGTTATGCTCGGGATTCCTGATCAATTTATTCATCACGGAACGACTGATGAATTAAGAGAAATTTGTGGAATTTCTACAGAAGGAATTAAAAAAACAATCTTAACACAGTTTTCTCTTATTCAATTACAATCTTAGTTGTAAATCTATTATTACCTTCTCTAGTCATAATTTGCAGTAGGTAGATTCCTGTTCTCAAATTGTTAGCATTAATACTATGAGATCCATTTAAGAAAATATCTTCATCAAAAACTATTCTCCCATTCATATCTACAATTCTGATCGTCGTTTCTCCCAAACCTCTGGAGATATTAATGACAAAACTTCCAGAAGAAGGATTCGGAGTAATTCTAAATATATCCTTATCAAAATCCTCAACATTTAGTAAACATTGTAATTCTGATGATGGTGGAATATCAAAAGCTTCTATCTGATCTGCTCTGCTCATACTATCTCCCTGACTGGCACTCCATCCCAAACCACGTCTAGAAAAAACTTCCCAAATAAGACAGGCATTGTCCCCGGAATTTGCAGCTTCATCTGCAGCTAGAATAGCATCTCGTCCGTCTATAAATCCAGGGTTACAGGATTGTAATTTTAAACCGTCAATTATTAATTGCATTGCTAAATTATTTCCACCAGTACCGTTATAGATATCAGGATCAAAACCATCTCTATCTATAAAAGCCCAGGTTAAATCCCATAACATAGAAGCCCAAACAGAACCTACACCATGAGGCGCATTAAAAACAGTTTGGTTATTAGTATCTTTATAAGTGACAGAATTGATGGCCATATCTATACTATAAGGAGAAGGTCTAATCCCGTTTCCAGTTACAGGTTCATTTATTGAATAGGTTCCAATACCTCTGGAGTCTGGTCCTGTATCTCCAGTTTCTATAGTCATCATTAATGCAAACCAATCAGACCATCCTTCTCCCATTTGTTCTGTAAACTGAATACAATTCCCTTCAGAATCAAACTCTGCACAGACTCTTAAACAACCAGAATTATCTGCTCCTCCGGTTAAACGAGTAGAAATCCCATGACCATATTCGTGTATTACAATTCCATTATCAAAACTACTATCTTCTGCAAAAAAATTTCTTCCTACATCAGACATAGTCGCATTGATTGTATTTGATGTCATTGCAGAAATCAACGCTTCTCCATCCTCAAGTCCTATCATAATTGCCGGAATGGTGATTAATGCATTATTACCTCCCATAGAAGTTGGAGCTCCCGGTTGGTTGTTTACAACCAAAACCGCAATTGCACCTGATTGTTGACATCTAAGGACTTTATCATCAAAATTACAGCTTCCTCTTTTGACCACAGCAATTTTTCCCACTAGTGCTGCAGCATTTAGAATCGTATCACACGCATCATTAGGGTCTGTTGATGTTGTAGACATCATATCTGTCACCAACACCAGATCTGCAGTCAATCCATCAGGAAATAATGGAGCATCTACGTGACCTCCTGGATTGAATGAGTTATCTATAGTAGCATAAGAAGCTCCTGTCAATGTTCCATTGTTTACTACAAAAGTATCTATGGAAGGGTCTGAAACAGGATTCCATAAAAACATTTGCATTCTGGGATTAGAACCATCCGGTGGTGTTCCAAAATTAGCATTATTAAATCCTAAACCGTCTTGTGTATCTGCAAAAACTTCATCACTGCCTATTCCTCCTTTACCATAATTGTTAAATTGAAAATTTCCTGCGGATTCATCAAAACCATATTGGTACCAGACATCGTGAACTATATTATTAGCATAAAAGAGATTCGTAATAGAGGCTTCTTCAAAATTTTCGACTATTGCACTTTGATCTAACGGAAAATCAAATACCAGACCTGTACCCCCATCTGCTTGGTTTCCCGCGATATTATCAGCATCCGTGTCTTCTGAAGCCAGTACATTGTTTCCTCTAGTGGTTGTAAATTCTATTCCCGAAATCCCATCCGTATCATGCCAACCAAAGGGTGAAGCCAATGCATTTGCCGGATTAGAAACTAATACTCGGGATCCGTGATTGGGACTCTCCACACTTGGGATTGGGAAAACATTATAAGTTCCCTCCATTAATAAGTTCCTCTCATTTTTAAAACCAAAAGATGAGGTTTGGATGTCATTTGCTATATCTTTTTTTCTATAGCTATTATTTTCTTCAAAAGAGCAGTGCATCATCCAGTCTGTTCTGTCTATAATTTGCCCTGTTACAGCATCTACTCGGATACTATGCCAATGCGCTCCGTCTGTAGTATAAATACTAATATCCCAACAAAGCAGCAGTTGCCCTTCTTTAGAAACATACGTTAGTTTTACTGGTATTTCTTCCTGAGAGATATTCTTATCGGATAGTGTCATATCTCCATTTTTTTCCTTCGTAAGAACTTTTAATGTCTGTGATGTTTGTAGTCCTAAATTCGTAGCAATAGCCTTTATAGCATCGATAGGTTTCAGATGTGGCGTCGTTGTCGCAATTTTTTTAGAAAGATGCGTATGGAACTTTTCTGAAAAGGAAATTATTTTACCATCTCTAATTGCAAAATTTCCTATTGCATTATAAATCGGGATAGTATTATATTCTTGGATAACATACACATTTGTTAGTTTCATACTCTTAGAAAAAGACGCTCTCTGAATCTTTAATCCAGAAACATCCTCTACAGACATCTCGTGTACCAACATATATTCTTTGATCAACTGCAGATTGGATGATTGAGCTTTGATTTCCGTGGTAGGGAAAACTAGCGCAAAAAATAAAATATGATAGAAAAAATGTTTCATTCTATAATTCTTTTCGAATAACAACCCCAACTTATCATAGCAAAATACTGTAAAAACAATACGTTAAAATAAGGAAAATAATAACACCCTCCTGAATTACTTATTAAGAAAACAATTAAAAAAGGGAAATATTATTTCAAAAAATATAAAATCGCATCTTTCACCTTAAAATAAAAAATAATAGGGCTCCCGATTAAATCTCATAAAGAATCTATATAATGAATTTTTATATATCTATAACTTAAGACATTGTCAAATTCTTTGGGTTTTAAGATAGTATTTATTGGAAAACAGTTTGGTTTGAGAGTTAAAAGGGTAGCCCTAAAATAAAAATATAAGTAATTAAAAATATCCCGTAAATCTTGTAAATTTCAATTGTGCAAAGTATTGTACTAGCTTAAAACTAAATAATCTTTCGAAATTCACTCAATTTACGGGAAGGTGTAGGTTTAAAGAGAATAATTAATATCATTTTGGGGATTAAATTTTCAACAACATCGTTAACTTTTCTTCTTTGAACGACTTCCACTTGATATAAAAACTAACAAGAGAAATAGTATTTTTAGAAACAGAATTTTTCATTGTATAAATATTTAAGTGGTTATATATATAACAGTTAAAACTCATTATACCCTACATCATTTTCTAGAAAAAACTATATAAAATTGATTATAGAAGTTATAAGTTAACTTACTAAGAGCAGGCTGTCCAAAACAAGAAAGTACCTATCTCATTAATTGTCAGATAACAAGAGATCTGTTTTTTTATTGAACTCCTCTTGAGTAGTGATTTTTTAGTCAAATGGAAGATCCTAGAAGCCATATAAACCAACTTCACAATTTTATTGACTCCTTCTTATCGGAATAATTTCAGTAATTTGTGGAGCAGAAACTTGGAAACAAATGGTAGGGTTTGCTAGGTCAAAAGAAGCATTTCTTAAAACATTTCTCGAATTACCCAACGCAATACCTTCAGAAGACACTATAAACAGATTGTTTTCGGCAATCGATAGCCTGGAATTTGAAAAGTACTTTATCCAATGGGTAACTACGGTAAGCAGTCAGCACAAAGGGCAAATCATTGCTATTGATGGGAAGACAATTCGAGGAGCAAAATCACACGGAAAAAAATCTCCAATCCATATGGTAAGTGCTTGGGCTTGCCAAAATAATATGGTTCTAGGTCAAGTGAAAACGGCTGAAAAATCTAATGAAATAACTGCGATCCCAGAACTTATAGAAGCCTTGGATATTTCAGGAACTATCG
>NZ_VTZU01000033.1 GCF_008370685.1 Aquimarina sp. RZ0
TCGATCAAAAAAGAAAACTAGGACTAGTGAAAAGAATTAGAAAACAAATTGATAAATTTGGATTAACTAATGATGATTTGCAAATAACTGTAAATCAGTAGTGTAATTTTACGTTAGTCAGAATCAAAATGCAAATATTACCAGTCCTTTGCTTACAGCAAAACCAACAGCCATTACATCATCTCCGTTTGGTAGTAATGCTTGGTACATAGGAACTGCCAATGGTGATGTGTTACGTTTATCTAATGTAGGTGTTGGATCTGCAAACTGGACTGCTATCAATACACCTTTTATCGGCTCTATATCCTCTATAAGATTGGGAGCCTCTGTAAATGATATTCTGGTAACCATACATAATTATGGAGTAACCAGTATTTGGGCTTCTACAGATGGTGGTGTAAATTGGGTTAATAAAGAAGGAAATTTACCAGATATTCCTGTTAGGGATATTTTACAGAACCCATTAGATAGAAAAGAAGTGATTATCGCAACGCAATTAGGTATTTGGGTAACTACAAATTTTAATGCGAACACCCCAACCTGGAATCAGTCACAAAATGGGATGAGTGATGTAAGTGTTACTTCATTTGATTATTGGGTACCAGGAGGTAATGATATTAATAATAGAATTATAGCATCAACATATGGTCGAGGTGTGTTCACAGGTTCTTTTACTGCAAATACGATAGTAGGAAATACCCAGACTTCATTTGTTACCCATAGTATTCCAGGAACAATTGAGGCAGAAAATTATGATAATGGCGGGGAGGGAGTTGCATATAGTGATACGACGACTAATAATATAGGAGGAAAAGGAAGAATAAATCAAGGTGTAGATGTAGGAAATACTAATGATACCGGTGGAAGTCAATTTGTTGGCTGGTCAGTGAATGGAGAGTGGTTAGAATATACTATTGGCAATGTGACACCAGGAACATATGACATCACTTTTAGAGTGGCAAGTAATGTCGGAAGTACAAAATCTGTAGAAGCGCTTTTAGGGAATCAAAATCTGGGAACTATTGCCATTGGAAATACAGGTGGATGGCAAAATTTTAGAGATGTAACAATTTCCAATGTCTTAGTTTCTAATGGAATACAAAACCAGATACTTAGATTAAATATTACTGGAGGAAATTATAATATCAATTGGGTGAAATTTGAAGCTATAGCAAATCCGCAGACAGCCTTTACTGTCCAGAATATCCCAGGTACTATTGAAGTAGAGAATTATGATAATGGCGGTCAGGGTATTGCATACAATGATGTAGATACAAGTAATAATGGTGGTCAAGGAAGAAGAGCAGAAGGTGTGGATGTACAAAATACCACGGATATCGGAGGAGGCGCTAATGTAGGATGGGTGGCTAATGGTGAATGGTTAGAATACACTATTTCTAATATTACAGCAGGGACATATGCTATCAATATGAGAGTTGCAAGCCCTAAAAGTACGGCAAAATCTATTCAGGTATCATTGGATGGTGTGAGTCTGGGAAGTGTTACTGTACCCAATACAGGTGGTTGGCAAAGATGGCAGACTGTTTCAATTCCTGGAGTGTCAGTTACAGCTGGTGCTAATAAAGTACTGCGTTTGGATATTTCTGGTGGGAATTTCAATTTTAACTCTGTAAAATTTAATGCTATTACAAGGAATATAACATCTATTACTACTACCGGTACTGCTCCAGAATTTCATAAAAAAAATATAAATATATATCCCAATCCTGCAGCAGATAACATACAGATTAATTTTGGTAAACGCACTAGTGTTAAGACAACAGTTCAGATTTTTGATAGTTTAGGGCGTCTCGTTAAAAGTGCTGAAATAATTGCAAATAATCAATTTATAGATATTCAAAATTTTCCATCCGGATTATATTTTGTTAAACTACAATTTGAAGATAAATTAATCCAAAAAACAGTTATAAAGCGTTAATTCGTTTTCATTAAATTAGTTAAAAACAAGTTTAATAGAGTATTTGATTAGAAAACCGGAGGATTATCCGGTTTTCTAATTTAAAATTGATATAATTTATAAAGAGAAGTTAGGCTAAAACTAGCTCGGATACTATAATTATTGAAATTTAAGGTGTTTATTTTTAGGTGAGTAGGGTTTTTTACAGGTTTTAAATATGTTTTTTTACAACTTATTTAACAATAAACAATTCTATTTTTCTAGTACTTTGTAGCTAAAGAAAATTATTTTTTATGAATATTGCCATTGTTTGTTATCCAACTTTTGGTGGAAGCGGAGTCGTAGCCACAGAGTTAGGAATTGCATTAGCCAAGTTAAACCATCAGGTGCATTTTGTTACGTATAAGCAACCTGTTCGGTTAGGGCTACTTAATCCTAATATTCATTTTCATGAGGTCACTGTCCCAGAATATCCTCTCTTTCAATACCAACCATATGAATTGGCATTATCAAGTAAATTAGTGAATACTGTAAAAAAATATAATATAGAACTGTTGCACGTGCATTATGCAATTCCGCATGCGTATGCGGGTTATATGACAAAAGAAATGCTTGCCGAAGAAGGAATTCATATTCCGATGGTTACTACATTACACGGTACTGATATTACACTGGTAGGAAATCATCCTTTTTATAAGCCAGCAGTTACATTTAGTATTAATAACAGTGATATAGTAACTTCTGTTTCTCAAAGTTTAAAAGAAGATACATTACGACTTTTTGATATTAAAAAGAATATAGAAGTGGTGCCTAATTTTATAGACGCCAAGCAAAGAAAAACAAGTTTTACAGATTGCCAGAGAGAATTAATGGCAGCTCCAGAAGAAAAAATTGTAACGCATATAAGCAATTTTAGACCTGTTAAAAGAATCGTGGATGTCATAGAAATATTTTATAACATTCAGAAAAAAATACCTGCTAAATTGTTGATGGTTGGCGATGGACCAGAGCGCGCTCCGGCAGAACAGCAATGTAAAGAATTAGGTATTAAAGATAAAGTTGTTTTTTTGGGGAATAGTAATGAGATTGATAAAATACTATGCTTTTCTGATTTGTTTTTATTACCCTCAGAACGAGAAAGTTTTGGGTTAGCTGCCTTAGAAGCAATGGTAAATAAAGTTCCAGTTATATCTAGTAATGCAGGTGGGATTCCAGAAGTAAATATTGATGGAGTATCCGGATATTTGAGTAATGTTGGTGATGTCAAAGATATGTCTCAAAAATCTATTAGTATTCTTCAGAATGATGATACTTTAGAAAAATTTAAAGAAGGTGCATATAAAGAGGCTATGAAATTTGATATTAATAATATTGTTCCTATGTATGTAGAATTATATGAGCATGCACTTTTAGCCGTATAATAATGTTCTTTTCTTACAGTAAACAGTTGATTCAATAGCAGAAACAATACTATAAAAATCATAGTTTGATTAATCCTAGGCATCCCAGTTTGTGAAATTCTGATAAGAATTTTGTGTTAAAAACAAACGTTTTATATTTAAACACTTATTTACCATTTAGAGGTTTTATACGATTTGTGATTAAAAAATTCGTATAAATTCATTGAATTATTTTTTCTTTATGCAAGGCAAAAAAATCAAGCATAGCTATAGCTACGGTTTATTTTTTAAACGAAGTAGAAAGGAAAAAGAAACGATGAATATGCGAAATTTTTAGTTATAAATCGTATTAATCCTTTACATTACTAAAAATCGATCTCAGATTAAAAAGTAAAAAGGCTGAATATTCTTTGTTTTGTAACTTAGAAAATTCAACCTATTTACGATTCAAAAATAAGGTTTATTAGAATTGACTTATTTTTATTGTATTACCAGTTTTTTCAAGACAGGTTCTTCTCCCTGACTTTTAATCTTAATCAGATAAATTCCTGATCCTAATAAAAAGTTTTTGGTAGAAATACTGTTTACTCCAGGTATTAATTGCACCTGCGCTTTTTTACTTCCTAAAATATCATAGATGGTTGCGGTCATATTTTCAGTACTTGTGGTACTTACAAATATTTCGAATACATCTGAGGTAGGATTTGGATATAATGTAAAAAGAGCTTCAGGATCCACTTCTTTATCAGTACCGGTAAAACTATCATCTAAATTAGAAGAAGCTTCTATTTTGATAGAAGAAGCAAGGTCATTAAAAGACTCATTGGTTAAACAGCTGTTATCTCCGGTTAATTCTAATGTTCTTCCTCGTAAGCTGTGTTGATAAATTGTTGCTTTAAGACCAGAAGGTACACGAATTGAAGAAAGCTGATCATTAGGGAATCTTGCTATAAAGTCTTGAAAATTATAGGTTCCAACTCCAAACGTGGCACTTTGACCGTTAAAATTACAATCTGCATATACAGTTGCTACAGAAGAATTTCCCTGAGCCAATGTCCCCTGAACTTCGACTTCTGCTAAGCTTAAGAAGTTTGAATTGTTACGACGTACCATAATGTAACGAGCTCTTCTTCCAATATTAGGGAATGCATTACGTGCAATATCATTTAGATCTCCGATTCTAACATAATCGGTAGGATTGGTACTATTGACAAGTCCTACATAAACACTTGCACCACTTATTCGATTTGTACAGCAGTCTGTTCTATTATAAACATTGATAGAAGAAATATTATAGACAGCTTGCAGATCTACTCTCCACCATCCAACTTCTCTATTCGTATGAGTTACAGAACTATCACGATAATTACCATTGGTATTACCATCTACTGCTCTGGAAGGGACTCCTCCAAAACCTAGAGAGGATTGTGTTGCAGGTTTACCAACGGCTATATGACTTGCTGATGCAGATCTGACTATTACAGTAATAGTATTTTCTGATGTTGCTCCATCATTGTCTGTGGCAACAGCTCTAAGCGAGTAGGTACCTGCTCTTAAATTTTGTAGTGACGTATCACTTTGATTAGCACCTCCCCATTCATAGGGCACGAAGTTTTCTTGACGAACTAAATTTCCATTAAGAAATAATCTAACATTTGCAATACTTCCATCACTATCTGTTGCATTTACAGTTACAGAAAGCGTTGTTGAAACATCGAATACTTGGTTGTTAGTGGGTTGAGCAAAAGAAACTGTTGGAGCTTGATTACCGCCACCTCCATCACAAGGATTTACAAACGAAACTGTCTGGTCATTTTGTCCGTTAGTCCCGCCATTGTTATTTTCATTAGCACCTTGTCCAACACCTCTAGCAGCAAAGGCTCCCCAAATTAAACATTCATATCGACCTCCATATAAATCTTGATCAGCTCTAAGAATACCATCTCTACCAGCTACATATCCAGGATTGTTAGCAGTATTTTTAAGACCTTCTATTACCAAAGCCATCGCAATATTATTTCCTCCGGTTCCATTATAAAAATCAGAGTCAAAACCTTCTTGATCAATTAATGCCCAAGTCATGTCCCATAAAATCGTAGCAAAACCATATCCCACACCATGCGGTCTTCTCAGAGAATTGACATCTGCATAGTCCGTATCATTAATTCTTCTATCAGTAGAATACTGCGTGGGTCTGATCCCTCTGCCTGTTGTAGGTTGTCCGGTAACATATGTACCAACACCTCTTCCTGTTCTTCCATTGTCACCAGGCTTTAAAGTAATCATTAATCCAAACCAATCAGACCATCCTTCTCCCATTTGTTCTGAACCTCCCAAAGCATTTCTACTAGGACCTCCAACTAATCTGGTAGAAATACCATGACCATATTCATGCGCAATTACTACATTATCAAAATCCCCATCTCTTGTAGGATTCGTCCATAAAAACATTTGCATTCTTGGATTAGATCCATCTGGTGGAGTTCCGAAATTAGCATTATTTGTACCACTCCCATCTTGAGCATCAGCACTTACAGAATCACTTCCTCTTCCACCATTTCCATAGTTATTTTCCTGGAAATTTCCACTTGCTTCATCAAATCCATACTGATACCAGATATCGTGCATAATATTATTCCAGTAAAATAAATTTGTAATTGCAGCACTTCTGTAGGAACTAGGTTGTTGATTAAAATTCAAAGGAAAATTAAAGTCAAGTCCCCCTCCGCCATCGGGAGCAAAGCCAGTTCCATTATTACCATTACTATCATCTTGTGCCCAAACGTTGTTACCTCTGGTAATAGTAAATTCTGCTCCAGTACGCCCATTAGTATCATGCCATCCAAAAGGTGAGGCTGATGTATTTGCAGGATCATTGACAATGGCTCGGTTACCGTGATTCGGACTTTCTACCGGAATAGGAAATACATTATATGAATCAGGAGCTAATGCTGCCGTAGGTGCCATTTCTACTGTAGGAACCGTCTTAGTTTCTAAAACTGATCCGTGACCGTGAGTCTCATGGGATGCATCGCCAAAATTACAAGAGATAACCCAATCTTCTGTATGTATAATTTTTCCAGAGCTGGCATCTACATTTTCATTCCACCAATGCTGTCCGTCTTCCTGATAAACATTGACTCTCCAGGTAAGCACTAATTCATCATTATGAAGCATATATACCTGATCTACCTGAATTGGTTCTGATGACATTCCTGTATTTGAAAATTCAAATACTCCTTTGGATTTTTGTGAAGACTTGCTTAGCAGTGGTGATTTAAGATTATGTGATTGAATCACTTTTCTAATGGCATCTTCTACAGAAATAGGATTTCCTCTAATAATAGAAGCTCTGGAGCTGGCATCAGGTACAAATTGATTAATCTCCCAGATGACATCCTGATTATTTTCTACTGTTAGCTTGTAGGTTGCAAATTGAATAGGAATATCATCGTACTGTTGTTGCACATAGACGTGCTGAATATTTGGGTTTAGCGACGGGACTACATCCGTTACAATAAAATTCTTAAAATCAGATTCTGTGAAGTTTCCCTTTGCAAAACTAATTTTACTTTTGAAATATTCATCTACAATATTCTTAATGTTGTTTTGGTTTTGTGAAAACATTGTTTGCCCTATTATAAACATAATAAAGACAAACGCGTACATTTTTTTCATTTTATAAAAATTTGAGTTTGTGTATTTTAAAATTAAAAAAAAGTTAATACATAGCAACTAAATTATTGTAAAACAGAAGTATATGATAAGTTTTATGAACCATATCATAAGAATAATTGATACCGTGTATGGATTAAGTGTTAATGAATTACTCTATCAGAAAACTAGAGTTTCTATTGTTTTAGAAAGCTCAAGCTTTATGTATAATCCATCATTTGTGTGTTTTTTCCCTCAATGAAAACGATTACTTAATCACTGTTATTTTTGTTTCTGATGATTTTTTTTTGGCTAATTAAAAAAGAAATTAGAAATTTGATTAACTTTTGTTTAAAAAACATAAACAACTTCTGCTTCTATGTATAATTTAATTTTAAGAATGTGTTTATAAACAATCATTTACAGTGCCAAGTAAGTTTGTAACTGGATAATAAAATAAACTCATTTCAATTTTTTATCTAAATAAGAGATTGCAGGTGGTTTGGCTGACTTTAAAACCAGAAATAGAAGAATAGGATAAGAGAGATGGTAATTTATATCAAAAAAACTCCTAAACACGATAGTATTTAGGAATTTTTTTAAACTATATTTTTATAACAGTTCTTTGATGAAGTCACCGAAAACTGAATGAAATTATTTTTAATTCGTACAAGAAAGAAAATTCACTGGATAGCAGTGCTATCGATGTTTTTTATTTCTATTTGTGAACAACTAGAAATGATTTTAGCGGGTAATTTCATTAGAGAAATGGTATTGTTACAATTTTCAAGACTTTTAATTAAACTGATATCTTGCACTTATCCCAAAATTGAATATGATATCATCATCTAGAATTTTATCAAAAAAGAATTCTGGTCTAAAATCAAAAGATATTAATAAAGGAAAATCAAAGTTATACTCAAGACCAATGTCACCAGTGACAAAACCAAAAACCTCAAGATCGTCATCTCCATCAAAATCACTGTCAAAATCTGCCAAGCCGCCACCAATTCCTGGACCAACATACCAATTGAGCCCTTCATTGATATTAAAAACCCATTGATACATTCCTATTAATTTAATTGCGCTAAAACCATTTACTCCTCGTAATCCAGCATTTAATTCAATACGATTATTCGAGCCTAAAGCTGCTTGATAAGAAGCTTCTGCCCAGAAACCATCACTCTCTGTAAGTCGCAAACCAATAGTATGTTCAGAAATATCCTGAGATTGAACGGTAGTAATTGAAACCATTAGAAATGTGATAAGGAAAAAAAAATGTTTTGTCATAGTGCTTTTGTTTTTATGAGACCACAATATAACGTATGATCTTATTTTTTTATGCAATGACAATACTTAATATTTTGTTAATTTACGGTTTTACCTGCCTTGTAATTTCATATCTGTACTTTCGAAAATTTTGTCTGCTGAGTTTGCAATGAAACCTGTAAATAATTGATCATTTTCTTTTTTATATCTATAGGCAAACTCATAATAGCAAGAAGTGATTTCTTTTGTTCCTTCCAGAAAATTCATGGGGATGATATCTGCCAAAATGCTAGATTGTTCTAACAGTTGAGATGGACTTCCTTTAATTTCTCCTCCAGAAGAGTTTAATGTAAAATCATTACTTTTCAGGAATTCATTGACACCAGACAAGTCCTCAAACCCTTCCAGCTTGTTTACATCAATCGTAAAGTGATTGGAGCAAAACCCGTGTGCATACATCCAGGCTGCGTATTCTGATTCAGACTGTAATGTCTGGTAAGTTTTGTATGATGGAGTGTCCCAAAGCCTTCCTTTTAAGATTAAATCTTCCTGCTGTAAAACAGAAATATCTACAGAATCCAGAATTTCTTTGATCGTTTCTTGCAATTCAATCGAAAATTTGTGAGTTAATAATTGACTGATAAATATTTTAGGAGCATCTGGGTTTGTTTTATGCTCATAATGTTTAGCATATAATTTTTTAGCTTCAAAATGATATTCACCCATTTCTTTAAAGCCCATTTTTATGAATGGTTTAGCTAATACTTCTATATTAATTCTGTAATCATCAAAAGTTCTAATAGCGATGTGATCATTGTATACAGAAGTGCCTTCTTTTTCCAGAAGAGATTTAATTCTCTTAGCAGATGGAGTTTTTAAAGTGTATTGTTTCCAGAGTTCTTCAAAAAATAAAGTAGTATCCATGGTTTATTCTTTTTTTAATGCAAATTTATTTATTTTTGACTTTATTTGTCATTTTAAAAGAGAATATTAATTAGTTTTGATTTTATTTTGTGTCAATTTGGTTTTATATAAATCATGAATTTTTACTTTGAGATATGAATCTTCTAAATTTTAATTACTTATGAGTCATTTTGATTATGTAGATCAACAGATATTATTGCAAATACGCGAAGATGCCAGAAAACCCTTTTCTCAGATAGCCGAAGAACTTAAAATTTCGAATTCGCTGGTGCATCAGAGAATTAGGAAATTAAAGGAAAATGGAGTTATTAATAAAGCAGAATTTGTAATTGATGAAAAACAAATAGGATATAAAACTAAATCTTATGTAGGCATAAGATTAAAAGAAGCAAGATATGCCAAGCTTGTCGTTGATGAACTCAAAAAAATTCCTGAAATATTAGAATGTAATTATGTATCAGGAAACTATGCGCTTTTTATTTTGATTTTTGCTAATGATAATCATCATTTACGTAATATTTTGTACGAACAGATACATCAGATTGATGGCGTAGGAGGTACAGATAGCTTTATTTGTTTTGATACCAATTTTAAAAGACAAATCACATTAGATTCATTGGCAAAGGGAACTACAATATGATTAATCCAAATGACTTAACAGCATTAAACAATCGATTAGAAGGCGATTTTCAGTTTGATGCGCTTACCACTTCTTTATATGCAACAGATGCATCTGTATATAGAAGGGTACCAATGGGGGTTGCTTTCCCAAAAACAACTTCTGATATTAAAAAGATTATAAAATTTGCGAATGCCCATTGCTGTGGTTTGATTCCCAGAACTGCTGGTACTTCGCTGGCAGGTCAATGTGTGGGTGATGGTATTGTGGTTGATGTATCTAAGCATTTTACAAAAATAATTGCTGTTAATGAATTAGAAAAAACCGTCACAGTACAGCCTGGAGTTATTAGGGATGATCTCAATCGATTTTTAAAACCGTTGGGATTATTTTTTGGACCCAATACTTCTACTTCTAATCGCTGTATGATCGGTGGTATGGTAGGTAACAATAGTAGTGGTACAACTTCTATACAATTTGGTGTAACAAGGGATAAAGTAATTAGTTTACAAACAATTTTATCCGATGGCAGTGAGGTTGCTTTTACAGAGATTTCTAAAGAGGATTTTGAGATCAAAACACATTTGAACACATTAGAAGGAAACATCTATAAAACATTGTATGAAGAATTTTCTTCTGTTGAAGTACAGCAGCGTATAAAAAATAATTTTCCGAAACCCGAAATACATAGGCGTAATACTGGATATGCTATTGATGAATTAATTTTATCTGATATTTTTTCTGATGATACGGAGGGATTCAATATGTGTAAGTTATTAACTGGTAGTGAGGGCACGCTAGCTTTTACTACAGAAATCACCTTAGAATTAGACGAGTTACCGCCAAATGAATCCCTGATGATAGCAGCTCATTTTTATACCATACAAGATTGTCTGAGTGCTGTAGAACCAGTGATGCAACATTCGTTATTTACCTGTGAAATGATGGATAAAACTATTCTTGATTGTACTAAAAATAATATAGAACAAATTAAAAATCGTTTTTTTATTGTAGAAGATCCAAAAGCGATTTTAATGTTAGAATTAAGAGCTTTTGATAAGGAAAACCTGGTGATTCAAAAAGAAGCTTTATTAAAAACCCTTGAAGAAGGAACGTCCTATGCCAATTCTGTATTGTTAGGCAAAGAAATTGATCAGGCTTTAGAATTACGCAAGGCAGGTTTAGGGTTATTAGGCAATATAGTAGGCGATAGAAAAGCTGTCGCCTGTATAGAAGACACTGCCGTGGCATTACCTGATTTGGCAGACTATATTAAAGAGTTTTCTGGTCTTATGAAAAATTATGATCAGGATGCCGTGTATTATGCACATGCCGGAGCAGGAGAACTTCATCTTAGACCAATTTTAGATCTTAAGAAGAGAGATGATGTAGTACTTTTTAAAAAAATTACAGATGATGTAGCTTCTTTGGTTAAAAAATATCAAGGATCCATGAGTGGCGAACACGGAGACGGTATTGTGCGTGCAGGATATATTCCATATATGATTGGTGAAGAAAACTACAATTTATTAAAGCGAATTAAAAAAGCTTTTGACCCTCATGGTATTTTTAATCCTGGTAAGATTGTAGATGCATATCCAATGAATGAACAATTGCGATATGTAACTGATAGAAAAGAACCTGTAATAGATACAATATTGGACTTTACAGATTCTTTGGGGATATTGCGTGCCGCAGAAAAATGTAACGGAAGTGGAGATTGTAGGAAATCTGTAGGAGCAGGAGGAACCATGTGCCCTAGTTATAGAGCGACAAAAAATGAAAAAGATACAACCAGAGGAAGAGCAAATGCACTTCGCGAGGTATTGACTAATAACCCTGAAAAGAATACATTTAATAAGCAAGAGTTAAAAGAAGTTTTTGATCTATGTCTTAGCTGTAAAGGATGCTCTAGTGAGTGTCCTTCTAATGTAGATATTGCTGCGCTAAAAGCAGAATTTGAATATCAATATCAAAAAGATAATGGAGTATCGGTACGAACAAAACTATTTGCGTATAACAATCAATTAAATAATCTAGGACGTATAGCTCCTGGTATTACTAATTTCTTTTTTAAGAATCCAATGACTTCTGGAATGCTAAAAGCTTCATTGGGAATTGCAAAGCAAAGAGACCTTCCGTTGTTAAGTAAACAATCACTTCGTAGTTGGTGTGCTCAGTATCTGACTGGAATACAGCCTAATAATCCAGTAAAAACGATTTACTTTTTTATTGATGAATTTACAAATCACCTAGATTCACATATCGGAATAGATCTGATAGAATTGTTAACAAAGCTTGGTTATGCGATAAAAATTGTAGACCACACAGAAAGTGGTAGAGCTTTTATTTCTAAAGGTTTATTGAAAAAAGCAAAAGAATTAGCGAACAAAAATATAACTATATTTAAAGATATTATTTCCTCAGAAACACCTTTGATAGGTCTGGAACCATCTGCAATCTTAACATTTAGAGATGAATATATACGATTAGCTGATGATAAAAAAGCAGCAACAGTATTGTCTGAGCATATATTCCTGATTGATGAATTTTTAAAATCAGAAATAGAATTGGGGCATATTACCTGTGATCAATTTACAAAAGAAGAAAAAACAATTAAACTTCATGGTCATTGTCATCAGAAAGCCTTATCTACGATCTATACTACGTTTACCTACCTTAATTTACCAGAAAATTTTACGGTTACCATTATCCCATCTGGATGTTGTGGTATGGCGGGATCTTTTGGATATGAGAAGGAACATTATGAGATCAGTATGCAAGTAGGGGAGCAGACATTATTTCCGGCAGTCAGAAAAACTCCGGAACAGGTATTGATTGCAGCGACAGGTACGAGTTGTAGACATCAAATCAAAGATGGAACTAACCGTATAGCACAACATCCCATTAGTATTCTCAGGAATTCTTTAGTTTAATTTTTTAGAATAGGTATGACGAAAAGGTATTCAAAATAGGATACAATTTAAAAATTGTGAATATCTATTCTGTTTATTAGTTTCTGTAAATTGTTTTTACATTTATATTTGCGACCCTAAAAAAAAGATATGAGCACTACTTGGTATGAATGTAAAGTAAAATACAGAAAAATAAATGATACTGGTGTACAAAAGGTTGTTACAGAACCTTATTTAGTCGACGCTTTATCCTATACAGAAGCTGAAACGAGGATTAATGAAGAGATGGCAGCATATATCAGTGAAGAGTTTAAAATCACGAATATAAAAGTAGCCAATTTTGCAGAGATACATCCATTCGAAAACTCTGATCGCTGGTTTAAGTCCAAAGTTTCTTTGATAGCATACGATGAAGAGAGTGGTAAAGAAAGAAAGACCAATCTATATTTGTTAGTACAAGCTAATGATGTAAAAGAAGCTTTTGATAATACTAATGGTATGATGAAAGATAGTACAGGTGATTATACCATTCCTGCAATTACAGAATCACCGATTATGGATGTCTTTCCATATTTTACAGGTGAAGAAGAACAGCTGGAAAAATTTAAATCAATACGAGATTCCCATAAAGAGAAGGAAGAAATAGAAGAAATAAAAGTCATTGATAATTCAATACCACCAGCACCAGGATTTATAGCTGATGAAGAAGAATAGTTTTATAAACATATTCTTATTAAAAAGTTCTTCTAGTTCATAGTATATATGTTATTGCAAGAACTTTTTATTTTTTTTACTTATTTTTTGTAACCATTTCATTATAAGGTTGTCATATTAGTTGTTATATCAATCTATTCAATCAAAAAAGGCATATGAAATTTTTACAAAAAAATTATCTTATTTCATTAGTATATGTATGTATATTGACATTATTCACAGCTCAAGCACAAACTATAGAAAAAGAAATAGATGCCATTGTTTCCTCAATGTATACTCAGAATGAACCTGGAATATCCATCTTAGTAGCAAAAAATGGCAAACCTGTATACCGCAAAGCTTTTGGGAAAGCAAGTCTGGAATTAGACGTGACTATGAAACCGGAGAATGTATTTGAGTTAGGGTCAATTACAAAACAATTCACAGCAGTAGCGATCTTAATGCTCGAAGAGCAAGAGAAACTTGCTATCGGTGATGAAATCACAAAATATATTCCAGATTATCCTACTCAAGGTAAAAAAATTACAATCCATCATTTGTTAAATCATACTTCTGGGATTAAAAGTTATACAGGTATGGAGAGTTTTAGAAAATTAGCAAGAACTGATATGTCTCCTATAGAATTGATAGATGTCTTTAAAAATGAGCCTATGGATTTTGATCCAGGTACAGCGTTTAGATATAACAATTCCGGATATATACTATTAGGACATATTATTGAAGTAATCACAGAAAATACGTATGAGAATTTCATAGAGAAACATATTTTTAAAAAACTTGGGATGAATTCTTCTTATTATGGTAAGATGAAAGAATTGATTAAAAATAGAGCATCTGGATATCAAAAAGAAGAAAGCAATTTTGCTAATGCAGATTATCTTAGTTTAACCTTGCCATATGCAGCAGGATCTTTAATGTCTACAGTAGATGATTTATTAAAGTGGCAAAATGCGATCAGTGGAAATGTATTAATCAAAAGAAGTAGCTTAGAAAAAGCAATTCGAGGATCAGTACTTGATAATGGTGAGAATATTGAATATGGATATGGTTGGCGCAAAGCGAGTATAAGAGCGTCAGAAGGATATGCTCACGGGGGAGGTATTTTTGGGTACACTACCTATGGTGTTTTTCTTGAAAAAGAAAATGTATATGTAATCGGACTAACAAATTGTAATTGTAAGAATGTACGTGATATAGTCAAAAAAGTAGCTGCTGTTGCTATTGGAAAACCAATACCAGATAAAAAAGACGCAATTACTTTATCAGAAGATTCATTAAAAAAATGGATAGGAGCTTATGAGTTTGAAGAAAAAATCATAAGACACATTATATATAAAGAAGGAAAGTTATTTAGTTTAAAAGAAGGAACTAACTCAAGAGAATTTGAAATTTATCCAATGAAAGACGGTTCATTCATTTTTGATGATGGTACGATTTCTTATAATTTTTCTTTGACAAACAAAGGTGAAAGACAAACTATTTTTACATCAGATCAAGGAAGTTTTATAGGGAAAGGTATCGATAAGGCACCTCTTACAGAACGAAAAACAATTACCGTTTCTCCTGATATTCTAAAACAATATGTAGGTAAGTATGAATTACAACCTAATTTTATCATATACATAACGTTAGAAGAGAACTCGCTTTTTGCACAAGCAACAGGGCAACCTAAATTTGAAGTTTTTGCAGAAACAGAACGTCTTTTTTTCTTAAAGGTAGTACCAGCAGAAATAACATTTAATCAAAACGAAAGAGGAAAAGTTGATAGTTTAACATTGAATCAAGGAGGAAAACAAATGCCAGCCAAGAGAATAGAGTAAAAAAAAAATATTTATACTAATAAAAAACCTATCAATTTCTTAAAAGTTGGTAGGTTTTTCTTTGTGAAACGGTATGACCTTATTTTCTCAATATAGTGAAGCTTTACCTAGCGCTTTATACATGAAACCCGTGTTCTTTCCTGATTTTTTAACCAAAGTATGAGAAATGAAATAGATATCATCTTTTCAAATAATTTTCCCAACACTTTTATTTTTCCTTGTTTTATTTGGGTATGTAAACTACCACGTGACAAGCCTCGGAGTATTTAAATGTCGATCATTGAGTAAAATCTCATAAACGATATACCACTCTCAAATGAAATGATAGCAATGCGGACTGCTATCTATGAACTTTCTTTTTTGTTCATAAAACGGTTACTCTCTGTCGATATTTTTTTGTGAATAATTATATCAAATAGTAACGGTTAGAAATAAGAAATAAAGAAAAAAATCACCCCGTTAGGGTGAGTTTTTTTCTTTTAACAAGTAATAATTTTGATAAATAAATAGTAGAGAATCAGAGTGATAAAAACAAGATTATCATTTATTTCATTTGCTCTTTTATCTATTTCTATGTTTCTGAAATATGCTGATGAGACAAATATCAACAAGAGCATAAATGGAGTACCTAATGAGCCTGACAAAGGGAATTTATTTGTATGGAACGGATAACAAATAGGCAGTATACAGCTCGAGCTAGCCATAAAAGATAAAAAAGGAATTAAATCCAGGAATATAGAAGAAATTAAATAATAGCAGTGCTTTAAAATTTTAAATAACAATTAAAACCTAAAATTATCATGAAAATAATCAAACTATTACTTTTGTTGAGTCTTATATTAGGCATAGGATCTCATGCTAATGCCCAATTAAAAGGATGGGTCTTGCCCATAAGAAAGCTAAATACTTCAAGTTTGACTGCTACTCCTTATCTCGATTTTTCTTCTGGACATGCAGTGCTTACAGAAAAACCTTTTGATGGACCAGCCTCAGTACAAGCTGTAGGAAATGCTGAATACTGTAATAATTGTGCAGAGACTAATACAAAAATAAGTGAGATCATAATACATGGGTTATCTAACCTGACTTACCCGGGAGGTGCTCCTACAGGTTCTATTGGCGAACATCCCATTGGAATTCGGTATGAAGAAAGTTGTGGAGCAGGTGCTGGCGGTATTAGGCAAGAGGCACTTTTGAGGAATAGTAATGGAGATTTCTTAACGCACACTTCTTTGACTGAGATATCTATGGGAAATGGTCCTACACCAGGTACTTTCTGGTTTGTAAGTCAAGTTTCTAATACACGACCTTATAGTGCTGCTGACTATCAGGTGATGTTATTTGATCCTAACTCAACAAATGTTTATACAACTGCAATGGTTAATAATGTTATTCCAATAGGTGAAGGGAATGGTGAAGGCTTTACTGAAGGTGTAGCTCTAGGGACAGAATTTGTTTATCAAGCGATTGGAAATAATTTTATTCCTGGTTTAGTAGGTAGTACCTGCAGATCTATTTATATCGCCACAAATGATGCCAGATTAGTTCATTTAATATTAGATGTGAACAACTTTACTATTTTATTTGGTTCTTCGCATATTTACAATGCAGGACAGGTAAATAATGGGTTAACTCTAGGTATTGAAACTAGTTTTCCGGATCCGAACAATAATAATCATGCTCGATATGTAGCAAATAGTGGTAAAGACGGTGTTTTTGTTTCTGAGGTAAATGGAAATGGAGATTTCTTATCAGGTGCAGTATCTACATCGCTTCAACCAAATGTTAATGGATCTGGTGATATAGTAATTGCTAATTACAATGTGGAATTTGACCAAACAAGTAGTTACTTATATTTTGGAGAAGGTGATACTACTAACAGATGGATTAGTAGATATCCTTTATCTTCTTTTGGTAATAATTCAACATCAGAATTTGTAGCCAATTTCAATTCTTCTTCTCCTAGAGTAGTATTTTTTGAGTCAGCAGCAAATAATAATATATATGTATCCGAATATCAAATTCCTGGAAGTTTTACAGCAAGTATAGATGAGATAGTAAATCCTCAATTAACTAGTATAGATAATGTAGAAGTCCATGAAATTGTTTCTGATCCAGGGAATTTGCAAAAATTAAGTCTAGGTTTTCCAGATTGGGTTGATGGAGAAGCACCACTAGAGTCTTCTGGTAAACAAGTTGAGGTCTGCATCAATGGTTTATGCACAAATAAAGAACAATATCAAGTTCAAATTTTACAAGGGAATCAAGTACTAGAAACCATAACATTATTTGATGATAATTGTCATTCCTTTTATGTATGTCCAGGGGTTTCTTATAATATCAGAATTGATGGAGATGTAGTGAACCAAATAACAATGTTAACAGATGATTATAGTTATGAATATAATCCTTATGGAGTTGTTAATCAGGTGTCTGGTTTGATTAATACCGATACCTATTGGAGTGATACTGTTTATATCACAGGAGATGTCATAGTAGATAATACTGTATTAGATGTAACTAATACAGATGTATTATTTGATGAGTGTACGAGTATCTCTTTTATTAATGGTGCTAGTATTAGAGCAAATAATTCTGTGTTTAGAACATGTGATCCTAATCATGTATGGAATGGGTTAAATTTTAATGACTCAGCCATTGAACAGAATGTAATTAATAAGTGTACGTTTAAAAATGCGTGGAGAGCAACTGCCTTTGATAATAACTCAGGCGCTAATCTTCATGGTAATTTGTTTGTCAACTGTTCATTTGGTATATATAATTTTACGGGTCAATATACACCAAGAAGTGATTTTGAAGGTTCTGTTACTGATAATAATTATATTTTGAACGATCAATTCTCAACAGCAAGCAGTTGTAGATTAAATAGTGTGTGTTATTTCATTCAATCACACGGGGACTTTAATAGTACTGTTTCTGGTAATGCCATTTCTGATGCAAGTAATTCTGCAGAGTTACGTTATGGTATTGAATTAAAGGGGACAAAACATGCCGAAATAAAAAATAACACCATTTTGAATTCTAAACATGCAGTTTGGGTAAGAGGGGATAGTCCCAATTCTTCTACATCAATAGCCAATGTTAATGGTAATGTTATTTTAAATGATCAAATAGGATTATTGACAGGAATAAATATTCAAAGTTATAAAACTACTTCAGTAAAAAACAATACTATTTCAAACCTTTTAGAGCCTGAGACCTCTGGAAATGGTATTCAAATTGTTTATTCCAGGAAATTTGAGATAGAGTCAAATACTGTTACAGGTTGCAAAACAGGGATTCTTGGGCATTTGTGCTTTGATGGTCAAATCATCAATAATATTCTAAATTCATCCAATAATTATGGTATTTATGTAAAAGAACCTGTGCACGTAAATATTTCGTGTAACGAAATAGACATGGATGGATATTCTGGAGAAGAAGGTTCAAATGCAGGAATCCGATATGATGCAGGAGCTATTACAAACACAGATCGAATAAATAGCAATTGTATTTTGAATACTTATAATGCTATATATTTAGATAATAATGATAAAACGAATCCAGTATTACCTGAAATACGAAATAATTTTTTATATAATTATTCTGCATATGGTATTTATAGTAAGATGTTTACAGGAAGTATAGGGACATCTACAAGTCCTGGGATGAATACTTTTTTCTCTAATAATGTTGCTTTTGATGTTTACAGTGAAACAAATATTATATTTGCGAATAATAATTTTAGTTTAGGGACTCCATCTCCTAATGTATTTATTCAACAAAATACTGAGACATATTCTACGACAAGTTGTGCTGTTACTATTTTTGGTGAAAACAATCAAAATAATTATACGAGTGAGTTAGTTTGCAGTAATCAAAGCTTTTTAGATAACCCTACGACTATAAGAATGGGCGAGTTTGTAGCTTTTGAAAAAACTCCTATGAAATATGAACCAGGGCAAGTTTTAGGTTCAGTAATTATAAATACCTCATTTAAAGTATACCCTGTGCCAGCAAAAAATACGTTGCATGTAAATATTTCGCTTGATAATGAGGTTTTTGAAGGAGCTCTGGTTATCTATGATTTAATGGGTAAAGAAATTTCTAGCGCGGCTGTCAATTATGTTTCAGGTAGTACAGCCTATCCTATTCAAGATCTTGAAGAAGGGATGTATTTATTAGTTTTAAGAAAGAATACTGGTGATATTTTGCATAAGGCTAGATTTGTTAAATCAAATTATTAAATCGTTGGTTATAATACGATTTATAACTAAAAATTTCGCATATTCATCGTTTCTTTTTCCTTTCTACTTCGTTTAAAAAATAAACCGTAGCTATAGCTATGCTTGATTTTTTTGCCTTGCATAAAGAAAAAATAATTCAATGAATTTATACGAATTTTTTAATCACAAATCGTATAATTCAAAGGATGTATTGAACTCATCTTGGTTTTTTATTTTTAACCGAAAATGAGTTGAAAATTTGATCAGATGAGGCATATTTTGTAGTCTACAATAACACAACAGACGAAAAAAGTAACGGAATATGGATGAATTTTAGCATTTTTTAGGAATTAGAAAAAACTAAAATGAGTTCATAGTATTTGATTAACTCAAATAAAAAACTCGATTAGGTAGCATAAGTATACTTGACTGTATTTTGTAGAGTTTTATTTTCGCTCAAACAACAAGACAACAAATGCCAGCCATAAGAACAGAGTAATATATTATTCGGATATGTAAATATAACCTTGCAGTAAGGTTGTATTTACATATCCGTATTTTTTTATTCTCACGTATACCAAAAAATAACTACTATCCATGGATAGTTTCTTTTTTACCATATTTTTGAATAAGTTCTCCTTCGAATTTTAGAAGATCCTGCCATTGTTTGTCGACATCTATATCTTTTCCATATTTACGTGCAAAACCTATAAAAGTGGTATAATGCCCCGCTTCACTAATCATTAGGTCGTGATAAAATTTAGACAGTTCAGGATCTTTTATTTTCTCTGATAGAAGTTTAAAACGTTCACAACTACGCGCTTCTATCATCGCAGAAAATAATAATCTACTAACTAGACCTTGTTGACGGCTACCACCTTGTTTTACCTTATATTTGAATAACTCATTAACATAACTGTCTTTACGTTCGCGCCCTAATGTAAATCCTCGTTTCTTTATAAGTTCATGAACCATCTGAAAATGTTCTAATTCTTCTTGTGCCAAGATCAATAGATCGGTGACTAAATCCTCATGCTCAGAGTTTAGTGTGATAATAGTAATAGCATTCGTAGCAGCTTTTTGTTCACACCAGGCGTGATCTGTCAGGATTTCTTCGATATTGGATTCTACAAGAGCAGCCCAACGTGGATCTGTAGCTAATTTTAAACCAAGCATAGTTTATGTATTTTGATAAGTATCAAAGGTACAAATTGAACTTAGCCTGAGTAGTGATTTCATGTCAAAAGTTTGGTTTTCCAGGATACAGCGAGGATGTATGCAAATATTTGTAATATGTAATAATCTTGTAGTATCAGTAATAGTAAGTATTTCAAAGATTCTTCTTCCAAAAAAAGCTGTTCTCGATACAATTTGTTTTCATATCATTTAGACAAAATCTTTTTTAAACATAATTATTTCTAATGCACAACAGGTCATCTAATGTGTTTATATATAAACTTATAATGGTTTAGCTATAGGTATTTTCCTTTGATCAATATTATGTTAAGGGATATACAATCTATACAGGAGATGTCTCGATACATGGCAGCGGATAAAAGAAGATTAAAGTAGGAAATTATGATCTATGGTAAAAAAATGGATGAATTTGTGTTAGTAATTATAAAATTTGCATCAATTTAGTAAACCACCTGGAGACAAATCGAGGTATTTATTGGAAAAAAAAACAGTTCGATTTCGAGGTAAGCATTTAAATATCGATTATCGAGTAAGAGCTTGTTTAAAAACCTTACTTCTTGAAAACAAATATTTTAAGAACCGTGAGCTTACTTCAAATTAATGTAAATATCTCGATATACTCATAATTAGAAGTGTACTCAGAACCTCAAACTATTGATTTTCAATTTGTATTCTTTTTAAACATACTCTAAAAGAAATTATAAGCATGTCTAAAAATACAGATCTCAATTGCGATATATCGTCAGGAAATTGTTCTTCAATAAAAGCAACGGATCAAAAAACTATGAGAACAACTTCCAGAAAGGCAACATCAAAGCTCAAAGTTATTTATTATTATGATGCCTTATGTGGTTGGTGTTATGGATTTAATCCCGTTATATCCAGAATAGAGGAGGAATATGCTGATAAAATTAAAATAGAAACTATTAGTGGAGGATTGTTTACAGGGAATAGAGTAGGGTATGTAAATGAAGTAGCACCGTACATTAGAGCCGGTGCATATAAAAATGTAGAGTTAATAACAGAGGTAAAGTTTGGAGAAGCTTTTTTAAAAGATGTATTTGGAGACGGCACTATGTTTCTGGATTCATTTCCGTCTTCTGTAGCACTATGTATTGTAAAAGAAAAATATCCCGCACAAGCATTAAAATTTTCAAAATTATTATTAAATGCTTTTTATGAAGAAGGCCTGAGTCCAATTGACATAAATGATTTGGCTACGTGTGCTGCAAAAATAGGTGTTGATACAAAAGAATTTTTACACGATATGCAGAAAAACAGCTATAAGAAAGCTACTCAAAAAGAGTTTGAAGCTTTTAGAAAAAGTCAATTGGGAGGAATGCCATCTCTTGTTTTAGAAAAAGAAGGAGAACGATTCTTACTATCTAGTGGTTTTATAAAATTTGATGTGTTACAGGATAGATTAGAACAGTATTTATAAAAAGTGTTTTGTGATAAGGTTGAAAGATTATTGAATGGGGAATAGAATTCATTTTGACTTTTTATTTTTAACCGAAAATGAGTTGAAATTTAACCAGATGAGGCATTTTTTGTAGTCTGTAGTGCTATTGTAGACGAAAAAAGTTCATAAAAAGAATGAGATATTTTAAACGAAATTGGAACAAAGTTCGTGGAGACGAATATGATAACTGAGAAAAATCTATTTGGTATTTGATTAAAAGATAATCAGATTGAATTTTATAGTAGATTATGCATTTTTATAATAAAAAACAGAAAAGCTGTCACACCTGGCGGGTGGATTTTGTCTAAAAGGGTAACAAATAAATTTATAAACTTTACAAGACAAAATTATGAGGAAATCAACAACGCAGACAATTAGTATTAGTGTTCAATACGACATGGTATTTGAGTATATTTCTAATCCTTTAACACAAAAGGAATGGGCAATAAACTTTATAAAAGACGTAAAAAAAGTTGATAATAGTTTTATCGCCATAACTCCGTTTGGAGAAATTCCATTGGCATTTAAATCTGACAAAGAAATGGGAATAATCGATATTATTCTTGGCGGAGGAGAACCTATTCCCACACGGCTTATTAAAAACAATGGAGGATGTGAATATGTATTTACATTATTTCAACCAAAAGAAATGCCTGATAGTGTTTGGGAAAACGAAGGGATTCCAGGGTTAATTGAAGAATTGAAAGCACTTAAATCAATACTGGAGCGCAAATAGATAGCTATTCATATTCTGAATTTTAGTTTGATATTTTTAAAATCAATTATTAATTTGTTTCAGTGTTTGATAACTAAAAGTTGGATTATACCAGAGAAATATCGTAGTTTCTAATAATATTCATTGAGAGTTAATTGGTATTGTAATTTTATGAAAATGATTAGTTTAAATGATAAAGTAAAAAGCGCAGTTGAAGGTGATAAAAAAGCGCTTGAAGAAATTGTGATACAAATTCAGGGATTGATTTATAATTTGGCCGTTAGGATGCTTTGGCATCCTGATGATGCCAAAGATACTACGCAGGAGATATTGATCAAGGTCATTACAAATTTGAGTAGTTTTAATCACAAAAGTAAGTTCACCACCTGGGTGTATAGATTAGCATCTAATACTTTAATCAATTTTCAAAATAAAAAATTGAAACAACAGGTTTATTTTGATCAATACGAACATCAATTACAACAAGGTTTTTCTGAGACTATTGCATATACTACGAATAAGGCAGAACAAAATTTGTTGATTCAGGAAGCAAAGATTGGTTGTTCTAATGCCATGTTACAATGCTTGAATAGAGAAAGCCGCTTGACTTATATCATAGGTGAAATATTAGAATTTAATAGTAGAGAAGGAGCAATAATATGTAATATTACACCAGAAAATTTCAGAAAAAGACTATCACGCTCTAAGAAAAGCTTACACAATTTCTTACATAAAAACTGTGGGATAATAAATACTAACAACACATGTAGATGTTATAAAAAAGTAGATAATTCTATCAAAAACAAGAATATACAACCAGATAACCTATTATTTGCAAAAGATATTAAAAACACGAATTTGATAAAATCAATTGAATATATTCAAAATGAAGTAGATTTGTATAGATCTAATCCTGAGTATGATACTCCCGATTTGATACTAAAAGAAGTGAGAAAAATAGTATCCACTAACAGAAATATATAAGAAATATAGAACGTACTAAGTGTTTTTAAATTTGAACTCATCTTGAGTAGAGGTTTTCAACCGAAAAGTTTGGCTTTTGTACTATAATGAAGTCGTTTTTTTAGTATTGCTTTAGCTACTAAAAAAATCGACAAAATTAGCGTGCAAAATGTAAATTTTGTACCTCAACGCAGTACTCAAGAAAAGTTCTTTGATAAAGTACTGTTAATAGCATAATAAAATGAGTATTGAATTGGTAAATTTCGAACGCATTATACAATTCTGATTTGAATTTACTCATAAAAAAACAAAAGTTCAGTATAACCAGCCACAGTAAACCTTCCTTTTTCAAGGATTGGGTAAGGAGGGACAGTTTTGTTGGATGAATTCAAGTTGGGAATGCTATTAAATCTATAGTTTATGAAAGATCAACTTATTTTAGAAGAATATAATGAGTATTATGGTATTTATATTGCTAAAGCAGCGAATGCTGACGTTCTGGAAGGATTAAAATCTGGAAAAAAAGAATTTGTTGATTTTGTAAATACGATTCCCGAAGAGAAATTAACATATGCATATCGAGAAGGTAAATGGACAATTGCAGAGGTATTACAACATTTGATTGATAGCGAACGCATATTTAGTTATAGAGCGCTCTGTTTTGCCATGAATGATAATAGTTTACTACCAGGTTTTGACCAGAATCTATATGTGCTTAACTCGAATACCAGGCAATATCCTAAAGCAAGATTCATAGAGGATTTTGAAGCAGTTCGTACTAGTTCAATTTCCCTATTCAGAAGTTTTACTGATGACATGTTACAAAGAATAGGTACGGCAAGTGGAAGTCCTTTGAGTGCTAGAGCTGTTGGTTATATACTTGCAGGACATCAAAAACATCATATAGAGGTGATTAAGGAACATTATTTATAATCGATTAAATGACCAAAGAAGAAGTTGCCAGAAGCTACTTATCTTTTTTAGAACAAGGAAAGGTAAAGGAGATTGTTACTCTTTTTACAAAAGAGGGAATTGTAATATCTCCGGTATACGGAACTTTGCCAGCTTCTGAATTTTATGAGACATTGGCAGACGATACAAGTTCTTCAGAATTAACGTTTGATGGATTGTTTTATGAGAAAGAGTCTGATAGAATATCATTGCTTTTTGATTATATCTGGAGATTAAAGAAAGGAAATATTGTAAAATTTAAGGTAGTGGATATATTAGAAATGACTTCAGAAAATAAAATTAAAAAGCTAACGATTATCTATGATACAGTTCATAGCAGAGAAGAAATTAAAAAATTAAGAGCAGCAACCTAAGCAGATAAAAGTTTTATATAATACCTTCAAGAGTTTTAGGATTTAATTCATGCCCTCCTGGATGCGTTATAAATTTTATTTGTGGTAAAATTTGTTGTACTCTTTCTTTTTCTGCAGCCACTTTTTCTATTTCAAAATAAGGATCATTCTCGCCTACAATATGAGTAATTGTAGTCGTATTTGATAGAAAAGTAAAATCTACTTTTGTCAATTCTTTGGGAAAACCTCCGGAGATCATGATCAGGGAATCACAGTTTATTTTTCTGGAAGCTATCCATCGACTGGCAATACTGACACCCTGAGAGTATCCTAATACGATTAATCTTGTGTTTTTTGTGAGATTTTCTGCTTTTACAACGGCATCAATATAGGAGAGTACATTTTCGGTATCTACCTTCGTATTTTCTTTGGTAAGCCAACTGGATCCAACACGTTTATAATCATTATTCTTGTAGTATTTTGAAGGAGCTTGTGGGGCAATTATATAGTTTTCTTCGGGCAATAAATCCTGAAATAAACGAATGAAATACCTGCTTAAATATCCTATTCCGTGAAAAACCAGCCAAACACTTTTTGTGTGAGATGTTAAATCATTTAAGGTGTCATAGGTATTTGTGGATTGATAAACTACCTCTTTTTGTATCATTTTTTTCAGTTTAAATTTGGAACCATTCGTTAATAATTGGCCACAAGATATCCTGATTTTTTCTTCTAAAAAAGTCAAAATGTCCAATTGTTTTTAAGTTATAATCTGATGGTCTTATATGTTTGCGTATTACAGTTGCATTTTTATAGATATGATCTCCTAAAATGTCAACAGATTTTTTTGGTGCAAAAAGATCATCATCAATACTTATCAGTAACATAGGTTTTTTTATATGTTCATAATAGGGTTCAGTCTGTTTTTTTGTAAAATGTAGCATAGAATCCGGATGTAATAATAGGGTAGACCAATCCTTTGCGGCCTTTGTTGATAAAGGAGCGCCTAAACCAAACCAGGCAGATGGATAATATCCTAGAATACGAGTAGTAATCGGTACAAAAAAATTAAAATTAATATAAATCAAAATCCTCATTTTGGTAGAGAAGTGTTTATAAAACCCATATTGGGAACCAATGGTAAGATATTTTTCATAATATTGGTAGGCATCACTAAAGCCTATGCTATTGCCGCCATAGCTATGACCGATCAGGTATTGGATATTCGCAGTATATTGCTTTTTGGCATATATAGAAACAGCCTTAAAATCCTGAGCCCAGGACAAAAAACCATGGTCTTTTAGTGATTGGATACGTTGAGAAGTAGAGCTGCCAATGCCTCTATAATCAAAAGTAAACACATGACACCCAGACTCAGAAAGATACGTTGCCATATTAAAATAAAATTTTTGAGGTACCGCAACAGCAGGAGCAAAGACAATAGTTTTGTCAATTGGAGAATCAGGAATGAATTCATGTACCGAAATAGGATAATTATCAAAGGATTTTACCGTATAAGCTTGCATGAGTTAAAGTTTTAATATTACTTTTTTCATCCTTAAGATTGCAGTATTTAGATACTTGTGGTCTTTATAGATTCGCATTAAAAGAATTCCACCTTCCAGATCCTGTACGATTTGCTCTGCGAAGGATAAGGATTCTTTTTCAGAGTAATTGAATTCCAGAAGAATTTGAAGTCCGGATATAAAATTTTCAAAAAATTGTTTGAACTCATCTTCATAAATAGGAGTAAGATGTGCGGTTTCTAATGCTGTATTAGCCATAATACATCCGCTATATGAATTTTTAAACATTGTGGTTAGTAAGCTATCTATTTTCTCTATCTTTTCTCGAATATCAATTGTATTGTTTTCTATTACTCTAAAAAAGTTATAATTAAAATAACTATTTACCGTGCCCAATACCTCTTTAATTAATTGCTCTTTATTATTAAAATAATAGTAAAAATGGGATTTTTGGATATCACATGCATATGCCAATTCACTCATACTGCTTTTACAAACACCTCGTTCTCTTAGTATTGGAATCACTTTTTTTAATACTTCTTCTTTGGATGTTTTAATTCTTGGCATTTTATTGAACGTTCGTTAAAATAATATTCAAATATAGTTAGAATTATTTAGTGTCATTGTTTATTTTTGATCCTATAGTAAGGTTTTTGATAAAAATGAGAAATTAGTATTGTTATAATCACAAAATTTTTGCTTCACATATTTTAATTTTAAAAAGTTATGAATCTAACAGAACAAGAAATATTAGAACAATGTGCAAACATGTGTAAAAATACCCTGATGGAAACACTAGATATTTCTTTCTGTGCTGTAGGTACTGATTCTCTGGTAGCAAAGATGCCCGTAACACCCAGAGTACATCAACCTGATGGTGTGCTACACGGTGGTGCCATGGTTGCGCTGGCAGAAAGTGTGGGCAGTGCTGCTTGTTATATTTTTTTGAATTCTAAAGAGTTTTACATTCGCGGGATAGAGATATCTGCTAATCATGTTAAGAGTGTTCGCGAAGGATATGTATTTGCAACCGCAGAAATTGTTCATAAAGGAAGAACAACTCAGTTATGGGATATCAAAATCAGAGATGAAGAAGATAGATTAATTTCTGTCGTAAAGCTGACGACCATTGCACTTCCTAAATCCTAATCAAATGGATATTGAAGGCTTATATATAAAAATTCAATCTCAGTTAGATCAAAAATTACCTTTTGTTGTGTATCAAAAAGCTGGTGAAAGGATAATACATGCCATGCTTCAGTCTGATGATTCAATATATGAAACCAGGTCGTATGATGAATCAGGTTTTGTTTTTGCTCCATTTGATAGTACTGCAAAATCGATATTGATTCCTTTGGCAAAGAGTATTCAATATAGTATCATTATTCCTGAGGAGCCTGAGAGGCCAAAAGCTAGTGGTGATAAGATAGATGCACTCACTGATAACTCTGTAGCAAAAGAGAAGCATATAAAATTGGTTAATTCTGGTATAGACGCTATTAATTCGGGTTTATTAAAAAAAGTAGTAGTATCGCGCAAAGAAGAGATTACTGTTGCTAGTAATAGAGTGTTATCTATATTTAAAAAACTAATTGATTCATATCCTAAAGCTTTTGTATACTGCTGGTATCATCCCCAAATTGGTACCTGGTTGGGAGCTACTCCAGAGACGCTATTAAAAGTTACAGATAATAAACTTTTTACGATGGCTTTAGCCGGGACGTTACCTTATATAGATGCTATAGAAGTTGATTGGGGAGTTAAAGAGATAGAAGAACAGTCGATGGTTAAGGACTTTGTTACAAAGGAGTTATCGTCAATTGTTGATAATATTAAGCATTCAGAAACCTATTCACATAAAGCAGGAACTCTTTTACATCTTCGTACTGATATAACCGGAGATTTGCAACCAGGAAATTTTGGTATCAAGGATGTTATTAACGTATTGCATCCTACACCGGCAGTATGTGGTCTGCCTAAGAAGGAAGCTAAATCCTTTATTTTAGAAAAAGAAAACTATACCAGAAAATACTATACAGGTTTTCTGGGAGAACTAAATATATCTCAGAATGGAGTTATATCATCTACTATAGTTGTAAACCTACGTTGTATGGAGATAGAAAGTGATAAAGCAATTATTTATGTAGGCGGTGGTATTACTAAAGATTCTATTCCAGAAAAAGAATGGGAAGAAACCGTAAGAAAAACAGTAACGATGAAAAAGGTTTTACAATAAAATACTGCTAAAAAGCTTGGCTTAAATTGTGTTGATATTGTAATTTAGCCCTCAGAATGAAGAAACGTTTATATTCTAAAATTCCTTTGTCACAAACGATTGTAGCTTTATGTGAAGCAAAAGGAATCAGTCATATTGTTATATCTCCCGGATCAAGGAATGCGCCATTGATTATTGGTTTTACTGAGAATCCAGTTATGCATTGTTATAGTATTGTTGATGAGCGATGCGCAGCTTTTTTTGCTTTGGGAATTGCACAACAAATTCAGAAACCTGTAGCATTAGTATGTACTTCCGGAAGTGCTTTGTTAAATTATTATCCCGCGATTGCAGAAGCGTTCTATAGTGATATACCTTTGGTAATACTTAGTGCAGATAGACCTATTGAACGTATTGATATAGGTGACGGACAAACAATTCGTCAGAAAAATGTATTCCAAAACCATATTTTATATTCAGCGAATTTATATTCAGAGATTGTTCCTGAAGTTCTGATAAAAGACATCAAAGTAAAACAAAAACAATACGAAGCTCAGAAACATAATGAACGTGAAATTAATCTGGCATTAAATGTAGCCATAGAACAGAATGGTCCCGTGCATATTAATGTTCCATTTTACGAACCTTTATATGATAAAATAGAAGCACCAACGATATTTCCGAAAAATATTCCTGTTGAATATTTGGAACATCACATATCGGATGCTGTAAAATCAAAAATGCTTTATGATTGGAATGAAGCAAAGCAGAAAATAGTATTAATCGGGGTACATCAGCCAAATAGCTTAGATTCAGTATGGATAGAACATTTTGCCAAAGATCCTTCAGTACTGGTATTGACAGAGACAACTTCAAATATTTATCATACATCTCACATTAATTGCATTGATCAATTAATAACCTCTTTAGAGGAAGAAGAGTTTAAAGCCTTACAACCAGAGATTCTGCTAACTTTTGGTGGTTTGGTAGTTTCCAAAAGGATTAAATCTTTTTTAAGAAAATATCAACCCAGAGTGCATTGGCATATAGATGAAAAGAAAGCATTTGATACTTATTTTTGTCTTACAGAGCATATTAAGATGAAGCCAAATTCTTTTTTTTCTGATTTTTTACCTTATACTAAATTGATAAGTAATACCTATAAATCAACTTGGTTATCTGTACGAGATGAAAGAAGGATAAAACATAAGGAATATTTAAGCAAAATAACGTTTACAGACCTAAAAGCGTTTGAAACTATTTTTAGTCATATACCAGATCACCAATGTATACAGCTTAGTAATAGTTCTACAGTGCGTTATGCTCAGTTGTTTTCACTCAATCCAACTTTTAGAGTATTTTGTAATCGGGGGACTAGTGGTATTGACGGGAGCACCTCTACAGCAATCGGTGCAGCCAGAGCTTCAGGTGTACCAACAACTCTTATCACAGGAGATCTTAGTTTTTTTTATGATAGCAATGGTTTGTGGAATGACTATATACCTGCTAATTTTAAAATCATCCTTATCAACAATGAGGGAGGTGGTATTTTTAGGATTTTACCAGGTAAGGAGGAAAGTAATAATTTTAGCAGATATTTTGAAACCAAACATCATTTAAGCGCAGTACAGTTATGTGATATGTATACTATTAAATATTTTTCGGCAAAAGGGACTGAAGAAGTTATACAAGGTGTTAAAAAATTATATCAAAATAATAATGTTCCTGTATTATTAGAAGTTTTTACTCCTAGAAAAACAAATGATTCTGTTTTAATCGATTATTTTAAACATTTTATCTAAACTATAGGCGATAATATGTTTTATAAATGAATAATTCATTTATAAATATGTTATATTTGAGATAGCATAAATAATTAACTAAAAACTAAAAAAATTTCACCTTATGAGCAAAAGAGATGAATTAATTACCAAGTATGCAGCTGATATTAAAGATAAAATTGGTCAGACACCTGATATGGATTTCTTAACAAAAGTGACTATAGGTTGTGGTCCATCAATTTATAACGCTGATGCTTCAACAGTATCTGGTAGTGATCAGTCAGAATTAGATACTGTAAAAAACAACTTTCTAATTAAAAAGCTAGGGCTTTCTGATGGACCAAAATTAGATGAAGCTATTGCGTCTGTTATGGAGCAATATGGAAAATCTAATCGTAATAAATACAGAGCAGTGGTATATTATTTATTAGCTAAGCACTTCGGGAAAGAAGCAGTTTATAATTAGAAGAAAATATGTATACAACAATAGGAGGTGTTCGGTGATGTGAACACCTTTTTTTGTGGAAACTTGTTAAATAGGAATATTAAAGAATTATCTTTGCCAAAAAAATAAAACATGCTTAAGTTAGGTGAATATAATACTTTGGAGGTAGTAAGAGAAAGAGATCAGGGAGTATACCTGAGTGATGATGATGGAAATGAAGTTTTATTACCCAATAAATATGTTCCAGAACAATTTTTGATAAGAGAGCAATTAAAAGTTTTTCTCTATTTAGACCATGAAGAACGGATAGTAGCTACTACGCTAGAACCTTTTGTCACTGTTAATTCATTCGCATATCTAAAATGCACCCATACTTCTGAAATAGGAGCATTTATTGATTGGGGGTTAGAAAAAGAGCTTTTTGTGCCTTTTAAAGAGCAAGCCGCCAAAATGAGAGCAGGAAGCTGGTATCTGATTTATGTATACCTGGATGAGAAGACTAATAGATTAGTAGCATCTAGTAAGACAAATGCCTTTTTGGATAATTCTTTAGTACTTCTGTCAGCATATGATGAAGTAGACCTGATAGCTTCACACCCTTCACCACAAGGTTGGAATATGATTATTAATCAAAAATATCTCGGATTAGTCTATGAAGATGAGATTTTTCAGAAAATAAATACTGGAGATGAACTCAAAGGGTTTGTAAAGAAAATCCGACCTGACGGTAAAATTGATCTCACGCTCCAAAGACATGGCTATAGAGGGATTGAACCGAATGCCGAACAAATTCTTAAGGAATTAAAATTAAGCGGAGGTTTTATTGATTTAAATGATAAATCAAATCCAGAGGATATAAAAGAAGTTTTTCAGTTAAGCAAAAAAAGCTTTAAAAAAGCAATAGGAACACTTTACAAGGCCAGAATAATAACCATTGAAACAAATGGTATTCGATTGCTGGAAAAATAAACAGTGTTTTAGCCTAGAATAAAAATCTAATTTAGAGGTAATCCTGTAACAGGGCAGTATACTCCTGTATAAAGACTAGCGTCTTTGTAGGCACTATTTTTGATTCCGGTATTGTTAGTTGAAAAATTATACCCATTAAATCCATATCCTCCAGCACTTCCAGAGATAGTAAGGCCAGTATGTTCTCTATTCGTAGCCGTAGGAATGGCTATGGTATAATCAGATTGAATAAATTTATTTTCAGGAAGTCGTAGCATTGGAGTATCTGGTCTTAGATGTTGTTTACGGATGTCCTTTGTGAGGTCAACTTCCATTAATTGGTAGTTTTCGGTTACTGCATACTGTTTTATAAACGAAAGAGAAGGAACAATCTCTCTTTGTGTAATAGTGTATATTGATACATTCTCTTCGGATAGAGAATCACTCAATTCCTGCCATTCTAATATGTAAGAAGGTTTTTCCTGTCCAAAAGAAATAAAACTAAGGCATCCTAAAAGTAGTGCAAAAAAGGTTTTCATAATTTCTAAATAATCAATTTTATCTAAAGATATCAAAAATCGTGCAAAACTGATGTTAATTTAATCAAAATAGGTTAAAAATTGATTTAAGTTGTCATAGGCATAGGCTACCATTATTTTTTAGACAAGAAAACAAATTGAAAATACAAGAAAAGAAGATACAATATAAATTCTGGAATTTATATTGTATCTTCTATATAAAATATTGACCTGCTAATGCCCCAGAACCTGGTCTAATTTAATCATATACAATGAACTGGCATCAATTTTGGGAGATGAGCCTGGTAGTGTTTTTTGTTCTATTATCCCATTATCATCTTCATCTGTAACTGCAAAATCGTCATCATTAAGGCAAGCAATTGTTTTTCTATTGATTAACCAGATTCCTTCTAATTTATCGTGAGGATATCCTGTTTCTGCAACTAAATCTACGATAAGCTTCTTTGAAACAGCTTGTATTCCTGCTGCTTCGATTTCTGCCCAGGTAGACTGTTCAATAGTTTTACCTCCAATAAGCATCCCAAACGCTGCTTCTACATCGTGACCACTAATATCTGTTGCATCCTTTATATCAATTTCATAAATATGTTTTTGAGCAGGGCCTTCTCCAGAGAATTTACCGTCACGTTCTACAACAATAAATTTAGTATTAGTGATTGCTACAATTTCAGAATTAGAAAGGTTGTTATTCTCTTGGCGATATAAATATTGTTTGGTTTTTCCTGTCCTCAGGTCAAAAGTTACTATTCTGGTGAGATCAGTTCTGATTCTATCTGGATTATACAGGGTAGACTGCATGATGCCTACAAGCATCCTTTCACTAGGTGTGATTGCCAATCCTTCCATACCACGATTAGGTCTTCTTTTGGCAAATACAGCGGGTAGTTTTCTGCCTCCATTTCCGTCATTAACCCCATATGGAGAGATACGTTCCAGCTGGACTCCATCTGCAGAATAATGTACAAGATGAGGGCCATATTCATCAGACACCCAAAAAGATCCGTCTCTTAGTGCTACCAAGCCTTCAGAATCTAATCCAAAATCATCAAAAGGCAATCGTTGTTCCTCAATATCATAAGGAATTTCTCCTGTAGCTCCTTTGCCTTCAGGGTTAGGTAATCCAGTGATTAGGCGTCCGTTTGGATCCTTGAGTAAGATATCATTCACTCGTATAATTTCTCCTGTTTCTGTAACTGCAAAGTGACCAATTCTGGGTGTATAACTAGCTACAGGAAATTTTTTTCCATCCAGAAAATCTGTATTGGGTCCTCGATCTGTGATTGCATAGAATTCTCCTTTTTTTAGAGGATGTGCCGTGGCAGCAGAGCCGTAACCACCATTCCTTATTTCTACAGAATCTTCTATGGTACTGATAACTTCATAAGGCAATTCATATGGTACATTTTCTTCTAAAACGATGGTAGGAGGAAGGGATGCATGACCACTGCCAGAAAATTCATCCAGGTGTTGACAAGAGGTAAGAATGCATATGCATCCTAATAATGTGAGGATTTTGAGGTTTTTCATGGTAAGTTTCTAATTTTTGATATACTATTTATATGATGAGATATTATTTTTTAGTAAGAATGATGCTTGCAGGTTTTCCAAGTTAATATCCAAGTCTTCGGATTCATCCTGCTCACTACTGGTTTCCATCTCTTCTTTTTGATAGGTAACTAATTTCCATTCGTTATTATGATATTCTAATGCGGTGAGGTTTTCTATCCAATCTCCAGAATTAAGGTATATACAAGATCCGCTTTTACTTGTTTTTTTTATGATTTGTGGCTGATGTATATGTCCGCAAACTACATAATGATAGGCGTTTTCTATAGCTATTTCTGCCGCTACCTGTTCAAAGTCATTGATGTACTTTACGGCTTCTTTTACACTATTCTTAATTTTTTTGGAAAGTGAAAATTTCTCTTTTCCCATTTTTACAAGACACCAATTCATCAGTTGGTTCGTTAGAATTAGGATATCATATCCCCAACCTCCAAGTTTAGCAAGCCATTTTGCATTTTGAATCGAAGCATCAAAAATATCTCCATGAAAGATCCAGGCTTTTTTGCCGTCTAGTTCTAAAACAATTTTATCAACTAGTTGAAAATTACCCATTTTGGTATCACTAAATTTTCTTAGCATTTCGTCATGATTACCAGTTACATAGACTACTTCTGTACCTTTAGAAGCAAAGTTTATGATCTTTTTGATGACTTTAAGATGTGATTTGGGGAAATAACGTTTTCTGAATTGCCAGATATCAATAATATCTCCATTGAGAATGAGAGTTTTTGGTTTAATACTATTGAGATAGTTTAATAATTCCTTTGCATGGCATCCAAAAGTTCCTAAGTGAACATCAGATATCACAACAAGTTCAACAGTACGTTTTTTCATAAAAATGCATTATTCTTACAAAGAAACTATTCCTGAGTTAAAAAATAATTAACTGGTGATGAGTATATTGTTATCAGTTTTTAAAGATTTTACATCAGTATTACGGTAATGTTAAGTTCACATTGTTATGAGAAAGTTTTTAACCGTATCGCGACATACACAGCTACTATTTTTTAGTCTCCAGAAGTACAATATCATGCTGAGAGGTAATTGATACTTCACTTTCTTTTACAATAACTTCTGTACCCGAATAGGCATCAACTAGCAGGGTTCCATTCGTGAAGACATTATCTACATTAATTTTTTTAGTGCCTTTACCCTGATGAAGCCCTATAATTATGCGGTCGTGAATATCATTTTTATGATATGTTCTTGAAAAAGTATACGGAGTTTTATGGATCATTTTATGGATTCCTGCGCCTATGGCGGGATGATTTTTTCTAAAAGTGCCTAATTTTTGCCAATGTTTTAATATGGATCGGGTATTCTCTTTTTCTAAATCTTTCCAATTCATATTGGAACGAAGGGTAGCATCACCCTGGGCTCCTTCTATGGAGAGAGACCTAGCTGTTTCATCTCCATAATATATCTGAGAAATTCCCGGAGTTAATAATAATTTGGTAGCAGACTCATAAGATTTACTTCGATCCTTATCAAATGGTGCTCCATCATCGTGAGAGCTGATATAATTTAGAATGCTTTTACCTTTTAGATCCGTTTGCAGTATAGTATTGTATTTATGAAATAATTGTTCATAGCTCAATTGTTCTGCATCATATTTAAATTGAAAATTAATCAAATTATCAAAGCCGTGCGCATAATAATCTACTTTTCGATCTCCAAAATCATAAAAACGTTTTCCATCAATATTATATCCATATAACTCTCCTAAAACATAAAACTCATTAGTGTCTAATACTTGATCTGGGTTATTTTTTTTCCACGTGGCAAAAGCTACTTTAGCTTGTTCTGTTAGTACCGCCCAGACACTTTCTTCGACGTGTTTTACTGTATCTACTCGATACCCATCAATCCCTAATTCTCTTACATAATCAGTTAGCCATTTAATAATATAGTTTTTTGGAGAACGTTCAAGGCCTGATGTTGCAAAGAAAATCTCTAACTCATGCATTTCGGTATCTAATCTTCCTTCTTTTTGCCATGTATCGATCAATGCCTGTGGAAGCGCTACAGCGGCATCCATTTCTGTTTTAATATCGGGTAAATTCTTTACTAATGTACATTTTACAGTACTTTCATAATCTTTATACGTACATTGAGGTGAAGTTCTTACCCAATTATCCGGCCAAACAGGATCTTTTTTGGTAACAGGTCCGGTGTGATTGATCACAACATCCATAAGAATTCTGATGCCATTTTTGTGAGCTGTAGTTACTAGTTTTTTTAAGTCATCATAGGTGCCAAAATTAGGGTCAATACTTGTCCAGTCCTTTGCCCAGTATCCATGAAACGCATAGGTATTACCAGTTCCTTCATCTACACTATCATGTATTTGTTCAATCAATGGATTTATCCATAGTACATTAATTCCTAAATCATTAAAATAACCGCTTTCTATCTGCTGAATAATACCCTTTATATCTCCTCCTTCGAATCCTCTTAAAACTCCGGTTTTTTTTGTCCTTTCCAATACTAGATCATTAGAGGTATCTCCATTCATAAATCTATCAGCCAATAAGAAATATACATTGGCAGCTTCCCAAATAAATGGTAAATTTTTAGGGATAACAGTTGTGGACTTTTCTATTGGTGTTTTTGATATTTCAGTTTTTTCACTGGTATCTTTCACAGCATCATTACAAGAAATTATGATATAAAAAAATCCTAGTAGAATATTCTTTAGTAAATGTCTCATTTGTAGTAATTCATATGGTATATTATAGATCAAGGAGTATGCTAAGCAATCCCTTTTTTATAAATAGCAGCAGGAATATACTTATTATTTTTTGAAATGGATCTAAGGTATTTTTTTTTGACATTTAGAATGCAAACTTAGTCTTTGATTTTTAGTGTTTTATGGTTGTTTAAGGTTTTAGTATTCATTATTAAAAAAAGAACCACAAAGCATTCTATGCTCGTGATTCTTTTATATAAATTAGCCAAAAATTAATTTATTAGATAATTAGTCTTATGGACAAATAGGATTACATGGTGGTTCAATAGGTCCGCCATCTCCACTATCTCTGGGTCTTCTTACAGTTCTGCCATCACCCCATTTTCTTGCTTCTGGATTTACCACCCAAATACGTAGTCCTCTACTGGCAAATTCGTTTCTTTCCAGAGCTGATTCCAATCTCAATGTGATGACATCTTGCCCTTGATCATTCACGTATTGAACTCGATTGGAACCTCTATATGTTCCTATAATTGCAGAACCAGAAGTGGTGCGAATATCAACATAGGCATCCTCTTCAAAATCAGAACCGACAATCCAGATACAATAATTATCTTCACAACCAGCACCTGCTCTCGATATTCTGGGAAGCCCTATGGGTTCGATAAGAGCTGCATTATAAATTCCTAAAAAAAATGGAGGGTAATTAGGACAGCCCGGATAATCGTACAAATATCCCACAACTCTAAATCCTGTAGGTATTGGTTGAAAAGAACAAATAATACTTTGAAAAGAAGATTTGCTTACATCTAAATCGTCAAAATTTGTAATCACTTTGATATCTTCTGTATGTTGGATGACCTCTTGTTCTGGAATAATAGCATCCTCTTTTTGACAACTTGCGATTCCGAATAATAGAAAGATCAAAATTATCTTGTTTATATTGTTTTTCATACGAATAAAAATTAAAGTTTTAAAATGATTTATAATTCTTGCCGGCAAAGAATCTTTTGATAAAACTATAGGTAAATCGTTAAGTATTAAAATATAAAAAGATCAGTTTTATAAATTTGATACTATTGCATGATCTGAAAATATACACTGAATTATAAGCCATTTACTTTTTATACACCTCTTTTGATTTCTACTTGTTCAAAGGGATGATATTTAGTGTTTTATGTGATGAATTCTATTGGAAATGAATTATGTTTTGAACTACAGTTTTTATAGTTAACATTTTTTAACACAAGAAAATAACCCTCGCATGTAGGGGAAAAGCAGTTTTAAATGTTTATAATATGTGACTAAACTTTAAAATAAAGAATGATTGGTGATAAAAGTTTTGATGTACGTATTGCCAAACTAATTATATAGCATCAAATTATTACTGGATGCATAGTAATGATTTGTGATTTTAATAAAAAAGGCCCTGTTTTTCAGGGTTAACACCCCGTAACCTAGAAAGCACTCTGGAAAGTTATTTTCAGAGTGCTTTTGCATTAAAAAAAATCTGAAGCGTTCAACTATTTTTTTAGAAGATGACCTTGATACGATTTTTCATCAATCTTCAGATTATAAAAATACAGTCCATTAGGTAGATTGATGCTTTCATATGTAAAAATTTGTTCTCCTTTTGATTGTGTTTTTGAAGTAGTTTTATCTACGATGCTTCCTTTTGTGTCATACACTGTTAGAGAAATATTCGATTTTTTATTAGTAGCAGTAATAGAAAAGTTTATTTTTTCGCGAAATGGATTAGGATACACTTTTTTTAATGATGTAGCTACTATAGATGGATACCTTTCTTTGTTCGTAATAATTTTATTTGTTTTTAATCTTGATCTGATTGGGTAAACACGAATAGTTTCACCATTTTGGATCGTAGGAATTTTAAATTTCACTTCATTATTGTTCTCATTTGTTTCTGTAATACTATTATCGGCATCTGCTGCTATACTTAATATATAATCTCTTATATGAGTAAGGTAGTAATTAACATCCAGATAAAATGTTACTTTTAGCACTCCATTAGTTTCGACAGGCAATAATTTTTGACTATCTAATACACTTTCGCTCCTACGGTTTTGATCATATAGGTTTACGATCGTGGTTTCAGCAATTGGGAGTTGCCCTTTATTAGCAACGGCACACGTTATATAAATACCAAATGTGCCTGATGGTCGTGAAATTTCAATCGAATTAATTTTTAGATCCTTATAAGAAGTGATAAAATAATCAGAGATGTTGTTCTCTTCGTTTAATTCTTCTATCTCATTATCTGCATCAAGCTTGCAAATAATATATGTATTGGTCAATCTTTCATGCGCTTCTTTAGGTATCTGTAGATTTAGTTCTACTTCGTTAAAATTGGAAATGCTGTGTATTGTTTTGGTAGTAAATAATGTATCCTTATCGTCAAGCTGATTATCTTTTGATATATAAAATTTTATTTTAAATGTTGTATTAATTGGGTCTCTGGCCATATTAGAGATTATATATTTTAGCATAAAACTATCAGAATCCTGATTGGGAATCCAGTAGATCGAATTTATACCCAGATCTACTAAGTCATAAATCAAAAAACTTGCAGAATTTCTATCAATTGTATTTTCTGGAGGTAAATCATCAGTAGAATTACATGCGCTGTCATCAGAACATTTTTCCAGAGCAAAATGTAAATTATGATTTCCTGCAATTAATCGTTCGCCATCAATACATCTGTTGATTACAATAGAGGATGTTCTACTACTTTCTTGACTAGTAAGAATAAAGCCTGTCGGTGGAGGGATTTTTACGGGAACTAATGTAGTAGCTGGCGATCGTATTGCTAAACGAAAATCACCAAGGTTGGTATGTGTTACTTTATAGTCTATTGTAATTCTAACAGGGATGCAATTTCTTCTGGGTATTTTTATATCTATATCTGGAGGGACAATAATTTTTGCCGTATTTTCATACACCTCGATCGTAATATATATAGAGTTTGCCTCGTTTACAATCGTTACTTCCTCAGAGCAGTTAGTAGCAGTGAATGAATGAATAGCAGGAGGCAAGAATATAAAAAAGAGTAGGGTAAGAAAAGAAATTGTTTTTGGATACATTTGAGAAATAGGTTTTATGGTATGATGAATAGCTTACTTAATATCAATAAAAGCTCAAAATCTGATTTTATCTGACGTTGTATTTTTTATAGAAAATTTATATTGAAGACAACTGAAATTTTGTGATTTAAAGTATCTCAATATACTTTTTTAGTAGTACTACTTTACGCAATTATTTACGTTACTTTAAAAGTACGAGTTTCGCAAAATAAAAGAATATTTTAAGTTATAAATTTCGTCAATTTTATAAAATTGATCGTATTTTGAGATACGATAGACTATATTTTAAGAATGTTTAAGTCATTTGCTTATCAGTCTTTTGTATTTGTTTTATATAGTATGAATGTGTAAGACCAGTATGTTTTTTGAATGCAGAAGCAAAAGTATTTACGCTCTTATATCCTAATTCTCCAGAGATCGCTTTTATGGTATAAGAACGAAATTTTTGATCCGTTTTTAATCTAGAACAGCAATGCTTAATTCTTAGCTCATTGATATAATCGCTAAAAGATTGCTTTCTGTACTCATTCATAATTTTTGATAAATATGAAGTATTTGTATGTATATTTTTTGCTGTTGTATATAAGCTGCAACTTTTCTCTACAAAGAAATTCGTTTTTTCTAAATCCTTTAATAGTATAAAAATTTCTTTTGCTTTTTTATCCGTTATCACTTCTTTTGTAGTAGTAGGAATTGGAATAGGAGATGACGCTTCTATTCGGTTTTGGAGGTTTTTAAACAGTTCTTTATTTTTACGTTGTTTTCTATAATGATATAGTAATAAAAAAAATGTAAAAGTTATTACAAAAGCAAACCCGATAGTATAAAGAGTATTTTTTGATAGGAGCTCTTCATTTTTTTCCTTAAGATTTAAAATGTTATACTTATATAACCGCTGACTTGTAAGTATATCATCGTGATGTCTGGAATCGATAATTCTCTTATAGGCATTACCAAAATATAATTGTTTATGTACATCACCCTTTTTTTCTGCACATTGTTGTGCTAAATCATACATTTCTGTGATTTTCTCTATTTGCTTTTCTTTTTCATAAGAATCAATATCCTTAAAATTTTCTTCTAAATAGTTCAAAGCTTTTTCATATGCTTCTTTTTTGTAATAGATGGTTGCCAGATGATAATTGAGTGTATAAAAATTAGGATCAAATACTTTTTCTTTTTTATGGATCAGCAGTGCGGCATTAGTAAGAAACGATAGTGCTTGATCATACTCTTTTTTTTGAATGTATGCTTCAGCTATCGTCATATTAAAAACAGTGATATATACATTTTCGCCTAGCTTAACGGCTAATTCGAGCCCTTCTTTATAAAAGGTAATAGCACTATCATATTTTTGCAGCTTATACTTGCATACTCCAGCTCCAAGAATTGATGATAGATAAGTAGCATTATAGTTACCAATAAACTTATTTTCTTTTTTGTTTAATAAGGAAATAATTTTCTGATAAGTTTCCAGAGATTCTTGATAGAGACCAACTCTGGTTTTTAGGTTACTTATATTGGCTAGTAATTGAATTTTTTGATTTTTATCATTGCTATCTTCTACAATATCATATGCTTTTAGGTACTCTTCTAATGCATTGTTATAATACCTAATTTGGAAATATGAATTCCCCATAAAATTATGGGCCACTACTTTTTTGATATCATTTTCTTGTTTTTGGGCAATTTTATACATCATTTTTCCATACCGTATGGCTACAATAAAATCTCCTTTTACAGTAGCAATATCCCCTAAATAATAATATGAAGTATATTGAATATTATCATTTTTATCACGAATTCCTCGTTGTAAGTATAATTCATAATACATTTCTGCTACTCTGGTATCCTTGGCATAGATATTTCTTAAAAAACTTTCTATAGTATCTGTTTTCTTCTCGTTAAGAATAAAATTATTAACAGAAGAGTGGAGATGAGTGCTATCAATTTCAGGCTGTTCCTGTACGTAAAACATAGAATAACAAAACTGAAGGAAGAATAAAAATACAGTTGTAATTCTCATGATATTTTAAGGAGTTATATATTGGTTTAGAGACAGAAAACTTTTAGAAAAATAATATACCCGTATTAAAAACGTAAAAAGTGATGGCATACCGATGATATTAATTATCGGGTTTTTTTGAGGTACTAGTAAAATCATATATAACAAACAATAAGAAATTTAAAAATTACTTACAGGGTGTTGGCATTATAAAGTGCTTAATAAACTCTATAGCAAAGGTGACAGAGGTTATAATACACTTTAAAATTTTGACTATTAGAACAACTCAGCTTGACACATTCTTTGTTTCATTGATTATCAGATAATAAATATGGTGGGTACATCCTAAGAAAAATCATTACACTTGAATCACTCCAAGATTAAATGGTTTCTCAATAGGGGCGTGATCCGCTGCTTCGATTCCCATTGAGATCCATTTTCTGGTGTCTAATGGATCAATGATAGCATCAGTCCAGATCCTTGCAGCAGCATAATATGGAGAAATCTGATGGTCATACCGTGCTTTAATTTTATCAAACAACGCCTTTTCATCTTCTTCTGATAATGCTTCGTCCTTCTTTTTTAATGAAGCGGTTTCGATCTGTAATAGTACTTTTGCAGCTTGTGCGCCGCCCATCACAGCTAGTTCTGCACTTGGCCAGGCACATATTAATCTGGGATCGTATGCTTTACCGCACATAGCATAATTTCCTGCACCATAAGAATTACCCATGATAATAGTAAATTTAGGAACTACACTATTACTTACTGCATTTACCATCTTAGCTCCATCTTTTATAATACCTCCGTGTTCACTTTTACTACCTACCATAAACCCGGTAACATCTTGTAAAAAAACCAATGGAATTTTTTTCTGATTACAATTAGCTATAAACCTGGTGGCTTTATCAGCAGAATCAGAGTAAATAACACCTCCGAATTGCATTTCTCCTTTTTTAGACTTTACTAATTTGCGTTGATTGGCAACAATACCAACGGCCCAGCCATCAATACGAGCATAGCCAGTAATAATGGTTTTACCATATCCCGCTTTGTATTCTTCAAAATCAGAATCATCAACTAATCGATGAATGATTTCCATAGTATCATATTGCTCATTTCTGGCTTTTGGTAAAATTCCATAAATGTCCTCTTGTTTTGCTTTAGGTTTAGTCGCTTTAATTCTATTATATCCTGTTTTGTTATACGCTCCAATCTTAGCGACTATATTTTTGATCGTATCCAATGCATCTTTATCATCTTTGGATTTATAATCTGTGACTCCGGAAATTTCGCAATGTGTAGTAGCGCCACCCAGCGTTTCATTATCAATACTTTCTCCAATAGCTGCTTTTACTAAATAACTCCCTGCAAGAAAAATACTTCCTGTTTTGTCAACAATCAATGCTTCATCACTCATAATTGGCAAATAAGCACCGCCGGCAACACAGCTACCCATAACAGCAGAGATCTGGGTAATACCCATACTACTCATTACAGCATTATTTCTGAATATTCTACCAAAATGCTCTTTATCCGGAAAAATTTCATCCTGCATAGGTAAATATACGCCAGCGCTATCTACCAGGTATATAATAGGCAATCTGTTTTCTATAGAAATTTCCTGAGCTCTTAAGTTTTTCTTTCCGGTAATAGGGAACCAGGCACCGGCTTTTACTGTTGCATCATTTGCAACAACAATACACTGCTTACCACTAATATATCCAATTTTGACAATAACACCTCCACTTGGACATCCTCCATGTTCTTCATACATATTTTCTCCAGCAAAAGCTCCAATTTCTATAGATTCGGCATTATCGTCTAGTAAATATGCTATACGTTCCCGAGCAGTCATCTTTCCCTTAGCATGAAGTTTTTCAATCCGTTTTTCTCCTCCTCCTAATTTTACTTTAGCAAGTTTCTGGCGTAAGGCGGATACCAGAAGCTTATTATGATCTTCGTTCTTATTGAAGTTTATATCCATTTGTGTGTATTGTTTTCACGAAAATACAAAAAAGAGAGTGTATTAAAATATTTCCATCCTGTTCAAATTCTATAAGGAGCGTACTATCCTAAAAAAAGGTTGTTTTTATGTTAACCTTTTTGTTTTAAAAACACTGATTTATAATGGTTTACTGATGATTTGTTAGTGTTGAATTAACAAGTGAAAGCTAGCTTTATACATACTCTGAAAATCATTTTTTCTATAACCTTTAATTCGTTTATTTATGAAACTTTTTAAATTAAATAGCTTAACAGCATTCGTTTTTGTTTTACTTTTTATGATTAGTTGTAATACTGATGAGGTCATTACTTATGAAGAAATAGTGCCATTTTCACTAACAGTAGCAGGTCAAATAGAAGCTCCAACTTATTTTTATGATAATGATGGCCCTCATGAGCATAATTTTTCTAACAGAAGAGAAGATGGCTTTACTGAGACCTATGAGTCCGGATCTAAAAATAGTTATGCGGGCGGGAGTGTTACCTTATCAAATTCTGGAGATTGGTATCTCAGTGATGCTTTGATCGGTACTTTGTCTAACGACAGAAAATTTGGTGATAAATCCGTTCGTATGAGAAAAACAGGGCACATGACGATGTCTTTTAATATGGATAATGGAGTCCAAAGTATTAGTATCAGGCATGCGAAGTATGGAAATGATGGTAATTCTAACTGGCGTTTAATGGCATCTTTTGATAATGGAGCAACTTGGTCATATATAGGATCCGCTGTTACTACAAGTTCTACAACATTAAATACAGTATCTTTTACGGTACATGAAACAAGGAGTGTACGTTTCGGAATACAAAAAATATCAGGAGGATCTAACAGAATTAATATAGACAATGTAGAGGTCACTACAGGAAGTGGGAGTAGTACGCCATCCAGAGACAGTAATCTTACATTTGGCAATCCATCAAATGCCGCATCTGGTGCAACAAATTTCTTTCTATCTAAACCAGATTTTATATTGTCGTATAACAATAATAGAGGTACGGCAAATTGGGTAAGTTGGCACTTAAGTACTGCCTGGACAGGGAATGCATCAAGATGTAATTGTTTTAAGAGAGATACAGAGTTACCAAGTAACTTTTTTAGAGCTATATCGAGCGATTATACAGGTTCTGGTTTTGATAGAGGACATTTATGCCCGTCTGCTGATCGTACATTTTCTTCTTCTTCAAATGAAAATACATTCTATATGAGTAATATTGCTCCTCAGGCTCCTGATAATAATCAAAGAAGCTGGGCGAATTTTGAGAATTACCTGCGTTCATTATTACTAGAAGGAAATGAGATTCATATCATAGCTGGAGTAACTGGCAGTGGAGGTACCGGTAGAAACGGTTTTGCATCAACCATCGATGGAGGTAATATTACAGTACCAGATTCTTTTTGGAAAGTAGCACTTATATTATCCAATGGAACCAATGATATTAATAGAGTCACAACATCTACACGAGTTATTGCTATTAATGTGCCTAATGACCAGGGGATTGGTAGTGATTGGACTCAATTCAGAACTTCTGTAAATTCTATAGAAAGTCTCACCGGGTATGATTTATTAGAAAACATACCAGATTCTATAGAATCAGTGTTAGAATCAAGAATTGATAATGGTTCGTCTAATTAGAAATTTAGATGTTTTCTGCATATGAATATCCAGAAGAATAGGGAGGTTATAATAGCTATACCACGTATCTCTAAGTATTTTCAAAGTAGAATAAGGTAATGATTTTACCACTATTAGTAGTTGATCAAATCAAAAAAGGTTGCCCAAAACGGAGCAACCTTTTACAATAATTATAACAAGTATTTTTTATTTACTTTTTGATAAACCTTTTAGTAACAGCCAATCCTTCTGATACAAAACGTACAAAATAAATACCTGAAGCAAATTCTGATACATCAATTGAAAGAGAATGCATTTTAGAATCAATTCTTTTTACAATTTCTCCTTTTGATGAAAACATAGTAATTTCATCAAAATTACTATCAGCAATATCAATATTTAACTGAGAGTATGTAGGATTAGGATATATTTTTATTTTATCATTTGAAGCCTGCGTAAATATTTTCAAGGTTTCTGCAGGTGTCTCAATAGCAGGCTCAGGAGTCACAGAACGCGCTACGTTATCACCAGATATAGTAACCGCATCAAAATAGATTCTATCTGCATTACTACTTGCGTCACAACGAAAACGGATGTTATTGCTAGCATTAAAGTCATATGTAGCAGCATTCAATACAATAGTATCTGTAAAGAAAACTCCATTACTGAAATCTGTGCCACTTATATACTGTCCTATAACTTCGTAAGAAGAACCATTAAAAAATTCTACAAAGAAATCTTCTCCAGGCTCCATACTATTAGCAAATGTATGAAACTCGATTGAAACCTCTGTATTATTGGTTAGGTTAAGGGTTGGAGATATCGCATTAGAAGAAGAAGAATTATCTCTAAGTCTAACAGAAAAACGACCTTCAAAAGAACGGTTAGGATTTTCTATTCGTCTACAATCACTACCACCATCTATCCAGCCGTCTAATCCAGTTTCAAAGAAATAGGCTGCAATAACACCAGGAGTACCTGTGCTATCTAATGTAGTGAATGTTGTAGTAACACTTCCAGAAACATTCCCAGCAGCATCTTCTGCATTTATGCTAGCAGTGTATGAAGTTAAGGCAGCAAGTCCTGTTACATCAAATGTTGTTGATGTTGATGTACCTACGACAGCTCCATCTATAGAAATATTATAACGAGCAACGCCGATATTATCTGTAGAGGCAGTCCAATTAAGAGTTGCGCTATTAGAAGTAATATCACTTGCAGCAACATTTGAAGGATCTGTAGGAGCCTGTGTGTCTATAGGTCCAGCCTGAATCTGGAATCTTCCTACAACACCTTTTCTACCATTATTGACATATTCATTAATAAACCAAAATGTAGAATCATCAGATGGATCTACATCAATTTTGCTATAATCTCCATATCTCAAACCTGGGATGTTACCCGTTCCATTAGCAATAAGCTCTTCTATACCAGTCATTGTTCCTAATGGGTCTGTACTAAGTCTTCCCGTGTAATATGAACTCACTCTCACTGTAGATGGAGTAGTTGGCCCTGACATAGATGTATATCCCATACCAATATTTCCTTGAGCATCCATAGCCATACTAGCATGCCAAGCGTGTCTTCCATCGGGTGCAGTATAAGTTCCTTCCTGATACAAAGACCAAGGTTGATTATCATCAGTTTGACGAAATTCTACCCAACGAATTCCTGCTAATTCTCCAGATCCTGCGTCAGTATCTACTACAAAATTGAAAATAGCTGAATTATGAGTTGCAAATTTTCTAAACTGCGCTTGATTCATTATAGTAGCTTGTAGTGCATCAATTGCAATACCACCATTAGGTTGCGTTAGGTTAGAGAAACTTCCACCATCAAAAACACTGATAAAAGGAGTTGTATTAATTTCTACCGGACTAGATACCACTGAATTTCCTGGGGTATTCCAATCTACATTAGCTGTCCAAACTTTAATATGATCTACAGATACTCCATTCCAGGCATCATCTTGTAGATAAACAATAGTAGCACCTCCTGGAGCAGGCAAATTATCATCCGTAACATTTAGAGCCTGCGGACTGAAAAAGCCACTAGTTACAATTCCAGGTAGATTAAAACCGATAATCTGGGCATTAGGATCTCCTGCCAACATAGCATCTCTTTCTAGTACCCATAACTTATTTGTTCCTCCTGTATTCTCTGTAATGTAATATCCATCACTCCAAACGGATAATTTTTGATAATCACGAATTCCTGAAATGTTATATACAAACCATCCAGAAGTTAATGGATCTGGACCATCAGAAATCGCTACCTGAGCTCCTGAACCAAGAAATGAAAGTACCCATCTGTCGGCTGCATTGTCATAAGAAGCTGTAAGGTCACAACATCCACCAGAAGGAAAAATTGCTGGATTAGGAGAAGTTTGACCTAAGAGTTGATTACCAGATTTATCATAAATTGCAAATCCAGTATTAAAAACCACCATTACGTGATTAGGACCAACAGCCATAGAAGGGTCTGTAGGCTGAGAACCAGATGTGTAAGCGTCAAAAACGAGATCAGCCGCTTTTAGAGGCATACTTTGCTCTTTTTTATGTCTGTTTCTAATAAAAAAGTCATCTTCTGTTTGTGGGTCTTTTCCAGATATAATTTGATTTCCCAAAGATCTTTTATCTTTTGCTTCTCTAAAAGAATTATCTGAAGGAACAAGATCATCCGGTCTTGATTTTAACGAAGAGACATACTCTACAGAAGAAACCTTACCCTGGAAGGAAGCTTTGGTCTCAGTTTTTTGTGCCTGACTCATAAAAGGAGCCATAAATAATGACGATAATAATAAATGTTTTAATTTCATTTGGTTAGTTTTTAAGAAATTTGTTGGTGTTAAAATTAGGGAAATTGTATCAAAAATAAATGTTAAAAAGAGGGAAATTACACTACTTAAAAATGTCGTGAATTGCGCTTTCGTATTTAAGGAAAAACCTTTTTTTAGAGGAGTTTAAACCATTGCTTAGAAAATTAATTTTTTGATATTATTATTAATAAGTGTGGTTGTAACGGGTTTATTTATTGATTTATTAATAGAATTACCTGTAAATTGATGATTCAGTAAATATAGGTATTGAGTACCTGTATTTATAGTGTTGAAATGGGAAAATTTAGTTGATAAAATCTTTGCTTAAAAATATAATATTTAGTTTTTTAATAGAATAAATAAACAGCTATTCATTATAATGTACTTTTTTTGATTAAATAGAGTTGTTAGTTTTTTATTTTTATTTTTTTTTAATCAAAATAGTATGTTTGGGATAGCATTATATATAAGAATTAGTTCTTATCTTGAAGTATCAATATCAACGAAAAAGAGTAAAATTTGAATGAGTAATTCTAAATCACCATGGTATTGATTGCTTTGTATGGAATTTTATATAAAAAAATAACTGTTATCGATGTAAGTTTTTATGTATTAAAAGACTTAGGTTATAAACTAAATTTATGATTGGAGCATTGTTTGATTATTTGACGGGTAGAGGAGGAATATTGATTTTAGGATTATTTGTTGTCATTGTAGTTTTGTATAATAAAATCAGAGATAGATACTATTTCAAGAGGTCATCATCAGGAAAAGGAAAAAAATAAAAGAGGAGAGTTTGCAATATGACTTTATCTGGGAGGGGTGATTTTATATTCAAATAAAGCGAGTGTAGATGTATTGAGGCTTTTTTAATCAAATATCTAAATCAAAAGAAGATCTAAGTTTATCAATAAGCGGATTTTTTTCTCTTAATTTATTGTATTTGTCTTGTGGAGTAAAAGCATATTTTTTAGAAGCTTCTTCATTAACGGTAATGTGTAAGGTGATAGAATAATTATCAAGTTTTTTATATAAAAATTGTAGTAATCCTGATTGGGCACTTTGCAAGTCTATCTTCATAGATTCATTAGGAAGTTCAAGGCATATTTCGAATCCTTTTAGCGTTGGAGTATTCATAGCAAACATAGAGCCTATAATACGTTCCCCTTTTTTATCTTGCATTTTTCCATAATCAGCCCATGCATTTTGCATTTCTTCTTCAGTAAATGATGATGTTGGTAAATTAGAGGGATCAATTACTTTTTCTACTTTACTTTCTTCGTGTTCTTTTTTCCTTTTTATACTATTTAGAGATAAACCAGAGGTTCTACGTTCTCTATTAGGTAAAATAGATTTTTTTTTACTATCCGTATCTGCGGGTGGATTACTTTTTGTAAGATGTTCTGAACTATTATTTTGTGCGGTGAGTTCTTTGGTCTCAGTATTGACACTATGTATCTCATGCTTTTCTTGAGGTACACTAGTTTCATTATTTTTAGCAACTACTGTTTTTTTCTCTTTTTTTAGCTCAGAAGCTATATCAATTGGTTTTATTCCTTTTTTTTCGAAATAATCAGGTGGGATTATATAATGCTGCCCTTTTTTTTTTCTCCATCTTCAGTAAGTATGGAGGCAAGTTGCATTAGACATAATTCTACTAGCAATCGCTGATTTCTGCTGGCTTTGTATTTTAGGTCACAATCATTCGCTAATTCTATTCCTTTCACTAAAAATTGATATGCTGATTTTTGTGATTGCTCTAAATATTTGGATTTTGTTTGCTCTCCAACTTCCAGCAAATTAATAGTCGCAGAATTTTTACAAACTAATAAATCTCTAAAATGTGATGCTAATCCAGAAATAAAATGATGTCCATCAAATCCCTGAGCCAGAATATCATTAAATTCCAGTAATAATTGAGCGATATTATTCTCAATTATAAGATCCGTACTTTTAAAATAGGTTTCATAATCTAAAACATTAAGATTTTCGGTAACCGCCTGCCTTGTTAGATTTTTACCGCTAAAACTAACAACTCTATCAAATATTGACAATGCATCCCGCATAGCACCATCTGCTTTTTGAGCTATGATTTGTAATGCATCTTCATCTGCTATAATATCTTCACTTTTTGCTACTTCCATGAGATGCTTTTTAGCATCGGTAACAGTAATTCTTTTAAAATCGAATATTTGACAACGAGATAATATCGTAGGAATAATTTTATGTTTCTCGGTTGTCGCTAGAATAAAAATTGCGTGTTTTGGTGGTTCTTCTAACGTTTTTAAAAAAGCATTAAAAGCTGCCTGAGAGAGCATATGTACCTCATCTATAATATATACTTTGTATTTACCTACCTGAGGAGGAATACGAACCTGATCAATTAAATTACGGATATCATCTACTGAGTTATTTGATGCAGCATCTAATTCGAATATATTAAAAGCAAAATCTTCGTCAGGATTGTCGTTACCTTCCTGATTAATAGTTTTTGCAAGAATTCTTGCACACGATGTTTTACCAACTCCTCTGGGACCTGTAAATAATAGCGCCTGAGCAAGATGGTCGTTTTCTATGGCATTCAATAATGTATTGGTAATGGCCTGTTGCCCCACAACGTCCTTAAAGGTTTGAGGTCTGTATTTACGCGCAGATACTATAAAATGCTCCATCGGTACAAAGTTAAAAATAGAATGGAAATATAGAATTATAGGGTTTAAATTTTATTGCGAGTTATTAACAGGTAAAAATAGTTCTGTTTTTTTAACCTAGATTTTCTAATTGTCATATTTTTGCGGCAAGCAGATCACCTTATCGCTGTCTTGATCTATATCAGGAGAGAGGAAAGTCCGGACACCATAGCTCAGTATAGCGGGTAATGCCCGTCCATTGCAAAATGAGGACAAGTGCAACAGAAAGTATGTACAGGTAAGGCTGTAGTGAAACCAGGTAAACTCTATACGGTGCAACGTCATGTATACTAACTTTTGAGGGTTGAGCGCCCAACGTTAGAGGGTAGACGGTTTGATTTTGATAGTAATGTCAAAACTAGATAAATGATAAGGATCCACTTTTATGGTTACAGAATCCGGCTTATGATCTGCTTTTTTATATTATTTGTTTTTAGTGACCAAGCTTTCATCATGTATTAAATTTGTTATAAATTACTAGTAGATTGTATTTAGAGTATGTTTAAAAAGAATACAAATTGAAAATCAATAGTTTGAGGTTCTGAGTACACTTCAAATGATGAGAATATCGAGATATTTTAATTATTTGAAGTAAGCTCACGGTTCTTAAAATATTTTTTTTCAGGAAGTAAGGTTTTTAAACAAGCTCTTATGATAAAATTTAAAAACAAAGTAAAATAGGTGACTGTACTGTATTTATAATACCATTTCTGATTTAGAATTACCCATTCAAATTTCACTCTTTTTCGTTTATATTTCAAAATAAATAGAAGCCGTAATTCTGACTATGCTCCATTTTTCTTTTTGCTTAAACAAAAAAGTTATAGCACTTTATTCGAGTTCATTGAATAAATCCAAATCAGAATCGAATAACGGATAAGAATAATACGATTTGTGATTAAAAAATTCGTATAAATTCATTGAATTATTTTTTCTTTATGCAAGGCAAAAAAATCAAGCATAGCTATAGCTACGGTTTATTTTTTAAACGAAGTAGAAAGGAAAAAGAAACGATGAATATGCGAAATTTTTAGTTATAAATCGTATAATACATTTTTGTAATCAGATTTTAAGAATAGAATGAAGAACATTTATAATTGAAAAAAAAGCCTTCAAAACTAAATTTTGAAGGCTTTATATAACGTATTTGACTAATTACTTATTTTATAATAATTGAGTGAATTGATTTTTTAATAGAATCACCTATAGAAAGGATATAAGAACCGGACTGAATTCCATCCAGAGAGATCGATTTATTTGCTATTTGACCTTGAGAAATTACTCTTCCTCTTAGATCAAATAGTATGTACGAACTTTTATTATCAGGAATAGAAATATTTAGAATACGAGCAGTTCCCACCGGGTTTGGAAATACACTGATTGCTATAGGTTTTGTAGTAATAAAATTAACAACTTCTGATCCTCCTCTTGCAGCTCCACCTAGCGTGAATGTGGTAGCTTCAGAACTGCCAAATGATGCTCCAGATGCTAATGAGGTGTTTCCTGCCGTTACCGAATAAGAACCGTTTCCGAATGAACAACAAATACCATCACCATAAGTGTCATTAATAGTAAATGTATATGTTCCAGCATCCAGACACTCCGAAACAGTTAAGGTAGATCCGTCTGCTTGAGAAGCATATGTGCCTCCAGAAGCTACAATTTGATTACTGCTATTCACTATTTCCCAACTAGTTTCTTCTGGATAATCATCAAATGTAATTGATACTGTAATATCAGAACAAGACGGAGGCGTTACCGTATTAGTTATCAATTGAATATCATCTATAGCCATATCACCACGCCAGGAGGTACTAGTGATACCACTAAATCTTAATCTAAGACCATTTCCGGTATACGTAGCAAGATCAAGACTTTCTGATTTCCAGGAATTTCCTTGATTCCCTGATTTTGACCAAATGGAAGTCCAGGTAGCCCCATTATCACTACTCGCTTCTAATGCCAAAGTACCCATGCTAGAACCAAACATATGATATTGGAAAGCAAAAGTAGCTTGTGTAGTTCCGCTTAGATCAAAGCAAGGTGAGTTTAATACTGCTTTTTTAGTAGGATAACCAGATCCGTTGCCAGAGGCTTCTATATACATATAATACGTTCCTTGAGCAGCATCTGATGGACCTGTGCTATTTGATGGTGTCCCAGCAGAATCATTTATCCAATCGATGTCATCAGAAGAGGACTGACTCCAGTCTCCCAAAGAATTTTCAAAACTTTCTGCGTATGGAAAAGAAGTTATTCCTCCTGTACATCCATTACCACCAGTACCTCCGGGAAGTGTAGTAGCGGTTACTATGTTACTAAAATCAGATTGATTGTTTGCAGCATCTTTTGCTTTTATGCTAAAAGAATATGTTGTCTCGGGTGATAATCCGGTTACCTGATAAGCAGTAGATACAACGGTAGCAATAACAGTATTTTCTTGATAAACATCATATCCTGTTACACCCGTATTATCAGTAGCAGCATTCCAGGAGAGGTCAATCGTGTTTTGCGTTGTATTAGAAACAATTAGATTGGTAGGAGCAGTAGGAGCTTGTGTATCTGGAGTAACCTGACCACTAATTTCAAAATCTGCATTGGAAATATCAAAAAATACATTCCCTGACCCTTTTACCATAATTCTGTTCTGAATACCTTGAGCATTAGGTACAGTAATGGTATGAGATCCATCATTAGGAACCCCTGTGGCCAACGCTATAGTATATGTATCACCTCCATCAGTAGATAATAAAATATCTACATTTGCGGTATCTACACCATTGGCAGTAGTACCGGCAACATCCCAGGTTACCGTTTGAGCAGAACCGGCTAACCAGCTTACATTTGTATTTGGTGTGATTACCAGGAATGGTCCTGCATTAGCAGTTACATTTACTTTCATATTATCACTTTGGTTACCAGCACCGCCGGCTTTGTTGTCTCTAACCGTGAGTCTGAAGTTTAAAGTTCTTGTCACATCAGGTATAGCCTCCCATTGCCAGGAAGTAGCTCCAGTTTTAATAGTTGATAACCTTGGAAAATATCTTTGATTAGAGGTAGAAGGATTAAAAGATCTAAAAGCAACACCAGAAGTAGCTGTTACATTCGGGTAGGTAGAAGTTGCATTATTTTCGTCGAATTGTTCCCAGCAATATGTAAGTACATCTCCACTATTAGTATCAGATCCTTGACCTGTTAATATAAATGGAGTACTTTTTGGTACGGTATAGTCCGATCCAGCATTTGCAGTTGGGATAGCATTGCCAGTATTTGTATTGGTCTGACAACTTGTAGATTTCACATAATTAGTAATCTGCTGAATACTTATCGCGTGAAAATAAGGGTCACTATTTTGTTGTACATCTGTTGCTCCTGTAATACCTGCATATCCCATAATTGTAGAACCACTTCCTGGTTCCATTTGTACATTTCTTCCTTCATTACCGCCGTGAGTCCAGGTATGATTTCCTCCAAATTGATGTCCCATTTCATGTGCGACATAATCAACATCAAAAGCGTCCCCGATAGGATCTGCTCTCGATGTAAATGCACTCCCTTTGTTTCCATTTATACATACACATCCAATACATCCTGCATTACCATTATTACCAGCTTTCGCAAATAAGTGACCAATATCATAATTAGCTTCTCCAATCACATTGGTAAGTGTTGATTGTAATTGACTGTTGAATCCTCCGTTAGAATAAGGGTCGGTACTTGCATTCGTATAGATTACATCATCTGTATTTCCTATTAGAACCATAGTTACAGCAAAATCACTTTCAAAAATAGCATTCACACGTGTCATAGTAGTATTGATTGCTGCGAGTGCACCGGCTTTAGTGCCTCCATGAAATTGTGTGTATTCTCCGTTGGTAGAGACGGCTAATCTATAGGTTCTTAATGTTCCGTCATCTGCGTTTTTTTGGTTATTAGATGTTTGCCCTGTTAGATTTTTAGTGTTTTCATCAACCAGACATCTGAATTTTTCTACTGTAGTTGATTTATCACCCCTGGAATACACTGTATATGTCATACCATCTTTTGCGATAGGTTCTATAAAAACGGCACCTCTATCGCTTAGAAGCATCGTTTGCAGACCATTCGGCGATATACTAAAGCGTATTCTGTCTGAAGGGTTATCAATTCCCTGACCCGCATATGATTTAATTCCTGGATACCTGGCAGAAAGATCAGAAGACAATACAGGAGCTTCAAAAATTCTAAAGGACTCTAATTGTCCGTTTACATTTGGGAAATTAATAATTACAGAAGAGCTCAATGATTTACCTCGCAAGGGAGATTTCTGAATTATTTTTTTAAAACGTTGAAAATCTAATCTAAAAAGAGTTTTCGTTGGTAAATCCTTCTTTGCGGAAATAATAGTCGATTTTTTTAGATTGTTGTTGGTTTTTTTCCAAAGGTTGTTTTGAGAAAAACTGTAGCTTATTACGAATAAGCCAATGAGTAATGATAATCGTATTTTCATATTAATATTATATTGAGTTAGCGATGCCAAATGTAGAAATATTTATAAAATCAATGTGAAATATTGAACACAAAAAGGACTAGTTGTTATTAATAATATAATTAATAGAATAGAGTGCTATTTATTAATGATTTTGTAATAAATGAGTTGGTTTTTTATGGTTTAGTTTGTCATATTAATAATGTTAAAATCATGAAAAATTCTTATGGTTAGTTTATAGTTTATTTTTCTAATATGATTGCTTTGAAATGGGGAAAATTCATGACAAGACAAGTTTGTGAACGTTGTGCTAGTATGAATTGATCGTCAGAAAGAATAGAAGTATTTGATGGAGCGTATTTATTATTCATTGTAGTTCAGTTAGAAAGAGTATGTTTTTTACATAAAAAATACATATATTTAGAAATAAATTAGAGTTGTTTAAATAGGGGGGAGATCTATTTTAAATACTGAACTCATCTTGAGTACTGCTTTGACCTGCAAAATTTACATTTTGCACTCTAATTTTGTTGTTTTTTTAACTGTAGCTATGGCTATGCTGAAAAAAACCTACTTCATTATAGTACAAAATCCAAACTTTTCGGTTGAAAATCACGACTCAATATGAGTTTAATCTAAAAATTAATTATGAAGAAAATTAAGTTAGGAATGTTAGTGATTTTGTATTTAGTATTTTTAAGTTGTAGTAGTGATAATACAGAGGCTAATGTTATGGACAACAACGGACAGGAAGAAGAGGAGAATACTTCGGATGGTGGTGATGGCAATGATAACGACAATGCTGCTGCTCAATTTGGTTTGGGAGGAATTATATCTGATTGTCCTCAGGGTGACAGTAATTTGTTTGATACTCCCGTGAATAATAATTTAGCTCCTGTGGATCGTTCTAAGTTTGGTATGAAATCCTGGAGTCTTGTAGAGGCATTATCAGATGAATTTAATTATGATACCGGAGTGCCTTCACAGGCATTCAAAGATAAATGGAAACTAGGCTTTGTAAATGATTTTACAGGGCCAATACCTACAGTATGGACGGGAGAACAGGTTTCGATAGAAGATAATGGCGTATTAGTTTTGGAAGCCAGAGAAACAGGCGTTAATGCCGACAGGAGGCTGCTTTGCGGTATGATTTCCACCTGGGCAAAAAGTAGTTATCCTTTGTTTCAGGAAGCTAAAGTGAAAATAAGTAATTCTCAATTGGCAAATGCAGTTTGGATGTTGAGTAGCGATCCCGGAACAACAGAAGAAATAGATAATGTAGAGGCATATGGACCTACAATCAGAGCTGATGGGCAGCGTGCTGAACAAGATTATTTTACAGATCGTATTCATTTAAGCCATCATACGTTTGATAATCAAAATGGAGTAAGATTGGATTATCAGCCTAAAAGACAAACCTGGATGTCTCGAAAAAAAAGCGAAGGTAATTGTAGTAGAGATAATGATGTGGTATGGAGTGAAGATTTTCATTATTTTGGAGTGAAATGGGTGAGTCCAAACCGATTAGAATATTTTATTGATGGCGAATTGGTAAGAGTTGTTGAAGGACTTGCCGTTGATGATGGTATTGATCCTCAAAGGTATACTAAATGTGGAGAAGGTCTCACGAGAGAAATGCATATGCTTATTAGCCATGCTGCTCAAGACTGGCGCTATGGAAGTGTTGATAATTTTTGGAATAGTTCGGATATAAAGACAGGTGAAAATACCAAAATGCGAATTGATTGGCTACGAGTGTACACGCCTACAGGAGAATTAAATCAAAAAAGTTGTAACTAAAAAACTATTTATTAAACTACTACTGGTTTAGAGGTAGTAGTAGTTTTTATTTAATGTCTGGTCTGAAATACAGCAAAATCAAAATCTCATCAAAAATCTTTCAAATTATGAAAATTGTCTATTTCCGACCAGACACTAATTATCATTATAAAATATCTTATATATTAGGAATAATCAATTCCTGATCAGGGTGAATGACATCAGGATTTTTGAGGATATGGGTATTTGCTTCAAAAATTTGCTTATACTTCATAGGATCTTTAAAATAGTGTTTTGCTATTTTACTCAAAGATTCTCCGCTTTTTACAATATGTCTATGGTAGACAGAATCATCAGCTACGGCAATATCAGCAACGATATCATTAGGTGATTCCCCACCAATCTCTTTAATTTTATCCCAAATCTGATTTTTTTCATATTGAGTTCCTGCCGTACCTTTTACAGTAAGTACTCCGTTATCTTCAGTTACATCACCATTTTGAATATTTAATTCCTGCCCCAAGTCTAAAACGTCTTGATATTTTGCTTTTACCATAACTAAAATGATTTTTAAGTTAATTAATTAGATTTACTCAAATATAGTAATTTCTAGAGTTGATTTTATAGTATTTATTAATTAAAAAACAGTAAAACATCGATGAAATACATAATTTGTCTATATTCGAAAATGTATTCATACAAGTACACACATGTTTAGAAAACGATTTTATTATCTTATAAAACTGCAGTATCTGGGCTTCAGATATCATGGATGGCAAAAACAGCCAGAAGTGAATACCTTGCAACGAATGGTAGAAAGAACAATCAATTATATATTAGACCATAAAGGGTTTAAAGTTTTAGCAGCAGGGAGGACCGATGCAAAGGTATCTGCAAATGAAGCTTATATAGAATTATTTGTAGATCATGAGGCACTAGTGCTAAATTTTTTTTTTGATTTATTAAATCAAAACCTCCCTCAGGATATACGTGCGATTAGTATTCAGGAAACAGATGAACAGTTTAATATTATCCAGCATCCTAAGATTAAAGAATATATTTATTTGTTTTGTTATGGAGAGAAATTTCATCCTTTTTGTGCACCTTTTATGTATAATGTACTAGAAGAGCTTAATATTAAAGAAATGCAAAAGGCTGCAAAACTATTCGAGGGAAAGCATAACTTTAGATCCTATTGTTATCGCCCCAATGCAAATACAATTCTGGAAGGAGAGATTATTTCCTGTGAAATAGTTGAAAATACACTTTACACAGCTAATTTCTTTCCTGAAGCGAGTTATTTATTAAGGGTAAAAGGAGCAGGTTTTAAAAGAAATCAGATTCGCTTGATGATGGGGGCATTATTAGATCTTGGTAAAGGAAAGATTGATGTTGATTTTATAAAAAACACCTTAAATCCTGACGCTGATCCAATAGTATTAGAGCATATTGTTCCGGGTTCTGGGTTGATCCTAAATGCGGTAACACTTAAAAAGTAAATATTTAATGAAGGTTATTTCGACAAATATTGGAGAACCAAAGACTATTAGCTGGAGAGGTAATCAAGTAAAAACGGGTATCTATAAGTATCCTGTGGATACATCTATTTTTCTTGACAAAGAAGATGTAAAAAACGACCATGTTATAGATAGAAAAGTTCATGGAGGCGTGGATAAAGCTTGTTATCTATATGCTGCTGAGCATTATCCATATTGGAAAGAAAAATATCCTGATTTGACTTGGGATTATGGAATGTTTGGCGAAAACCTTACTATTTTGGGACTGGATGAACGTATTATAAATATAGGTAATATTTATAAGGTAGGGGATGCAATCGTTCAGGTTTCTCAGCCCAGAAGACCTTGTTTTAAATTAGGAATACGGTTTGGAACACAAGCCATCTTAAAACAATTTATAGAAGCCTTAATTCCGGGAATGTATCTTAGAGTGTTAACGCCGGGATATGTAAAAGCCTCTGATACACTAGTATTACAGGAAGAAAATACTAAAGGGGTATCAATTCGTGAGATGTATCTATTGTTGTATGATCAAACACCACATTATGAGGTGGCTAAAAAAGCTTTGGATGATCCATATATTACAGTAAGTAATAAGGCAGCTATTTTAGGTAAATATGGGAGTACTTTTCCTGAATGATGTATAGATTATTCTAAGTGTCATTGTTTTCTAAAATAGTCAAAGCTAGTTTGATGGTGTTGTAATCCATAGCTTGCTCAAAATGCTCAAAATATGGTTTAAGAGTGTCCGGATGTTCGAGGGCTTCTTTTGCCTGTTCAACTGATTTAATATCTTCTGCACTGATAAATTGGGTAAGATCAATATCTTCACCATCTGCGTGTAGTTTCATGATGTGTGAAAATATAGTAGATTCTGCCAGTTTTCGTTCTGCTGCAATTTCAGTTATGGAGAGTCCATTTTTATAGAGGTTTAATGTTTCTTTATAGGAGCTACCTTTATTTTTATTTGTTTTTTTCTTCTTATTTGTTTTTTCCGCAGAAAAATCTATAATCGTCTTTATAAACTGAAATCCGTAGTTCTGCATTTTTTGTTTACCCACACCACTAATCTGCATAAATTCTTCATCAGTCATCGGTCTGAATTTTTCCATTTCTTTCAAAGTAGCATCGCTAAAAATTTGATATGCAGGAATTCCGGCTTCTCTGGCAAGATCTAATCGTAATTGTCTTAGTTTTTCGAATAAATCTGGTGTTTTAGTTTTGGTTACTTCTTCGAGTATTATTTCTTTTTTCTTTTTAAATTCTATCAGGTTGGCCAGACTTACTTTCTCTCCCTCGAACAGCACTTTTTTAGAAAGAGCTGTAAGTTTTAGCTTGTTATTTTGATGAAAGGCAATTTCAAGATATCCTTGATTAATAAGCTGTATGATATACTGTTGCCAATCCTGCCAGGAAATATCTTTAGCAATACCATAGGTTTTTACGTGTTGATACCCTTTATCAAGTACTACCGCATTTTGTGCACCTCTTAAAATATCAATTACAGTTCCTATAGGTTCTTCTTCTTTTATCCTTACCACCGTTGATAATGCTTTTTGTGCAATGATAGTTCCGTCGATAAAACTAGGTGGATTTTTACACACATCACAATTACCACAATCTTCTTGTATTAGTTCTCCAAAATAACTTAATAAAATTTTTCTTCTGCAACTTAGAGAATCTGCATACTGTTTCATTCGATCCAGTTTTGCTATCTGTACGTCCTGGTTACCAGACATATTTGCAAATTTTTGTAATTGTACTACATCTGCATAACTATGAAATAATAAGGTAGAAGAAGGTAACCCATCACGTCCGGCACGTCCAATTTCCTGGTAGTATCCTTCAATGTTTTTAGGTAAATTATAATGGATAACCCATCGTACATTGGATTTGTCAATTCCCATCCCAAAAGCAATGGTTGCACATACAATTTGTACCGTATCGTTAATGAAACCTTCTTGTACTTTTGATCGTTGCAGATGATCAATACCTGCGTGATATGCTTCTGCAATAAATCCCTGACCTTGCAATTTTTCGGCAAGCATTTCTGTAGTCTTCCTACTTAGACAGTATATAATTCCGCAATCATTAGGTTTGTCCTGCAGGAAATTAAAAATTTGTTCAATTCTTTTATTTCCCGGACGAACCTCAAGACTTAAATTTTTACGATCAAAAGACGCTAAATATTGAGTAGCATGAGGAATATTGAGTTGATCACAGATATCTTTTCTGGTTGCTTTATCCGCTGTTGCTGTAAGTGCAATTGCCGGAGTTTCCGGAAAACGATTTTTCAGATATCCAAGTTGGGTATATGCAGGTCTGAAATCATGTCCCCAGGAAGAGATACAGTGCGCTTCATCAATGGCAATCAAGCTAATTTCTATTTGGGATAGGATGGTATCCAGAAAACTCAAACTCTCTGGAGCTACATAAAGAAGTTTGATTTTTTTATCCAGAAGGTTTTGATAAATATCTTGTTGTTCATTTTCATTTTGACTACTATTTACATATGATGCCTGTATGCCATTGGCTCTTAATCCATCGACCTGATCTTTCATTAATGCAATCAAAGGAGAAATGACCAGGGTAATGCCGGGTAAGAGTAAAGCAGGTAATTGATAGCAGATGGATTTACCGCCACCAGTAGGCATTATAACCAAGTTGTCTGATCCATTAAAAATAGAACCGATGATTTCTTGTTGTAAAGGACGGAAGCTGTCATACCCAAAATACTCTTTTAGCGTATGTAAGATTTGTGTTTGTTCTGGCATAATTACAAAGAAAATAAAAAGAGGTGAAAAAACCAGAGATGTGAGTAAATACTAATGCCAATTTTGAAAGATTTACTTAGATAGGAATTTCTTTTAAAAATTCATGTTTTAGACCTACTTGTGGTTTTAATTCATAAGTGAATTTTATTGCAGTATGAGTATGCTTCAAATGGGTTTCCAGATCTATTTGATACGGGATTGTGAGTGAAGATTCTCCTCGTTTTAACCATAGGTTTTTATAAATATGAACCTGGGTATCTATAATGATAATTTTATAATTAGTTTTTAACTTAATTTTTTTTGAAGAGAAATGTTGTGGGAGCTCAGATACTTTTGTGTGATACAAAAATGTTTGGCGCACATCAAAAATACAAGATACTTCGTCTTTTACGGATTTTTTTTCAGGATTTGTATTTGATACGGATGCATCCAGAGTGACATTATTGGGAATTACTTTTACTTGTTGTGGTAATTGTGGTAACATATTCCATAGTATAGGTACATAGGATTCTCTGTATAACAAAGCATCTAATGTTTCGCTAAAAAGGACATGTATGGAATGTGCATCAGGAATTTTAAATGTTACAGCATCTGCTAGATAGAATTCTTTTACGTATGCTGATAAAGACAATGAATCAATCAATTTTGTGGCTAATGCCAAGGAATCTTTATTGATTTCTAATACAGAGAACTGTATTTCATCAGGGTGGAATAAGGGAGCAACCAATGTAACAAAGGGAGCATATGGCCCACATCCTGCATAAAATATATGGATTCTTTGATTTGGATATTCTTTTTTAGCATCATTTATGGCGGCGATCATACCTTTTAGAAACAGCATAGTTCTCTTGTAATCCAATAAACATTGCGCAGCGTGATTCAGGGAAAGTGCCATGCCTGTAGCAGTTGGTACTGCAACAAGATGATTAAATTCTGTGTCATATCCGGATATGTTAGTGATCTCCTGAAAACATTCATGAATCTCATTAATAATTTGTACTACTTCCTCATTAGAGATCTCCTTGTTAATGAGTTGTTGTGATAAGAATTTTACCTTAAGAAATGTTTGTGTGGGATTCATAGGTTTAGAAATCTGATATGTACTAAAGTTACTAATTTAGAAATGAACTTTATGTATAAAAAAGATGAATCCTACTACGTTTGTTTTTCATCCTGAGAATTTTTAAAAAAACTCAGGATGAGAAACTAGGATGGATAGAATCAAAAAGGATTTGTAGCCCAAATAGTTACTTCGGGAATAAAGCCTTTGTCACTCATAGTCAGCGAAGAGATAATGGTATGTGCAATCTCGGTAGAAGACAGTTTGTTATCCGTATCAGTACGTTCTTTTCTTTCTGTGTTATCTGCAAAAGCGGTTGTAACTTCGCTAGGATTTATTAAACCAACTCGAATATTGTACTTTCTTAATTCTGCTTGCCAGGATTGGGTCATTCCTCTCAATGCAAACTTGGAAGAAGCGTATACACTGCCTCCGGCAAAACCTTTTAAGCTTGCTGTAGAACCAATATTTATAATATTTCCGTAATTTTGATCAATAAAATTTTTAGAAATTTCTTGCGTTAGCAGTGCTAAACCAAATACGTTTGTGGCATATACGGTTTGAAAATCTTCAATAGTAATTTCTCCTAATTTAGGGAAAACACCTATACCGGCATTATTGATGAGTATATCAATCTTACCTTCCAGCAGCGCTATACACTTTCTAGCATTTTCTAGTATATCAGCTATATTAGATATATCAAAAACGAAAGGTATTGCACCTATTTCTTTAGCAGTTTTTTCTAATCTAGCAGGATCTCTTCCTGTGATTACAACTTTAGCTCCTTCTTGTATTAATATTTTTGCAGTCTCTTTACCAATTCCCAGGCTTCCGCCGGTGATTAGGACGTGTGCATTGTTTAGCTTCATGTATAAACTAATTTGTTATTTTGAAATGATTTAAACTTTAGAAAATAGTTTGAAAAGATTGTTAATCAAACAAATCCGAACTAAGATATCGATCTCCACGATCACATATGATGGCAACTAATATCCCTTCGTCTAATGTTTCGGCAAGTTTTAAAGCTGCCGTTACAGAACCACCACTACTCATTCCAGAAAATACTCCTTCTTCCCTGGCAAGTCGTTTAGCCATTTCTGTAGCCTCTTCCTGACTTACTTCAATCACTTGATCTACTTTTTTTGGATTAAAAATTTTAGGAAGATATTCTTTTTCCCATTTACGAATACCGGGTATTCTGGATTCATCTGTAGGTTGGACACCTACAATTTGTATCGTTTCAGATTGCTCTTTTAAAAAGGTAGACGTTCCCATAATGGTACCTGTAGTTCCCATAGAGGATACAAAATGTGTAATTTTACCTTGGGTATCTCTCCATATTTCTGGTCCTGTAGTTTTATAATGAGCTTTCCAATTATCATCATTAGCGAATTGGTTGAGCATAACATATCCTTCATTATTTACTTTGGCTTCTGCATAATCACGAGCGCCTTCAATACCAACATCAGCAGAGGTAAGAGTAACCTTGGCGCCATAGGCTCTCATGGTTTGTACACGTTCTTTAGTTGAATTTTCTGGCATGACAAGTTCTATATCCAGTTTAAAAATTCCGGCAATCATTGCAAGTGCTATCCCTGTATTGCCACTGGTCGCTTCAATAAGCTTTGTGTTTTGATTGATATCACCCCGATCCAAAGCGGATTTTATCATATTATAAGCAGCCCGATCTTTGACACTCCCTCCCGGGTTATGACCTTCTAGTTTTAAGTATAATGTGATATTTGGGTTATTAACTAAGGAAGTAGCTTTTACTAAAGGTGTATTTCCGATTAGGTCTAATATGGTTTGAGACATTATTATATCACTTTTTTTATTTTTATTTCAGAAGTGTTGGATATGATAGAGTTTTCGGGTACAGAAGATGTAATCCATGCATTACCACCTATTGTACTATTTTCACCTATGACCGTAGTACCACCAAGAATGGTAGCATTTGCATATATAGTAACATTGTTTTCTACTGTAGGGTGTCTTTTTACGTTTCTTAATTTTCGATCTACATATAATCCTCCAAGGGTAACTCCCTGATATATCTTTACATTGTCTTTGATAATTGCAGTTTCGCCAATTACAATTCCTGTTGCATGATCTATAAAGAAAGATTCTCCGATTTCTGCAGCTGGATTGATATCGGTTCCTGTTAATCTATGTGAATATTCTGTCATCAATCTAGGGACTAATGGCAATCCAAATTTTAATAGTTCATGACTTAATCTGTATATAGCAATAGCATAAAACCCGGGATAAGCCAGGTATACTTCTTCTATAGAATTGGCAGCGGGATCACTTTTTATAAATGATTCTGCATCTTTGTTTAGTTTTTGCAGAATTTCTGGTAATCGCTCCAAATAAGATTGCCAGATTTTACTACAAGGTCTTCCAATTTCCCAACAAGCAAGATCTACTAATTCCTCAAATGTTTTTTCGAGAAGATCGATGTTTTTCTCTACTTCTGTATCTGTGTCAAAAAGGGTATAGAAAAGAAGATTTGTAAAATATTCAGTTCTTTCTTTGATCTTTAATCTAAGATTGGGATTCTTTTTTTGTTCTTCAATCTTAGCTATAACTTGTTTTCTTTCTTTACTCATTAGTGGCTTTTTTGAAAAGTCTAGTAAATATATAGAATATTGAACGAGCTACGTCTTAATTTATGCATAATACTTACATTTTTTAATTAATAATAATAACACGTATCCAAAATTTCCATATAGATATAAATTTAAGTTAAACTTATCTTTAGCGTATAGATTTTACTAATTTTAATGCTTAATATATTTTTATGAGTACAATACCAAAATCGGCTTTTGATTTTTTATTAGATCTAAAAAAGAATAATCATCGGGATTGGATGCAGGAACATAAAAAGCGGTATCAGTCTAATGAGAAAACACTGAAAACTTTTTATGGTAGGGTTATGGCGCGGTTGAATGAAACGGATGAGATAGAAAAAACAAAAGTTTTTAGAATTAATCGGGATGTTCGTTTTAGTAAGGATAAAACACCTTATAATGTGCATCGTAGTGTAAGTTTTAGCAGAGCAGGAGCACATCGTAGAGGAGGTTATTATTTAAGACTAGAATCAGGAAATTCCTTGATGGCAGGAGGTTTTTTTAGTCCTAATTCAGAAGATTTGTTGAGAATTAGAAAAGAATTCGAAATGGATGATCAGGAAATCAGGGATATACTTGCCAATTCAGAATTCAAAAATGCATTTGATGGATTCAATACAGATAATCAGGTTAAAACAGCTCCCAAAGGTTTTAATAAAGAACATCATGCTATTGATTTAATCAAGAATAAATCGTTTTTTGTGCAACATGCTTTTACGGATACCGAAGTTTTTGCTCCAGATTTCATAGATAAACTGGTATATCATTATGAACTGTTAAGACCCTATTTTGATTATATGAGTGATATATTGACTACGGATCTAAATGGAGTTTCTCTGATAGAATAGTACTAGAATTTATTAGATTTACTTTCAGAACTAAGATATATACTATTTAAATTTTTATATAAACCAACATAAAACAATACAATGAAAAGAATTGCAATTAATGGATTTGGAAGAATTGGTAGAGCAGCTCTCAAAGTAATTATGGAAGAACCAGAATTACAGGTTGTAGCGGTCAATGACTTAATGTCAATTGAAAATGCACAGTATTTACTAAAGTATGATAGTGTTTATGGCATTTATGATAGAGAAGTACGTATTGATGGTGATCATCTACAAGTTGGTGGAGAAAAAATAGTATACCTTAATCAGAGGGATCCAGCGCAATTACCGTGGAAAGAGTATAGTATTGATATTGTTATAGAAAGTACTGGTTTTTTTACGAATAGAGAAGATGCGGAGAAGCATATAAAGGCAGGAGCCACAAATGTTGTGATTTCTGGACCAACCAAAAGTGTAGATACGCCTACAGTAGTGCATGGAGTAAATACAGAAGAGGGTAAGACCGCTATTTTTTCTTGTGCTAGTTGCACTACGAATAATATCAGTCCAGTGGTAGAAATATTAGGAAGAACTATTGGTATAAAAAAAGCAATCTTAAATACGATTCACGCCTATACCGCATCACAAACGTTAGTAGATTCACCATCAAAGAAAAACCCAAGAATGGGTAGGGCAGGAGCTGTTAATTTAACTCCTACATCTACCGGTGCTGCTATTGCTACCACAAAGGCATTACCTCAGTTTGAAGGTAAATTTGACGGTGTAGCAGTAAGAACTCCTGTGCCAGTTGGTTCTGTAAGTGATGTCACTTTTGTTGCAGAACGAAATACTACTGCAGAAGAAATCAATGAAACACTGATAAAAGAATCAAAAACAGATAGATACCTAAACGTATTAGATGTTACCTATGAACCAATCGTTTCTTCTGATATCCAAATGAATCCTTATGCCTCTATAGTGGATGCTTCTATGACAAGAGTTGTGGACGGAGATTTGGTAAAAATAATGATTTGGTATGATAACGAATGGGGATTCACAAATCAAATGATCAGACAGATAAAGGAATTATAATAATACGATTTATAACTAAAAATTTAGCATATTCATCGTTTCTTTTTCCTTTCTACTTCGTTTAAAAAATAAACCGTAGCTATAGCTATGCTTGATTTTTTTGCCTTGCATAAAGAAAAAATAATTCAATGAATTTATACGAATTTTTTAATCACAAATCGTATAATATATCTACTATGAGGTTAGTATTATATTATTATTAGATTGGAGCGGTTTAAACTTTTTTCAATTGGTTATAGAAATGACCTTTTTCTTACTCCGTAAGCGCTGCTGGGAAGTATAAAAAACTTATTTTTTGGCTTGAATCAAAAACGTTTAAACCACTTCATTATACTCATCTTGACTTTTTTTTAACCGAAAAGGAGTTGGAATTTGCCCAGATAAGGCACTTTTTGCACTCCATAGTAACATTACAGACGAAAAAAGTAACAAAATATGGACGAATTTCAGCCATTTTTTAGGAAATAGAAAAAGTCAAGATGAGTTCTTTATATAATGCAACTGTTGCAAAACCTATTTGGTTGTTTTAAAGAAATTTTATATTTTAATTTGTATTAGGATTCTTTAAAACGATAACTCGGCTACTTTTGTGGTAGCAGCTGTTATTACTTTTTCTGGATTAGCCATAATTTCATCAGATGCAATAAATTCTATCTCTATAATTCCTAAAAAATTTAGAATTGTTTTCATATATCCAGACGTATAATCTACATCTGACCCCAGTTTAGTTCCTCCGGTAGTTATAATCACATATGCTTTTTTGTTTTTTAATAATCCCTCAGGACCATGTTCTCCATATTTAAAACTAATTCCGGCTCTGGAGATGAGATCTATATAGGTTTTTAATCCAGCAGAAACAGTAAAATTATACATGGGTACTGCAAATATATATAGGTCTGCTTCTACAAACTCTTTGGCTAGAAAATTAGACGATTTTACCGCTTCTTTTTGCTTGTCAGTTTGTTGCTCTTCTGGTGTAAAGTATGCAGAGACACTCTCATTATTGCCTAGTTTTATTTGAGCATCATAATAAGTATCCCTATGTAAAACGGTTAATGGCTCATTCTGTTCTAGTCTTTGCTGTAGTATATCAGCTAATTGTCTACTTATTGAGGATTCTTTTCTAGGACTACCATCAATTCTTAAAAGTTTTTTCATTGTTTAAATTTTTATTTGAAACAATCGTTTCAAATTGGGTTAAAAAAAATTAATATAATATGTATAAAATATTGTTGACTAAGTTTCTGAGTTCTTCTTCGTTTTTATTCAAGATACCTGTCATTCTCAGCCCTTGTAAAGAAGTGAATAAATATAAGGCATATTGACTAGCAGTTTGCTTTTCATTAAAAATCTTTTGCAGCTGTCCTTTATTAATAATGTCTTCTATCATAGCAATCATTTTATCTTGGTTTTTTTCTACAAAAGAATGAACTATTGGCTCTTGATTTGCCATTTCTGATGTACAATTCACCAGTAAACAACCTTTTTTGTCGTCATCTTCCAAAATACTTTTTAGCGTAATCTCAAAAATTACTTTTATAGCGTCTGCAGTATTGTAAGTCTTTATCAGCTCTTTTTCAAAACTTTGATCAATATCATTTTTATAAAAAGAGAGTACTTCCATAAAAATCCCAAGTTTACAACCAAAAGAATTATAAATACTAGATCTATTAAGATTTGTAACATCAACTAAATCCTGCATAGAAGTACCATTATATCCTTTTTTTTGAAATATTTCGGTAGCTTTTAGCAAAACTTGATTTCTGTCAAATGTTTCTACTTTAGGCATAATTTAATTGAAATGATCATTTCAAAATTAATTAAAACTAAAAACTTTTATTGTTATAGAAATGCTAAAGTATTATTACCTGATAGAAAATTTAAAATGGTATTATGCTACGAAAAGATTGACTCAACAAAAAAGATTTCGTCTAATGAGTTAATATACTTACAAGAAGTTGTTCAGCTTTCGATTTCTTTCTACGGATTACAATCGTAAAAAGCTTTAATTATTGAAAATGAGGAGCTTATAGGGTGATTAAAAACAGCTTCGTGGGATCAACCTCAAATTACAGTTTCTTCTCAATTATTTGTTTTTTGTGATTACAATAAAAGAAAAGATACGCATATTGATGAGTATATTCGGTTAGTAGTGGAAACACAAAATATTCCTATAACTGCTCTAAATGGATATGGTGATTTTATAAAGAATAGCTTGTCACAGAAAACAGATTTAGATTGGGAATCCTGATCAAAAAACTCAACAATTTAGCAGTATCTAATTTATTAATGGCTAGTCCTGAATTAAAGATTGATGCTTGTGTTATGCAAGACTTTGATTATAAGTTATATAATAAAATTATAAATCTTAGCAAGAAAGGTCTTAGTGCATCAGTTTTGGCTACAGTGGGGTATAGATCAAAAGAAGATGAAACACAATTCAGATTAAAAGTTAGAAAGCCTTTTGATCACCTGTTTGAAGACATTTAGTTAGTATTGCTCTATTAATCTGAGTTTCTATTATTACTGTATAAAATATCTAAAATACTAATCAAAAGGAGTGCTTTGATGAAGGAAAGTGTATCGAGAATGTAATTTTAGATTTCAAAAGTACTTTTGATAGAAATTATTAATGACCATGATAATACCATATACTTGAATTTCAGTCGATTAATTCGCAAATAGTAATTATTTTTTTGTAATTTTAGAAATAACGTAAAAAATAAAATAATCCCATATCCATATTATTTGGATATGGGATTATTTGTTTAACAATAAAATCTTTAAGACTATTATCAGCTTGATTTCAATTTAGTGCTTGTATCTATATCAGAATTTTATCTATTGAAAAATGCGAAGAAATATTAGGACAAAAATAGACTGCTGAAAAACTTACCGTCAAAAAAATTAAGATAGAGACAGTAGAATTGAGTGAATCAGATTACTGATATAAATGCAAAAAATGAATGGAATTTTGAATAGGTATACTATGGAGATGAATTACAGAGATGCTTTTGCGAAGATTACCCAATTAAAAACACCATCAGAAAAATTTAGGAATGTTAATTAATATATCAATACTTGGCGGAACCCGAAAAACCAATATAAAAGAGTAGGGAAATTTAAAACCGATTAACCATGAAAAAAATATTTTTAAAACAAGTACTCTATGCATTGATCATTGCTTTTTCTGTAACTGCTTGTGATAAAGATGCAGATCTTATAGAAAATCCAGAAAACGTAATTGCAAACGATTCGTACAAAAAATCTGAATCAAGCGAAATAGATGATACACTATTCGAATATATTAGGAAATACAATGGAGAATATGTCAAAGCTAACTTTATAGGTAGAATCGTAAATGAAAATGATGAACCTATAGAAGGAGCCAGGGTACTCTTAGGAACACAAGAAAAGGAAACTGATCAAAACGGAATTGTATCTTTTACAAATGCTCAAGTACAGCAGTATTTTGCATATATACGTGCTTTTGCCGATGGATACCTGGACGGTTCTCGGGTGATCGTACCTAATCTTGATAGGGGTAACCAAAACAACTTTACCATCAAACTTTTTAAGTTTAAAGAAACAGCACGTATACACTCAGCAGAAGGCGGAAAAGTAAGTTTTGAATCTGAGAAAGGTGAAGGTTTTATAGTTTTTAATCCAGGGTTTACCGATGAATCCGGCAATCAATACTTTGGTGATGTTGCCGTAAGTGTTAATTACTTAGATCCTCTCAATCCCGATACGGCAAACACTATGCCTGGAGACTTATATGGTTTTAGACAAGATTTTGAACAAGTTGCTCTGGGGTCTTATGGTATGGTACTAGTAGAACTAAGAGGCGCGACTGGAGAGAAATTACAGATCATTGACCCCGCAAAAATAATCATACCTATTCACCCAGATCAGATAATCACCGCTACAAATGAAGTACCCATGTGGTCTTTTAACGAGCAGGTAGGTGTATGGTATGAAGAAACTTTAGCATATAGAAACGGAAATCATTATGTGGCAGAAGTATCACATTTCTCTTTCTGGAATTGTGATGCACCTTTCCCCGTTGTCAATTTTTCTGCTACTGTTATTGACGCTATAACGTCAAATCCTTTATCAGGATTAGGTGTTGAAATCACATTTAATGGGTTTCCAAGATATGCTACTACTAATGCTACTGGAATGGTAAGCGGGAAAATACCTGCTAATCAAATCATGGAAATTAGAATACTTGATAATTGTGGGAATGTATTATATTTCGACCCCTCTTTTGGGCCATTTACAACCACAACAAATGTCACAATTCCTGTAACTTTAAACCCTCTTCAAACCTTCACTTTATCAGGTAATGTCAGTGATTGTTCTAGTTCACCTGTAACGAATGGTTATATTACGCTTTCCTCTTCATCAGGGCAACACATTATCGGGATTTCGGTCACAGCAGGTTCGTATAGTTATACAGGCATTGGTTGTGTTCTACCTTTCAATATCACAATTGTGGGAGTAGATTTATCAACAGCACAAGGTTCAACAACAATCACTACGGTAAATCCAGGTGCAAATACTCAAAATATAGTAATTTGTGGCGGTCTTGCCAATGAGTATATACGATATCGTATTAATACGACCACAGGTCCTTACTATTATGATTTATTACAGCCTTCTGGAGGTATAAGAAGTAACAGCGCAATTGTGCGTGCATCGAATACTACAAATACAACATATATATTTAGTAACACGATAACACCTGGAGTTGGGTACTCATTCGGTACTGGACCCAACACTATGTATATAGAAGCTTTAAGCCATATTGATGGATTAGATGGTAATGCAACTATGGCGCTTACTACTCCTATGACTTTTGACTTAGTAGCCATTACACCTGGTACTGGAGGTATAGGCCAGTATATATCGATAGACTTTGCTGGTAATTATGTAGATAATAACGGCACTACAAATATGATTCAGGGTGAAGCTCGTATTTATAGAGATTATTAATGTAATGTTTTATACTTCAATTTTGGGTATTTATACGTAAATGATCCTGAGACTTAAAGGTGTATGTAATATACATCTTTAAGTCTTTTTTCTGATATAGGTTATGAAGTTTTTAATATAGCGCAAGGGCATTGAAATTTCTGACATTCCATTAAATACGTGAAGATCCTTTGTTTTATATCATTTTAATTTTGAAATCGTGTGTATAGAAATTGAATTTATTTTTTAATTATTTAAGGCAAAAAATCTAAACATAGCCTTAGTTACGGTTATATTTTTTAAGAAATAAATCCTTGTATGTAGAAGAAATACTTAGAGTATGTTTAAAAACCCTTCTGCCTGCTGGTAATTACTTTGACAACCTTGACTTTACTTCAAAAAAGCAACATATCTCGATATGTCGTCGATTTGAAGTGTCGTCAGAACACCAAACTACTGACAATCAGTTTACATTGTTTTTAAACATGCTCTTACGATACTTTTAGCTTACAAATTGAAATCTCAGAGATGAGAACATTTATATCAGTACAATCTATTTTTTTTACAATTTTGACATTAAAAATTGATGAACGACTGAATAGCAATCATTGCATTTTGCACGACATTTATGACTATTTTTTTCTATAAATGAGTGATAAATAACTATCATGTTCAAGCCTATCAAAAAAGCATATCATAAGTCGTTGTCTTAGTCATTTATGAACGGATACACTCAGCTAAAGTTATCATAAAGAAGCGAAAAAGTAGAGGGAAACTTATTATTTAAATCAAATGCAACTAAGTTGCTTTAATAATTATTAATATTATATTTGCAACTCAGTTGTATTAGTAAATGCGATTATTTATAGAAACAGTAATTCCTGATGAGTGTTTAGAAATAATAATCGAAAAATATATATAAAAAATGATAATTAAAGAACAAGTACTAAATGCGCAAGAACTATGGGGTAATGGCATAGTTAAAATAGGAGCGTTAAAAGACACTAGGGTTGAATGTGAGAATTTTGCAAACGAATTTCTTAAAGAACGTTATTCTTTTGATAATGGTCCCGTTTTATTTAAGCCGACCAAATGCGAAATAGAACAATTTAGACCTACACAATTAAAAGCCTTGTCTTATTTTATTGCAGGTGACGACCAGGCTTGTGATGAAGATAAAGGATTTGCAATTAATCCTTGGGCAAAGGTAAGGTTTGAAAACACAAATCTAATATTAGAAAAAAATCGAGCAATTGCCATGGGAAATTATTTCTTTACCGATTTACAGGGCAATGAAGCAAAAGTTGAATATACATTTGGATATAAACTAATAAATGGAGTACTCAAAATTGATGTACATCATTCTTCATTTCCTTATACTATAAGTAAAGCAACAGTATAATGACTACATGCTTTTATCTTATCTGTCCTACTGATTGTTTAGAATATACTATCAACAAAAAATTTAGGCATAACAATTATTTTTATGCTTCACTTGGTAATTCTTTTATCTACGATAGTAGAACAATGGAATACTTAAGGGGATTTATAAAAAAGCATAATATTAGAGCCATTTATTTTGTGCTTTCTATGGATAATAAAATCATTTTAGATGCATTAGGCAGTAATGAATTTTCTAGTATTGGAGCATTAAATAATTTCTATAAGGAAATTAGAAGGCAAAAAAAACGTTCAAAAATATCGTTTGAAGTAGGTAATCCTCAATTCGCAATTCTTTCTTATTATTTGAATAAAAAGATAAAAGAACTGGAGTTACAATTAAATAATTTGTCAAAGCTACCTATTAAAATAAGTGGTAAAATATATAACAGAAACCAGGATGCATTTACTACTATATATCCTGATTTAGTTTGTTTAGAAAAGTACCATTTAAATTAAAAAGATAAACTATTGATTTTTTTAATCAAAAATAAATTAAAATTTGACCAGACGAGGCACTTTTTATAGTCTATAGTAGCACTACAGACGAAAAAAGTAACGAAATATAGACGAATTTCATTTTTTTTTAGGAAATATAAAAAGATAAGATGAGTTCTATAGAATAATAGTATGAAATATAATAGAAGACAGTTTATTTTTTTTATAGGAAAAGCCAGTTTGGGAGCTGTAATTATGCCTCAGTTTTTAATAAATTGTGGTAATACAACGACACCAACCAATAATTTTAGTGCAATTTCTGATGAAAGACTTAATGAATTAAAGAACCTTGTTTTAGAGAATTTACTTCCTTCTGATAAAGATGATTTATTAGTAGCTAATGGCTTAGATTATCACCCTATAATAAAATGGGGCGATAAAATTAATGATACAGATACCTTTGGATTTAATAACGATTTTACCTGTTTTATTCCTTTTGATGATAACAACCCTAAAGACGGTTTATTATGGGTAAATCATGAATATGTAAATCCGCTTTTTGTTTCTGATTTTGATTCTAAAAAATATGAAAACTCATCTAAGCATAGAACGATACAACAAGTTGATAAAGAAATGTACAATGTTGGTGGAAGTATTGTACGAATTAAAGAAGAAAACGGAGTATGGAAAGTTGTTAAAAACGACCCACACAATATACGTATAACTGCTAAAACTGCAATAAAATTAAACTGGGATAGTCCTATTAAAGGAACAACTACTGTAATTGGAACACATAGTAATTGTTCTGGTGGTATTACTCCCTGGAAAACATTTATTACTTGTGAAGAAAATTACGATAGCTGTTTTGGAGAAACTGAATATGATGAAAATAATGTAGCTACGCACAGACCAAGCTGGCTAGGTTGGGAAGAATTTTATAACTATCCGCCAGAACATTATGGTTGGGTGGTTGAGGTGAATCCAAAAGACGGAACAGCTCAAAAACATATTGCCTTAGGTCGATTTGCTCACGAATGTTGCACATTATACGAACTTACAGATAAGCGAGTGGTTGCATATACTGGCGATGATAAAAACAATGAACATTTCTATAAATTTGTTTCTTCCAAGCCAGGTTCTTTAAAGGAAGGAACACTATATGTAGCCGATACTATTCATGGAAAATGGCTTCCTCTGGATTGGGAAAACCAAACCATTTTAAAAGATAAGTTTAAAGACCAAACAGAGGTATTAATTAGAGCAAGAGAAGCTGCAAAATTATTGGGGGCTACAGAGTTAAATAGACCTGAAGATATCGAAATTGATCCTATTACTGGAAATATATTTATTTCTTTAACCAATAATACAGATAAAAATGATTTTCATGGATCTATTCTTAAAATTGAAGAAACCAATGGAGAATTTGATGCTTTGAGCTTTAAAGCATCTACTTATAAAGCAGGTGGAGAAGAAAATGGTTTTTCTTGTCCAGATAATTTAGCATTCGATTTGTCAGGAAATCTTTGGATAACCTCAGACATGTCCGGAAGTTCCATGAATAGAGAAGATAAAGCCTATATAACTTTTAAGAACAATAGTCTATTTGTAATTCCCAGATACGGTAAAGATGCAGGAAAAGTAATTCAAGTTGCTTCAGCGCCAAAAGATGCAGAACTTACCGGACCTTGGTTTTCACCAGATGGTAAAACACTTTTTTTGAGCGTACAACATCCAGGGGAACAAACTAAAGGTTTAAGTTTCCCCACCAGCACATGGCCTTTTGATGAAGATAATATACCAAAACCTGCTGTGGTTGCTATCACAGGTGATTTAATTGAAAAAATGAATGTACTTAATAAAATAGAAGCCTAGATTTATACTCCATAACTTAAACCCATATTATGTACTAGAAGATTTATTACACCTTAAAATCACTGCAAAATATAACATTTTATTACATTTTTAATTTTAACCATAGCGATGCTATGCTAAAACTTAGAAAATATCATATTTTATAGTTCTTTCAATTCTTATCACAAAGTTCCAATGCATAAAAATGCAGGTTAACATATATAAAAATAATCTTAAGCAGTACAAAAAATGTCAATAGCGAGAATAGGTATTATTACAGTAAGTGACAGATGTCATAAGGGTGTTTATGAAGACATCAGCGGAAAAGCTATTATAAATACACTACATGACTATTTGGTTTCAGAATGGGAAAACGTTTATAAAATAGTCCCCGACGAACAAGAGGATATTGAAAAAACAATTATCGATATGGTCGATAATGAAAAATGTTGTCTGGTTGTTACAACAGGAGGAACAGGTCCAGCCAAAAGAGATATTACCCCCGAAGCTACAGAAGCAGTATGTGATCGTATGATGCCTGGTTTTGGAGAACGTATGAGAGCTGAATCTTTAAAATTTGTACCCACTGCTATTCTATCACGTCAAAGTGCTGGACTTAGAAAGAATAGTTTGATTATTAACCTACCAGGAAAACCAAAATCAATTAGAGAATGTTTAGATGCCGTTTTCCCTGCGGTACCTTATTGTATAGATCTTATGAATGGCCCATATTTAGTATGTAATAACGAAAATATAAAACCATTTAGACCAAATAGTAAGTAAAACCCTTTTTTTAGCATCATTATTTCTAAATGCACAACACATAAAGTAAATTCTATTTATATTATATATAACCTAATAAAGATGAAGAATAAAAATATGGAAGCTATTATAACCGTTGTTGGATTTTTAGGTGCTGGCAAAACAACATTGCTAAAACATTTGATAGAAAATTTTTCTATTAATGGATGGAGTCCTTTTGTTATTCTTAATGATTACGAAAATGCAAATATGGATGTTCAACAATTTTCTAAACAAATTGAATTAAAGAATATCAAACCTTTAAGTGGTAGTTGTATTTGTTATACTGGTATGGTTGAACTCAGAAACACGGTAAACAGAATCCCTGAAAGAGTAGATGGAATTACGTTGATTCTGACTAACGTAAAATTACACTACTGATTTACAGTTATTTGCAAATCATCATTAGTTAATCCAAATTTATCAATTTGTTTTCTAATTCTTTTCACTAGTCCTAGTTTTCTTTTTTGATCGA
>NZ_VTZU01000034.1 GCF_008370685.1 Aquimarina sp. RZ0
TTTTCCTTTCTACTTCGTTTAAAAAATAAACCGTAGCTATAGCTATGCTTGATTTTTTTGCCTTGCATAAAGAAAAAATAATTCAATGAATTTATACGAATTTTTTAATCACAAATCGTATAATATCTTATTATCATCTTAAGATGATAAATAGAATTTAATAAATCAAAATTATATTTAAATGTTTGATATTAAGTATTTTGTAATTTTTGATACTCTTTTGCTACCCTCTTTTTTTTGCAATGTGGACTCCTTATACATTTCTTTGTTTAAGAAGGAGACGTCTAACTTTAGATAAGATTATTTACTATTTATAATTTTTACTCAAAAAAAGCATGATACTGTTTTATCAAATTAAAATAATAGGATATATTTTATGAAACCTGAAACCAAATATACTAAGAGTGGTCTGGTTAATATCGCTTATCAAGTTTTTGGTTCTGGTCCAGTAGACATTGTGTATATTCCTGGATGGGTATCTAATATCGATTGGATGTGGTTATGTCCTGAATTGGTTGATTTTTTTACGGAACTAGGTAAGTTTGCAAGGGTAATCCTTTTTGATAAAAGAGGAACAGGGCTTTCGGATAGGGTTGTAGAATTTGCTACTCTAGAAGAGCGAATGGAAGATATTACGGCAGTTATGGATGCTGTGGATTCTGAAAGAGCAGTTCTTTTTGGACACTCCGAGGGTGGAAGTGTCTCGGCGTTATTTAGCGCAACTTATCCTGATCGTGTTATTTCTTTAATCACCTTTGGTATTTTTGCAAAGAGGAGATATTCTAAAGACTATCCTTGGGCACCAACCGATCAGGAGCGTCAGGTGGTTTATGATATGATTGAGAATGATTGGGGCAGTGGAGAGATGAATTTAGCATCACTTGCGCCTTCTAAAGCAAAAGATAAAACTTTTATGGATTGGTTAGCTAGTTACTTTCGTTTAGGTGCTAGTCCCAGTGCGGCTTTGAAATTAACAAAAATGAATACTCAGGTTGATATCATAGACATTTTGGGATCTATAAAAGTACCTACTTTGTTATTACAACGTACAGATGATATTGATGTAAAAATTCAGGAAGGGCAATTTATTTCTGAACGTATTCCCGGATCAAAATTTTTAGAACTAGAAGGAAATGATCATCTATTTTGGGTAGGAGACACCGATGTTATTCTAGAAGCAATGGGAGCTTTTATACATAACATAGAGCCCGCACCGGTTTATGAGAAAAAACTATTTACTGTTATGGTTGGTCGTATTATTTCTTCTGGTATTAATAGTTCAGAACATCAGGAAATTATTAAAAAATACCTAAAACAATATAAAGGAAGCATCGCCGAATATACTCCACAAACATTTATAGCCACTTTTGAAGGCCCAAGTAAAGCTGTTTTTTGCGGCTCTGATTTAGTAAAAGCAATGAGAGATATTAATGCTCCATTATCACTTGGTATAGATATCAAGGAGTGTTTTGTACAGCATTGTATTTGTGAACAGACTGAAGATTTTGAAGCAACAATTTTTCAAAAACCGGTACCTAATCAAATAATACTAACGCAAACTGTAAAAAATTTGTTATTAGGATCAGGAGTAAGTCTTGCTCCACATAAAGCAAATTTTAAAACAGCATCTGATGAATGTATTTCGTTGTATACAGTCGTCGAAAATCTAAAATTGGATACGCTTCAAAATGCGGATCAACAGAGACTAGCGAAACACAATTCTTTTTTAGAAAAAGTACTTCAAAATATTTATAATCATTTGAGCAATGATTGTTTTGGTGTTACGACCTTATGTAGAGAGATAGGTGTTAGTGAACGTCAATTACAACGTAAACTTAAAGCGATCACCAATAAATCTCCTAATCAACTCATTTCTTCTGTGCGTTTACATCACGCAAAAGAATTACTCTTAGATCAGGAAAACACAGTAGCTGAGATAGCTTTTCAAACAGGCTTTTCTAGTCCTTCGTATTTTTCTAAATGTTTTAAAAAGGAATTTTTAGTAAGTCCATCAGAACTAGTGGGTTAAGTTGTGTTTGTGCCCGAGTCAATTATCAATCTATTTTAATTACTTAAGAAATCAAAACAAAAATTCTTTAACAGAATCAATGTAATCCAAAAAAACTTCTCAGAGACGAGAAGCTTTTTTTGTTGCAGCAGTAGAAACTTGAACTCTCATACGATTTGTGATTAAAAAATTCGTATAAATTCATTGAATTATTTTTTCTTTATGCAAGGCAAAAAAATCAAGCATAGCTATAGCTACGGTTTATTTTTTAAACGAAGTAGAAAGGAAAAAGAAACGATGAATATGCGAAATTTTTAGTTATAAATCGTATCACACCTCGTAATGCTACATATTATGTCCATAATCAGATATCTTATTTATCAAAGTTAATTCTATTTTACTCTTCTACCTTCATAAGACTTAACACAATATTGATAAAGAATAACGGTATTAAAGTTGTGTTCATAATCTTTCACAAATTCGACTTTCAATTCTTCATCAACTAAAAATACTTTTTCCGACTGTGCTACCAACTTAGTAGATTTTTGTCCTGGAATAACAAGTTTGAGTTTCCCGTTTTCCTCTTCGATATTGAAGGTGACATTTTCTTTTATTTCGAAAGTACCCGTATAGTTTTTTAGAAGGTCAGCCGAAATCTTATATTTCTCGGTAGGGACTAGTTTTTTACTTTTGATTTCGAAAATTTCTTCACCTTCATCTAAATAAGATGTTACTATTTTTTGATATACTTTAAAACCCTCGTCTGCATTGGTAAAAATGACCATTCCTTTTTTGGATTTGGGTAGCAGTACTACAAAGGTTTTGATACCATTTTCATTACCTGAATGCATAATAACCGACTCACCGTTAGATAATTCTGGTATAACTTCCCATCCTAAGCCATAAAAAAGATTTTCTTTGACCTTTACTTGAGGTGTCATCATATCGTTGAATAGTGATTCCGATATACTTGCTCCGTTCAAAATATAGGAGCAAACCTTAGTGTAATCTTCTATGGTGGTTAGCAATCCTGCTGCAGCGTTTAACTCTGTTCTTGGAGCATATTTGTATTCTTCATAATTTTTGTTGTGCGGATATACTACTTTATCCGTATCCCAACTGGGATTCCAAGTGAATGAAATATTTTTGAGCCCTAAAGGCTCAAAAAGTAAACCTTCTGCCAATTTTGGCAGACCTTCACCTGTTTTGTTTGTTATCGCTTTTCTAAGGTATTCATAACCTTCACCAGAATACAAATACTGACTACCAGGTTCAAAATTAAATGCCAATTTTTTTGATAGAGTCATATTTCTCCAATTCACAAAACCGGATTGATGGCTCAACACAAATCTGGCATTCAATTTTTTGAGATTGGTATCCACTTTTAAATCTGGGTCGAGATGATATTTATAAAGTGGTTCATCTAAAGACAAATCTCCTTGGGATATTATATTTAGGACTACGGTAGCAAATATAGGTTTGGTGAGAGAGGCTACGGTAAAAATACTCTCACGATTAGCGGGTACTCCGATTCTTTGCTCACCAAAAACTTTGGCGTATGAGACTTTTCCGTTTTTAATAATACCTACCGCAACGGCAGGAACTTTATACTCTTGTTGCCAGGTAGGTAATATTTTTTCTAAATCAAATGATATTTCTTTTTGTCCGAATGAGCAAATTGTAAACAAAAGAAAAAGATACGACGGTATTCTCATGGTAAGATATTTGGTTTTAATTAAGACGATTGATTTTAGATCGATTACGTGTATATTATTTTATTAATTTTTTACTTGGCGCTACTTGATAGATGGAATTTATCTCTATTTCCTTTGTTAGGATATTCTTGCGTTTTGATTTAATATTTTGGATTATTTTCTTATTCATATTGGCCAATTCAGTATTATTATCCAATGGATTGTTATGTAAGGAAACATCCGTGATACCTTCTAAATTGTGCAATGGCCATAGGTTATCTATATTATTGTAATCAAACATAACCCAATCAAGATTTCCCAAAGATGTAATAGGAACAATTGACTTTATTTGGTTCCTTGATAAGAATAATTTTTTTAGTTGACTCAGGTTTTTCAGCTCGTCAATATTGTCGATTTGATTTTCCCTTAAATCGAGCCATTCGATGTTGGTTAAGCCTTCAAGAAATTTCAATTCTTTAATTTGATTTTGTCTCAATACCAATACACCTATATTTTTGAGATTTGATAAAGGTTCAAATTTTTTTATCTTGGTATTCATAAGATTTACCTGAATGAGCTTAGTGAGGCTTTCGATAGCTGAAATATCCGAAATAGGGTTTTTTTCCAATATGAGAACCTCAAGTTTTTTTAGCTTCGATACAGCTTTTATATCTGCTACATTATTATCAGGTATCCAAATGCCTTTAAGCTGGACTAAGTCTTTTAATGGCTCTAAAGTCTCCAATTTATTGAAGGCCATATTAAAATGGGTTAATTTCTTCCAATTTTTTATTGCTGATATATCTCTAATTTGATTGAAATTTCCTGTTACGTTCTTGATGTTTTTTAATGTGTAAAGTGCATCAATATTGGAAACATTATTTCTGTCAAAGGAAAGTGTGTTTAAATTGATTAGACCGCTTATTGGCTTTATATCCTCAACTTTATTACCATTAATATTTAATATCTCCAGTTTGATAAGATTTGCAATCGGCTCTAAATTTGTGATGCTATTGTTATCCAACCTCAGATATGTGAGGTTTGTGGCATTTTCTATACCAACCAATGAAGTAATTCCTTTTTCTACTGCAACAAAACGAGTTAATGACTCCAGGTCAGACTGCAAAAGTTTGCCTGTGGGTTTATCCAAATAATTGCGTATTGCTAAATCGAGATAGAAATCCTCGATTGAGATTTGCTCATTTTTATTTTGCGCATAAACCAATGTTGTTAAACCTAATAACAGGCATATCAATAGTATTTTTGAAAATTGCATAAGTAACTGTTTTACCTCAAAAATCAACAATTGTTATGGTAAGTAAACACTAAGTTCTGGTAAAAAAAGTTTCAAATTATATTATGAAACTTTTTTCTCCTTTTCCAATTGTTTGATATATTCTTTGGGGGTCTGTGAGGAAAACTTGGAGAATGCTCTATAAAAGGTGGTTTTAGATTTAAAACCAGAATCTTCTGCAATGTATTCTAGTGTAAGACTCTTATGTAATCCTTTTCTAAGTTTATCTTTTACTTCTTCAATTCTATATTTATTAGTAAAATCATTAAAAGAAGTATCCAAATAACTGTTGAGTAATTTAGATAAAATACTAGGAGTGGTTTCCATTAGTTCTGCAAATGTTGATAAAGAAAAGTCAGCGCTTAGAAAAGGTTTTTTAGCCTTCATTATATGTAAGATTGATTTTACTTGCTCATCAGCGACAGCTTTGCTTACAGGCTGCTTTTTCAATTTAGGATTTGAATATGATAAATAACCTACCAAAGAAATGATATACAATACAACGCCATTATATATTTTAACCATCATGGTTAACGAAAAGCCCAACCAATCATCTACGGGTGAACTCTTCCAGTAGCCATAGATCTTACCCAGAAGAGTGGTAATTAATTCGAATAGCACTCCGACAAAAAATAGACCTAGCAAAGTCAGCATCCAGGTACGATATTTACCAGCTTCTTTTGAAATATTGATCGCTTCATAATTCCTTACTTGTAAGTATGACATAATTGTGTAACTAAAAAGCAATAGCAAAAGGATAATGTTATGTAGTAATTGAATCTCGAAATACCCATATCGCAAGATCCATACTCCCTTCATTTCAGGAGAAACAGTCAAACTGCCTATCCAAATCAGAATGTAGTACACCGTGAAAACAAGAGGTAAAATTAAATGGAGGAAACTTTTAAAATCAAACCGAAAAGAGTAACTCAAAAGAGATTTAAGATATAGATATAATAAAGGAAAGATAAAAATCACCAAATTGAATGGTAAAAATCTTAAATGATCATTTTTTTCCAATAATCCAGAATTCCCCAAGAAAGTAGGAACTAGAGAAATACCAACTACTAATAAAAGCCCTATAAGCAACTTATTTGGTGTTTGTTTCCAATTTCTGTTTCTGATTATGAGAAATATCATTATTGTACTCTGGAATAAACCAAAAAGGATTAAAGTAGCTGTAAGGTTTAAGTTCATAAAATTTCAACTTAATGTGATTAGGTTTTAACCGATACATCGGTTTTAATTACTTTTCATATGTTATAAAAATAACAGAATTTATAACATTAATATGTATATGAGATGAATAAGCGTATAATACGTTCATATAGTAGGGGTTTAAATTAAAAGTTGATGAAGTTCAAAAAAGGCACAGGACATAAACAAAAAAAGTCTCTTGTTTCCAAGAAGCTTTTTTTTACAGTGCGGGCAGGGAGACTCGAACTCCCACACCTCGAGGCGCTAGATTCTAAGTCTTGTATATATTGTACTAACGAAACATAAAATATCTCATTATGTGGTATCCTTGGCGAATCATAAACCCGAAAAGTCATTTAGTAATAAATCCTTGTCGTATGCTATGAAAAAAAGTGATGACTTAAAAGTTTTTCTAAGACAATAAAACCATTTTTGAACAATCTCTTTTAAGCATTACAAAATAAAATCTTAAAACTTCTTTTAGTTTATTGTAAATAATATAATCAAAAAGGTGTTTAGCTGTAAAAAATATATTATAAAAGTTAATTTAGTGTAAAAAATAAAGGCATTAATCGGTTTTATTTTTTTATGTTAATTCTTGTACATTACTCAAAATAAAAGCCTGATTTTTGAAATTTTAATCCTTTTATTATTAGAACTAATTAGTAATTTACCATAGCTAATTGTAATAAAAAAAGGTGCTATGACAACTACACAAATCGACAGAAGGGAATGGCTTAAAAAAGGATTTTTAACTTTTGGAGCAATGGCGTTGGTACCTTCAGAAATATGGTCAGATACAGTGACTGATGCGCAGAAAAATAATCGTAAGTTTCTATATCAAAATCCTGTGTTTGATGAGTTCACTCCTCCAGAGTTTCCTGATTTAAGTACGATAAAAGCACGTTTAGTATGGAATGAAAATCCATATGGTCCTTCTAAGAAAGCAGCGAAGGCTTTTCAGGAGAAAGTGTTCAAGGGTAATCACTATTCTTGGATGTCTTTAGGTGAATTAATAGAGAAAATTGCTAAGAGAGAAGGAGTTAAATCCAACCAAATCATGATGGGACCAGGTTCTTCTGATTTATTAGAAAAAACAGCATTGGTTCTTTTTCAAAACGGAGGGAATGTCGTGAGTGCGGATCCAAGTTATATGTCACTGGTAAGTGTAGCCAAGGCATTTGGAGGAAACTGGAAAGCTATAAAACTTACCAAAGATTATCAGCACGATTTGGAAGCTATGGAAGCTGCTATAGACGATCAAACTAAATTGGTATATATTACCAATCCTAATAATCCAACAGCAACCATTACAGATGTTGAAAAACTAAAGAATTTTTGCGCGCGTGTATCTGACAAAGTTCCGGTTTTTATAGATGAAGCTTATATAGAACTTACAAATAGTGGAGCAGCCAATAGTATGGCTTCTTTAGTTACAGAAGGTAAAAACATTTTAATTTCCAGAACATTTTCTAAAATTCATGGGATGGCGGGTTTACGAATTGGCTATATGTTAGGTTCTACTGCCTTACTAGAGAAAATTCAAAAAATCACTCGTGCCGGGATGGGAATCTCCGGTCCTACTATTGCTGCTGCAAATGCTAGTATGGATGATGCCGAATTTTTGGCTTCTACAAAACAAAAAATCATAGATGCAAAAACATATACCACTAATGTTCTCAAAGAAATGGGGATTACCCCTATGCCATCAGAAACCAATTTCTTGATATTTCCGATACAAATGGATGGTAATGAGTTCTTAAAAAAAATTTATGATAAAAAAGTAGTAGTACGTGCTTTTACATTTTGGGATCAAAACTGGTGCAGAGTAAGCATAGGTACTATGGAAGAAATGAAAATTTTTAGCGAATCAATTTCCGAAATCCTGGCATAAATTTATGGACGCAACGATTCAAAAAACAATATTATTTGGAATTTTTATCGTTATAGGATTCTTCTTAAAACGCAAATTCAATTCGAAAGCAGAAATACAAGGTTTAAAAAAAATAATTCTTAATCTTGCACTACCCGCTACCATTTTTATCGCCTTAATGGGGATAGACATAGATCCGGGATTAGTAGGATTTCCTTTGATGGCTTTAGGAATCAACCTACTTTTATTTTATATATTTCCACTTATTTTATTACTTGTTGGTTTTAAAAAAGATAGTTCTGATTACAGAACGATGCGCTTGATGATTCCATCACTGGCGCCAGGTTTATCTTGTTTCCCATTCATTTCAGAAATTTTAGGACAAGAATATCTTGCCAAAGCCGCAATGGCCGATTTAGGCAACAAAGTCTTTGTTTTAATTATACTGTATAGTATTGCAACACAATGGTATTTTAAACAAACTTCTAATAATAATAATAAAAAGGAAAAGGGTAAATTAAAAACCTTATTAATTACATTATTTTCGGAACCCGTAACCTTATTAATATTAGTAGCTTTAGCCTTGATGACTTTTGGATTTTCTTTTGAAACTTTACCCGCCATCGCCCAAGATACGATACAGAAATTAAGTCTATTAATGACACCATTGGTAATGATATTTATCGGTTTAGCTGTAAAAATTCGTAAAGATCAATGTATCAAACTACTTTCTATACTTATAATACGTGCAGGAGTTGTTATGCTTATAAGTGCAGGAGTCATATGGGTAATGCAGATTTCTGTTCGAGAAGATATTCTTTGGATGTTAGCTTTTTCATTGAGTGCTTGTAGCTTTTGGCCATATGCCCATATCGCTGGCATTAGTGAAAAAGAGAAAAAAGAACTTGGAAAAGAAAAAACATTTAAGAGTTCTACAGCTATCAATCTACTTGCTTTATCGTTTCCACTATCCACATTGATAATTATGACAGTGATGCTTAATCCTGATTTTATGATGATACCTTCTCATATTGTAGCTGTTGCCGTTGCGTGTCTGGGAATCGGTTCTGTTCTAGTTATATGGATTCGATTAAAAGAGATCAAAGGAATGCGTTCTAATAGCAAAGCAATCCGATTTAAATGGATGGATTATAAGAAGGTGTAATCAGTACAGTGCCATGTATTGATAAAACTTGATTTTTGAGAATTCACCAAAGACGAAGAACTCAAAATTTGTAAGTTGAACCTAGCTGTTTTTTATGAAATAGAAAACGATAAGATGAGGTTCATTCAATAATTCTGAGTGAAAACATCTCGCTACCTTACATATAGGATGGATAGCTAAAAATCATATACTTCTTATCAATCATACTATCTCTATATAATTTTACAACTAATTTGTAGTACATAAAAAAATTGACTCGATGACGCCGGACTATATTTATATAAATAAAATTAAAATTCCTATAGGCTCTAAACACAAAAGTATATTAACGAGAAAAATAAAACCTTGAAAAAAGTTAACATTTAACTGCCTATTTTTAGGATTTTATACGATTTACGGATGAGAATTTCGTAAAAAGAATGTCATTAGATGCGAAATTTTTATTCGTAAATCGTATTACTCGATAATCGAGATTTAAATGCTCCGAGGCTTGCCTCGAAATCAAAATGTTTTTTTTAATAAATGCCAGGCTTGCCCCGAGGTAATTTGCCAAGAAGAGTAATTAGAAAAGCCATGAAATACTTAAACTAAAATAGATAGTATCAAATTAAATCAAAAATAGAATCTACGGCAATATATCGTTCTGTAGTAAAAGCTTCTGCATATTGTATGCTCGCAACTCTTGCTAAATCATATGCTTTGAATTTGATACTTTCTTTATAGATCTCACTAGAGATAGGAATTTCAGGTTCTTTACTGTTGGGGTCATAGAATTGAGAACGATATGCTAAAATACTCTCCATCTTTTTATCCATATGAGCGCTAATATCTACTATAAAATCTGGTTTTATATCATACCATTGAATATAGTGATATACCTGCTTAGGTCTCCATGCTTTTTGTTTTACTCCATTAACTGTAGTTTCTATCTTATTTAACCCAGATAAAAAACAGGAATCACTTGCCAATTTACTACCTTTACCATGATCTACATGTCGATCATGTATTGCATTGCAGAGGACTATTTCTGGTCTGTATTTTCTGATGATTTTAATGACGTCAACTTGGTGTTTTTCATCATTGCTAAAAAAACCATCTCTAAAACCAAGATTTTCGCGTGTAGCGACATTTAATATTTCTGCTGCTCTTCTGGCTTCTGCATCTCTTATTTCCGGTGTTCCTCTTGTGCCCAATTCTCCTCTGGTTAAATCAAGAATCCCTACTTTTTTACCTAGAGAAACCTCCTTTGCTATAGTACCGCCACAGGCTAATTCTACATCATCAGGATGCGCACCTATAGCTAACATATCTAATTTCATTTACATTTTGTTTTTCTAATTGTTTACAGAAATAGGTAGTATAGTCCTAAACACTGGATGGTTATATATTTCCGTTGGCTCCCAGACGCATTTTTTTTATCATTTCTTCTAAGTAGAGGATGGTCCATATGATTTTATCAGTATCAGAATAGGGGGTAAGTTCTTTTATGGTGTTTGTAGTGTATTCAAAAGCTCTATCCGCAATTTCATTATTCTTTTCAACTATTTTTAAATTATCCGAATCTTCTTTAATACCTATGTCACTAAGGCTTGTTCCTGGTTTGTTTGATAAAGAAAGGTAGGGTAGTACTACAAAAATTTCACGTGTTCGCTCCAGATATAATTCAATTAGTTTTCCTTTATTAAGTTCTTGTAATTCATCAATGGTGTGAAATTGAGTAACTAACTTATCATTGCCAAATAGGATTCCTTTTTTCTTTCCCTGAGCATTCATAGTGCTTATTGAGAATATTAATAAGGTATATAGTAGTATAATTTTCTTCATGTGATTGATGTTTTTGATTGTTTAATTCTTTATTTTATTGCAGAACCATATAGTTGTTTCGTGCATTTTTTAAAGTAAAATCTGGATTTGATTTATTTAATGGATCATTAAAAAGCTCCTCTGATTGTTGAAATTCTTTAGTAAATCGATTGTATTTCAGTAGATTAAATGTGCTTCCTGTAATATTGTTTTTGGTAATTACGCCTTCTCCGTGAATATTAAAAAAGCTATTATCAAGTTTAAATGCCATATCTATCATTTTGATTGTAGAAAAAGACTTGTCTAATTGTACAACATCAGAGAAACCGGATATATTAGAATTATTTAAGTATAACTCACCTAGATTATTTATGGATATTGCAGCTCTGGAGTGGGTGTAGTTACTTTCGTCTACCAGGCTTATCAGTGTTGCTCCTGTGATATCGATGCCAGAAAGTTTTTCAGATTGTTTAAAACCAATTTTTTTATTATAACCATCTACTTCAATGGCATAGGAACCATTATTACTTGTGATATAAGGGTGTTTGATAGCTATGATATTAGTAAGTTCACCTTTAAATCCTTGTGTGAAATCAAAATCATCATCTCGTGATTTTAAGGATATTAAATTTTTTGAAGTAAACTCTCCCGCATGCCATTCAAAAGAATCATCTGCAGAATAGCTAATCATAATATTTTCAACTACCGATTTGTTTCCGAAGGCATACATAGAAAGGCCGTTGGTAGATTTACCGGCATACTCAATTCTAACATATCTTAAAACAGCAGTTTCTTCGTCTGGTTTGTCACCTCCAAAATTGGTATATAATGGATTAAACGCTCCTTTTATAATTGCAGCAGCTTCTTTGGTATTTGCTTTTCCGGATCCTATGATTGTTATTCCTCCCCAGTCACCACTTTTTCTAGCATTGGCAGATTTATTGGAGGTAAACACAATCGGAGATGTCTTACTACCATTTGCAATAAGTTTGGCTCCTTTGGTAATAATTAAATTGGTAGATTTTTCAGTATCTGCTTTTATTAGCGTTCCTTCCTGTATCGTTAATGAAGCTCCATTAATGACATACGTGTCACCAGACATCAAGTAGACAGTCTCATTTTTTAGATACGTATCTTCTTCGATAATATTAGGTAATATTTCATCGTGATTAGGATAGTTATTGCTATTTGGTTCAAAATTAGTCCAACCTCTGGCCCATTTAGTGTTATTGGTATTAAAAGCGGTTTGTGCTAATCCCGAAAATGAAACTATTAATAAAATTAAGGGAAGTATATTTTTCTTTCTCATGACTTTTATCTTTAGCTTATACGTGTGAATAAACTTTTATCATTTTATATGAAATATTATATTTTGAAAATATTATTTCTAATATAATAACACTAAATATGTCGATAATGTAAGAGAGAGATTACACTAGTAACTGTTTATTAACTTTTTTTTACTCAATAATCGAAATTTAAATGCTCCGTATTGCCTCGAAATCAAAATGCATTTTTCAATAAATGCCTTGTGTGCTTGCCCCGAGGTTTACTCAGTGAAATGCTGTAAGAATGAGTTATGAAGTTAATATTTATCCATTTTTGGGATTGTAATAATTGCAGAGAATCAATTGTGAGAATTTATTATCTAGTTAAAGATTAAAACCCTGCAATTTCATTGCAGTTACTTCGGGTTCTATAAATGTTTTAGTTTTGTTGCATGTCAAATTATCGTAAGAATTCACATTCAATAAGCAATTTGAGTTGTCATATCGTTTGGGTGGATATTAGAATAATGTGAATAAAGAATTTCATTCTTTTGTTTAAAGCTATGGTTTTCAGATCCATAGTGGTTTATTGTTTTGCTTGGTAAACTACTGATGTTACTATGACATATAGGTTTTTATACCGATATATCAGTTAATCATAATACCGAATGATTTACTCGATAATCGAGATTTAAATGCTCCGAGGCTTGCCTCGAGATCGAAATGATTTTTTTCTAATAAATGCCTCGTGGGCTTGCCCCGAGGTAGTTTATTTTTGTGTCATAATTGCGACAGCAAAACCTTATAAAAAAGATCGATATCTATGAAAAACATAATTTCTTAATGGAAATTTTTAAAATACAATCATTTTAAAAATTTCCATTTACTCCTATTCTTATCTTTTTAATGATTTCTTCAAAATATAAAATGGACCATATTATTTTTTCTGTATCTGCATATGGGATGAATTCTGAAATAAGGTTACTAGTGCTTTCAAACGCTTCTGTCGTAACTTCATGATGTTTATCTAATACTTTTAAGTTATCAGAACTTTCTTTAATTCCGATATCAGAAAGACTTACACCAGATTCATTGGTCAATGCCAAATATGGTAATAATGTAATAATTTCATTTGTTCTCTCTGTGTAGAGTTGAACGAGCTCTCCTTTTTTTAAGTCCTCTAATTCATCAATTGTATGGAATTTATCTGTCAATGTACTTTGATCAAAGAATACATTTTTTTTTGATTGTGCAAAACTAATGCTCATTATAAATACGGAGAATAGCGCTATAGTAATATATTTCATTTTAGAAGTATTAATTAATAAAAAGTGAATACCAAATTTACTGCATTACAGTATAACTATCAAGGGATTGTTTTAAAGTAAATGTTGGATTCTTTTTGTCCAGAGGGTCTGTGAATAAGTCTTCTGCACTTTTAAATTGTATTGTGAACATATTGTATTTAAGAATATTTCTAGTTCCTGTTTTTGGTTCATATTTAACCAAAACAGCTGTGTCATGAACATTGAAAATACTATTTTCTAATGAAAAAGATTTTTGGATATCCAGATATGTTTTAAAAGATTTATCAAATTTTACAACATTGGCAAAACCAGATATTCTGGAGTTGCTAAAATTTATCTTAGCTAAGTTTTTTGATGAAATAGCTGCATGTGTATGTTGGTAATTACTATGATCTGATAAATTGATCAGGGTAGCGTCTTTAACGATTACCTGTGACACAGATTCTTTGGAGAGCAACCCGGATTTTTTGTCATAACCATCTATTTCGATTGCATATGAACCGCTTATGTCTGTTATATATGGATGTCTGATAGCAATAATATTGTATAGCACACCTTTATACCCCAGGCTAAAATCAAAATCGTCATCTTTTGCCTTATACGAAATAAGATTATTCATATTTAAATTACCACCAATGCATTCAAAAGAATCATCCCCAGAATAACTAACCATTATATTGTTGATAATAGAACCTGATCCCAAAGCATAAAGGGACAATCCACTTAATTCTTTGGACGAACTATGTTTTTGTCCTGCATATTCAATTCGGACATACGTCATAATGGCAGTGCTTTCTTCACTGTTATTACCACCATATACAGAATATTGAGGGTTATAATCTCCTTCTATCACTCCAGTTCCTGATGGCGAATTGACCTTAGCAGATCCTGCTATTATAATTCCGCCCCAGTCTCCACTTTTTCTTCCTTTTGGAGAATTGTTAGAAGTAAATACAATTGGCTGACCTCTTAATCCTCTGGCTATAAGTTTGGATTCTTTAGCGATTACCAAACTAGTAGCTGTTTTATGATCACATCGTATAATTGATCCTTCCTGGATCGAGAGTGTGGCTCCGTTAGTTACATATACAATGCCTGATAGAAGATACACGGTATCATTTCTTAGGTATGTGTCTGTATCTATGATTGCAGGGAGTTGTTCTTCTGCAATTGGATAGGCTTCATGATTAGAATCATACTTTGTCCAGTCCATTGCCCATTTCATTTTGCCTTCATTATTTTGAGAAAATAATAGTATGGGTAAAAACAATAAAAGTGTTAGAGGAAAAACAGCTGATTTCATAATTATTTGATGACGAGGTTAATATTTCTGCAAACGAAATTATAGGTTATTAAGATTGTTTTTAATCAGTTGTAATTTTACGCAATAGTCGATCTAGTTTTAACGACGTTATTGAGTTAAAATTGTAGTTTTAATACAAAGAAAATTACAAGTAATATTTTTGTTGTTTTTTGAAATGGATAAACATTCTGATTTTAATATAATTACAGTTAGTTCCAATTGAATTCCATTTCTTTTAAGAAGTTTTTCCCCAGACTAATGTAATAAAAAAAATACACTTTTTATAAAACCACCTTAATTCTTAGGGTCTTTCGTGTCTTTTTTCTTCTTTTTTTTCAGAAATCCTCCTAAGATATCTTTTGCAGCGTCTTTAATTTTATCTTCAGGTTTCTCGGTATTTGTTTTTGTAGAATCTTTGTCTTTTTTAGATCCTCCTAATAAATCAGTTAGCACTTTGGTTCCTTCATTGACAATTTTGTCTTTGGCTTTACCTTTCTGTTTACTGATAATTTGTTGCGTTAATTGTTTTACAGCCTGTCCTGTGTTTAGGTTTATTTTAGGATTCGAAAAATTTCCTGAGATGCCTACAGGCATGGCAACAGTCATATCGTTGGCTTCTTTGTCACTAAGTTGAGAGAGAAGTCCGCTTACATCCTTTCCTAAATATTTTGCAGGAACATCTAATGCAACATTATAATCCATATTCATGTCAAAACTATGGCTACCACCTGCTTTGATTTTTATACCCTTAACATCAAACTCAAATGGTTTTACATTAATTTTCCCATCATCAAAACTAAGGGATGTTTTGATATTCTTTAGGTTTAATTTGTCTAGATTAATAAAATTAAGTTGCCCATCTAATTTGGATAATAGCGGGGTTTGCGATGTACTTACTTTGGCATTGAGTATTTCTGCTAAAGCATTTCCTTTAAGAGAAGTAAGTGCAGGAGTTAAGTCATCATTTAGATTTCCATTTAGATTTATTTGTGTCGTTAACGCTCCAGCCAGAGCTTTTGCAATAGGAGCAAGGCTCTGTAACAATTCTAAACTAGCAAAAGATTTTACAATGTTAATCTTGCTTAGATCTAAGTTCATACCAAAAGTAGGTGTTTCGGATTTGGTAGAAACTTTACCATTAAATGCGAGTCCACCATCAAATAGTTGAGAAGTTACGTTTTGTAAATAGGCAGTTTCATCATTTATTTTTACACTTCCTTTGGTGTTCCTTAGTTCCAGATTATCGTAGAGTACTTTTTTTGCATTAAAATTGAGAGTAGCGTCAAGAAATGAAGGGATTTTCAAAGCTTGCTCTTCAGTATGAGACTCATTGGTATTCTGTTCTTCATTTCCACTATCGGCAACCATAAAGTCAGCAACAGCAAATACATCAGAACTAACATCAAAATCTCCTTTGAGATCCTGTTTTGCAAAGAGGAATCCCATAAGGTTGCTAATTGTTCCGCCAGCCGTAAGATCTGATTTGCCTGTAGTAACAGTCATTTTATCCAGTGTGATAGTTTCTGGTTTAAAACTAACATTGGCCGTTGAAATTTCTATTTCATTGGGCAATTCGGGCGATGCATATTTGAACTGATCTAGACTAACCACTCCTGAGCTTTTTACATTTTGATATTGCTCTTTTTCTAAAGATTGCATATCAAAATGAGTGTTTATATCTGCTTTCAGAATTCCATTGAGTTTCTGTTCGAGTTCCAGAGGGTATGCCTTATCCAGATTTTCCAGATTTAGGGCTCCTTTTACGGCCATATCTACAATCATGTTTTTTGTGATATTACGTAGACTTCCTTTGGCAGCAAAAGTGTCCTGATCTATTCTAAAAGTTAAGTTTCCGATATTGATATACGTATCATCTATCAGACCTGTTTCATTCTTTATTTGGGTGTCTATAGTAATATTCTGTACACTTTTAGGAAGATCGGGATACTTAAAAGAAGCATTGCTAGAAGCAATTTGAATATCCATTTTTGGGATATAGGTATCATCTACTTTTCCTTTTATAATTCCATTAATAGAGAATTCTCCAGAGGTCTTAACACCACTAAGATTTTTGGCATATACTTCGGGAATTACCGCTAAGAAATTTTTGAAATCAGAGTCTGGCGTCTTAAAACTAATATCTACATCCGTGAATTTTTCATCTAATTGTACATAGCCGGCAAATGCCAGAGGTAATTGATTGATCAATGCTTTATTTTCTTTGAACGTATAGCGCTGATTTTCCAGATCAAGTTCTAATGCTGCGTCTAAATGTAGTGAGTGTTTGTCTAAGTATTTGGTATTGTCAAGGCTAAAAGATACCTCTGAGTGAGATTGTGTGTCAAGGATTATTTTATCTCCTGATAAAGAGCCGTCTCCACTATGATTAATATTGGTCATTGCCAGTATCGTTTTACTGATATCGTCCTGGAATAGTAATTTGCTATTATTAATTTCATAATGGCTTAATTCAAAAGTAAAAGAACCTCCTTCATCTTTTGTTACAGGCTCTGGAGTACTTGTATCTTTTTTTGTAATGTCAAAATTAGAATTGTTCAGAGAATCAGTCTTGATCGCAATGGTCGCTTCATCAACAATGAATTTTTTAACGCGAATAGGTTCTGATGCACCTTTAAACAATTCATTTATAGACATATCAAGGGATATCTTTTTTGCGTAGGCTAATGTGTCACCTTCAAAAGGAGTGTAATTGAGGAGAGAAAGCTCATTGATAACTACAGATGCTTGAGGAAAGCTTCTGATAAGGCTTATGTCAACATCGGCAAAATCTACTTTAGCATTTACGTGTTCATTCGCTAAGTATTTAATTTTTTCTTTTATGGTTCCTCCAAATAATAGAGGTATAGAAATAAGCGCGATTAGTAATACTAAAATCAGAATACCCAGTATTTTAAGGACTTTTTTGATCATGATGTGTGCTTTTATACAAAGTAACGATATACAGCGATAGATGTTACTATTGTTGAGTTAACTATTTGTTAGGTTTTAATTGTTCGAGTATTAGTTCCTCTCCTTGCATAAGTCTAAATCTGCGTCTTATTATAAAAACGCCCAGATATAACAAAGGAGTGTCTAGTGCCGCAATAAGTATTTTGAATAAAAAACCATTTTCTAATAATGTACCAAAACGTTGCCACTCTATAATACCTGTAACACATAATAACAAAAGTACGGTAGCAGTATCTATAAATTGCGAAAAAAAAGTAGAAAAATTATTTCTGATCCAGAGGTGTTTTCCTTTAGTGAGTCGTTTCCAGAAATGAAATACCTGAATATCTATATATTGAGCAAAAAGATAGGCTAGCATAGATGCTAGTACAGCAATAGCGGTAGCTCCAAAAACATTCTCGAATATTTCATCATTTACTGGTGACCAGCTGGTGGCTGGTACTATTGATGAAACGTAAATAATCAATAAAGAGAAGAGCGATGCAAAAATACCTGCTGTGACCACTTGATTTGCTTTTTGTTTTCCATATACTTCACTAATGAGATCAGTAATTAAGAACGTAATTGGATATGGAAGTATCCCAACAGAAATCTCAAAGGTATAGATCCCAAAAAAATCCCAGCGAAAAAATTTCTGAAAAATAAGATTAGATACTACTAATGAAGCAATAAATAGTGCGCCAAGGATAAAATAGAAACGATATGCAGTTATTTTATCGTTAAGGTTTAATGGAGTTTTATTCAAAATATATTAGTTAATAATACTTCATATAAAAACAGGATGAAGTGGTTTTGTTTTATTTAATTTGCTTTTAAAAATAAGTAGTTCTTTTCAGAATATAAATACCTAACATTGAAAACACCAAATCTTATACACATCTCATTAGGAAGCAATATAGGTAATCGCCTTGATTTTTTGCAAAAAGCGGTAGATGCAATATACAACACTTTAGGAGATGTTGTAAAGATTTCTGAAGTATATCAAACGCCAGCCTGGGGTTTTAGTAGTGACGATTTTTATAATGCGTGTATCCTTGTAAAAACATTCTATACCTCATTAGAAGTATTGGATCAACTTCTGACTATAGAAAATTCTTTGGGCAGAGATAGAGGTGATAAAAAGGGATATAAGGCAAGAACGATTGATCTGGATATCATTTTTTCATCAGAAGGAATCATCAAGACAGAAAAATTGATAGTTCCGCATCCAAGGATTCAGGAACGTATTTTTGTTTTGGCACCGTTAGCAGAGATTGCAGGAGAGGTCGTGCACCCAATATTAGGCGCTACGATACATAATTTGTTGCAAAACACATCGGATAGATCAAAATTTAATACGCTTGATGTTACAATATGCAACCCAAAAGAAAAGTATTCTTTTTCATCAATTCAGTATATAACGATAGAAGGTAATATAGGGGCAGGAAAAACAAGTTTATCAAAGCTTATAGCACAAGAGTTTAATGCTAAGTTGGTATTAGAGCGTTTTGCAGATAATCCTTTTTTACCCAAGTTTTATGAGGATATGGAGCGATATGCTTTTCCTCTGGAAATGTCATTTCTAGCGGATCGCTATCAACGATTACAAGATGATATTGCTCAGTTTGATTTATTTAAAGACTTTGTGATTAGTGATTATGATGTTTTCAAATCTTTGATTTTTGCCCAGGTAACACTACAGGAAGAAGAATATATATTGTATAAAAAAGTTTTTGATATTATGTATAGAGATCTACCTAAACCTGGATTATATGTCTATCTGTATCAAAACACAGAGCGCTTATTACAAAACATAAAAAAAAGAGGACGAGATTATGAACAGAAAATTCCTGCGTCATATCTGGATAACATCAATAAGGGATATCTGCAGTTTATCAAATCTCAAGCTCAGCTACGGGTAAAAATTATTGATATTTCTGAGAAGGATTTTATCGCTAATCGCTCTGATTATCTTTGGGTATTAGATCAAATTATTGTGTAAATAGAGTATTGCTGTTTTTTATTTGAATGTCTTTAAATAAAAAAAATTATACTTCTCATGACCTAATTTCTATACTGTTTTTATAACTCAAATGTTGTCGAAATTTGTTTCTCGAATTGCAAGCCATCTGAAGACTCTATGTATAAAGTGAAAGTGTATTCTTGATTCTCAAATTCTGCGATATTTAAAAAATCATTTAAAAAAGAAACTTCTATAATGTCATAGAAAAAAATGATATTGTCATTAATTGCTATAATCTCTGTTAAATTAGAATTAGCAGCAATTGTATCTCCGTTGTATATAAAACCTTTGTCCAGACTGATGCTAAAACTTTCTTCGTTTAACTCGTTTAAAAAAGTATCATTATCACAAGATGTAGCATAAGCAGATGTAGTTATGTCGAAATGAAAATTAGAAATAGGTGCATTTTCCGAGCTAAATGTTGCTATTATCACAAATTCATCAGTTACTATATCTGGATTTTCTTGGGGAGATTGTGTGTTAAGATCAAAAATTTGTAGTTGATTAAAACTTCGTATTTGAAAGACTTGCTCAGGACAACAACTATACAAAACAACGGACAACAACATAAATGATAGGTATATTTTTACAAAAACAGATGCATTATTTTTCATTATTTTTCATTTTTAAAATTCAATATTTTCTTACCGATCATCTGTTTTTTATTTTTTCACACTTTATTTAAATAATCTTTTCAAGGTATGTTTACCTGGTGATAGTGTATACAAAAAAACACATATATTAAGTGAAGATGTTCTTTATAAGTAATAATTACTCAGTTTTCGAAATGTATTATAAACTTGAAAACGATTCCCTTTGAAAAAAGTATACTAAGCAATCATAACGAATTGTAAATAGTTAAACTTTTAATAAAAAGATGTGTAAAAAAGAAAAAGGTTGCGTGGTAGTTATGATTTTAGTTTACAAAACAAATCCCAGATGACCACACCGGCACTTACCGAAATATTTAATGAATGCTTGCTTCCGTATTGAGGTATTTCGATAACATGATCACTGGCAGAAACAACTTCTTGTTGTACACCTTTTACTTCATTGCCAAAAATAATCGCATAGGTCTGATCGGGTTCTGGATCAAAATGGTCTAACATTATGGCGTTTTCAGCTTGTTCTAGAGAGATAGTTTTAATAGAATTAGATAGGAGTCTATTAACAAGAGTCAATGTATCTTCCTGATATTCCCAATCGACAGTATCTGTTGCGCCAAGTGCAGTTTTCTGAATGTCTTTATGAGGAGGAGTGGCAGTAATGCCACAGAGGTATATTTTTTTGATTAAAAAAGCATCAGCTGTTCTAAAAACAGCTCCAATATTATTCAGGCTGCGGATATTGTCTAGTATAATAATCAAAGGTGTTTTTTTTGCATCTTTAAATTCTGCAATGGTTTTGCGATCCAGTTCGCTGTTTTTTAGTTTTCTGTTTTTTTTCATCGCAACAAAAATATTATTTATTCATTCATTAAAAAAGAGTAATACGATTTGTGATTAAAAAATTCGTATAAATTCATTGAATTATTTTTTCTTTATGCAAGGCAAAAAAATCAAGCATAGCTATAGCTACGGTTTATTTTTTAAACGAAGTAGAAAGGAAAAAGAAACGATGAATATGCGAAATTTTTAGTTATAAATCGTATAAACCACTTCATTTTCATTGTATGATTCCTGACTTTTTTGACTAAAAATAGAATTGTGAATAAAAATGAATAACTACCATAATTCACATTTCAGAAAAAAATAGAGAATACTTACTTTAGCCATATTCGTAAAAAACTATCCCATTGGCAGCAAAGAAAGAAAAAAAAGTAACCCCATTAATGAAACAGTACAATGCTATTAAGGCTAAGTATCCTGATGCGTTGTTGTTGTTTAGAGTTGGAGATTTTTATGAGACTTTTGGAAAAGATGCTATTAGAACTGCTGCAATTCTTAATATTGTTCAGACAAAAAGAGGGAATGGTACAGATCAGGAAACAGCATTGGCAGGATTTCCTCATCATTCACTAAATACTTATTTGCCAAAACTAGTCAAAGCAGGAGAACGCGTAGCTATCTGTGATCAATTAGAAGATCCTAAGCAAACAAAAACTATTGTAAAAAGAGGAGTTACAGAATTAGTAACGCCTGGTGTGGCTCTTAATGACGAAGTATTACAGAGTAAAACGAATAATTTTTTATGTGCATTGCATTATGGAAAAAGAGAATTAGGAGTTGCGTTTTTGGATGTGTCTACAGGTGAGTTCTTAACTGCTCAAGGAGATATTGCTCATATGGATAAGCTGTTACGTAACTTTAGTCCAAGTGAAGTGCTGATCACAAAAGCTAAGAAAAAAGGTTTTCAGGATGATTTTGGTATGGATTTTCATACATTCTTTCTGGAAGATTGGGCTTTTAAAACAGATTATGCTCATGAAACATTAAATACGCATTTTGGGACTACTTCTTTAAAAGGTTTTGGTATTGATCATCTGGCAGAAGGTGTTATTGCTGCTGGAGTGATTCTTCATTACTTAGGAGAAACACAACATCATAAACTACAACATATTACCGGTATTCAGCGAATAGCAGAAGATCAATATATCTGGATGGATCGCTTTACAATTCGTAATCTGGAGCTTTATAATCCTAATGCTGCAAACGCAGTTACGTTACTGGATGTTATTGATAAAACAATATCTCCTATGGGAGGGCGAACCCTAAAACGATGGCTGGCATTGCCTCTTAAGAATATTAGTAATATTCAGAAGCGTCATGAGGTAGTACAATATTTTATCGATGATGAAACTTTACATCAAAAAATGCAACATCAGATAAAGCAAATTGGAGATATCGAACGTCTTATTTCTAAAATAGCTACGGGTAAAGTAAATCCAAGAGAAGTAATCCAGCTTAAAAATTCTTTGGAAGCAATTGTGCCTATAAAAGCGCAAGCAATCTCTAGTAATAATGAGGCATTAAAAGTGATAGGAGACACCTTGCATGATTGTGAGTTGTTACGAAATAAAATTAAAGAGACACTCAATGAAGAAGCTCCTGTAAATATTCTAAAAGGAAATACAATTGCCAATGGATATCTCGATGAACTGGATGAATTGAGATCCATCGCTTTTTCTGGGAAAGACTATTTGGATAAAATGTTGGAGCGAGAAACAGAAGCAACTGGGATTTCATCGTTAAAAATAGCATCTAATAATGTCTTTGGATATTACATAGAAGTGCGTAATACACATAAAGATAAAGTTCCAGATACTTGGGTGAGAAAACAGACATTGGTCAATGCAGAACGATATATTACCGAGGAATTAAAAGAATATGAGGCTAAAATATTAGGAGCAGAAGAGAAGATCCTTTTGTTGGAACAGCAATTATTTAGTGATTTAATTGTATGGATGAGCGAATACATCAAACCTGTACAGTTAAATGCAAGCCTGATAGGACAATTGGATTGTTTGTGTTCTTTTAGTCAGTTGGCTCAGGATAATCAATATGTGAGACCGGTTGTTGATGACACGCAGGATATAGAGATCAAAAATGGTCGCCATCCTGTAATAGAAAAACAATTACCTCCCGGAGAGCCTTATATAGCTAATGATGTTTCTTTGGATAGAGAACAACAACAGATTATAATGATCACTGGGCCTAATATGAGTGGTAAGTCTGCAATATTGAGACAAACAGCGTTGATTGTACTACTTGCCCAGATGGGGAGTTTTGTTCCGGCTGATCAGGCAAAAATTGGAGTCGTTGATAAAATATTTACAAGAGTAGGAGCAAGTGATAATATTTCTATGGGAGAATCTACCTTTATGGTAGAGATGAATGAAACAGCAAGTATCCTGAATAATATATCAGATCGCAGTCTGGTGTTATTAGATGAAATAGGTAGAGGAACGAGTACATATGATGGTATTTCGATTGCCTGGGCAATAAGTGAATTTTTACACGAACACCCAGCAAGACCTAAGACATTATTTGCTACACATTATCATGAACTTAATGAAATGTGTGAGACTTTTTATAGAATTAAAAACTATAATGTAGCTGTCAAAGAGCTAAAAGATAATGTGCTTTTCTTAAGAAAACTTGTTCCCGGAGGGAGTGAACATAGTTTTGGGATTCATGTGGCTAAAATGGCAGGAATGCCGCAACAAGTATTATATAGAGCAAATAAGATGCTTAAAAAACTCGAAAAGTCCCATAGTAGTGAAGAGTTAACAGATAAGATTAAAGGAATCCAGGAAGAGGATGAATTGCAGTTAAGTTTCTTTAATTTAGATGATCCTTTACTGGAGGGGATAAAAGAAGAAATATTACATATTGACATAGATACCTTAACACCGGTAGAAGCTTTGATGAAATTAAATGAGATTAAGCGTATGTTAACCAGGAAGAAAGCGCCTCATGTATAAAGTTTTTAATTCTTTTTTTAAAAAAGACTTTGCTATTACTAGAAATGTTTTAAATTTGCATCCGCAATAGCAATATTGTAACGTTCATATTACAACTGCGAAAGTAGCTCAGGGGTAGAGCATCACCTTGCCAAGGTGGGGGTCGCGGGTTCAAATCCCGTCTTTCGCTCTGAGATAAAATATACCAAGCTGAAGTGGTGGAATTGGTAGACACGTTGGACTTAAAATCCAATGTCCATTAGGACGTACGGGTTCAAGTCCCGTCTTCAGTACTAAACGGGATGATTCTATTTTTTAGGAATCGTCCCGTTTTTGTTTTATTTCGTTTTGTATAATAACAAAAGGATTACAGCAAACAATGAATGTGGATCAAGAGTATTTGTTGTGTTTATTCAAATGTTCTTGTGTTAGTCTAAAGAGGAAAAATTCTACATTTTTGACACCTCTAAACTGTGCTCTAAAGACTTTTATCTTTACATTAAAGAATTCTGCGAATGCATTTGTACTTCTTTATCGTTTTCAGATCCTTGAAGGTATGATCAAATCATTAGTTGAACACGATTTGCAAGTTATTAGTACTTGAAAAGATGTCCAGATTCTGGAAATGAATGTTCAAAAAGGCCATATTTACTTGGTCTGTTCAGTTCCTTCTAAAGTGTCCATTTCAGAATATATGGGTATTTTGAAGGGTAAAATAGCGATAAAGCTATTTAAGACTTATCCAAACCTTAAACAGAAACCTTATTGGGGTAATCATTTTTGGTCAAGAGGTTATTTGTGAGTACAGTTGGATTAGATGAAGATATGATTAAACGATATGCGAAGTATCAAGAACATCATGAATGAGTCTTATTACCCTTTGGGTCTAATCTGAAAATCAATGTAATAATTAATTCTCTTATGAAGGTTGTTAAGTTCAATATTTTCTTCTGATTTTGAAAATACCTGTATTGCATAAGAACTCTTGATATCTATGCTAACTAAAATTCATGAATCATATGGGATATAGATCACGATCAGACAAAAGTGCTATAAAATCAGGAAATGACTCTACTAGTATTTTTAATTCACTTTTGCATATTTTGTGGCTTAAAGAAATAGAATAATAAGATTACTAAGAGCGTTTTTTACACAAAGCATTATTGTTACCTTTTCGCTCATTGGTTATAATTATTTGTATTTATCTTGAATTTAATAAAGCTTGACAAGAATTTGATAATTCTAATTCATCCCAAGATAACATGCTGTGATGTTCAGTATTAATTACTGATTACCTGTTTTTTTCTTTCCAATCTTCAATTGTAAAATAGAATATTTTTATAGTGAATTAAAAAAAGTTCAAATCACTTCGATGAACTTATCTTGAGTAGTCGTTTTCAACCAAAAAGTTTGGCTTTTGTACTATAATGAAGTAGGTTTTTTTCAGCATAGCCATATGGTTAAAAAAACAAAATTAGCGTGCAACATGTAAATTTTGTAAGTCAAAGCATTACTCAAGATAAGTTCGATGAGAAAACTACTTCGAAGCAAGCCCAAGAGTATTTAAATCTCGATTATCGAGTAAAAACCAGAAAGAAAACCGATTGATCACTTTCCTAAAACCATTTTCTATATTCATTCTAAGTGAGCTCTATAGTTATGTTAATATAATTGTTAATTAAAGCTAATTTTATGTTAATTAATTTATCATTGCTTAAAGATTTTTAGCTCTTTTTTGTTTAGTTAATTTTAGTTAATTAAACTGTTAAAAATTCTAAAATGGAAATCGTAGTTTTAGATTAAATTTACTTTTGCCGCCAAATAACAATGGGGAATTTTTGTCTTAATAATATCTGTAATGTCCTATTTTTATTATTAAAACTTTAAAAAACACAATTATTAAATTCATTTATTTTGAATGCTTAAAATATGATAATACTCAATTTTATCCCAGAAAAATATTAGTATTTTAAAAACAATATTCTAAAAAAAACTTTAATAAATAGTAAACTATAAAATTTTATAAAATGATCAAAAAATTAACATTTTTAACAACATTTGTGTTATTTGCGATTTTATCACAAGCTCAGGATCGAGTGCTAATATTTCATAAAACAAATGGATTTAGGCATTCTGGAGGTATTAATGGAGCAATTGAATTAATTACAGATCTAGGAAATAGAAATGGTTGGGAAACAGATAATTCTAAAAATGCTTCTGTATTTACTGATGCCAATTTGAGAAAGTATGATGTAGTTGTTTGGGCCAATACTTCTGGAAATAATTTATTGAATGGTTCTCAACGTAGAGCTTTTGAAAAATTTATTTCTAATGGTGGAGGTTTTGTAGGAATCCATGCTGCAACAGATACTTATAGGAATAGAAGCTGGCCATTTTATAATGAATTAGTGGGAGCCATCGTTCAGAACAGACCTAATCATACAAGAAATAATTTGCAAGGAGAGATGAAAAAAATTGGAAGACATCCTATTACGGCGCATCTTGGGGCTTCCTGGACAAAGAAGGAAGAATGGTACTATTGGGACCTGAATGGAGGAAAGCTTTTCCCAGGAAACAACGTCCTTTTAGAAGTAAAGAAAACTGGTAATAAGTCATATGATAGAAAACGACCTATTACCTGGTATAAAAATTTTAGAGGAGGGCGATCATTTTATACTGCACTCGGACATAATAATTCAGACTATAAAATAAATAGTCCTTTTGGAATAATGTTAAAAAATGCAATTATATGGACAGGAAATCTGACTACAAACAAAGAAAATCTTAACATGTTCCATTCTGATAGTAAAAAAGACCTAAAGATAAATTCTGCATTTCCAAATCCTACCAAGAATTATATAAATATAAATGAATCGAATGATTGGGATCTTATGGATTTAAAAGGAACAATTATTAATTCAGGGTCTGGAGATCGTATTGATTTGTCAGGATATAAGTCAGGGATGTATTTATTGAAGTCTGATGAAACAATATTAAAAATAATAAAGGAATAATTTATATAACCAGCAGTAACTGTCATATCAATTACATACGAATTAATAATTGTAAAATTTTTACAATAAATCCTATTGTGATTTATAGAATTAGAATATAAAATAACCACTAATATTTCTAAAAATGATATACATAGAATTTTGAATTCTATTGGAGTGTATACATAGTTTATTTCTGCAGAGTATTTTGTAGATAATTAATTGTTTAAAAAAATAATGCTTTACAGAAATAAACTGATAGTTGCACAATTTATACATTTTACTTTTAGGGTGAAAGTGTTTTAAATTGTTTATTAAGTATTGAAAAAAGCCAAGCTCATTATGAGTTTTTAACCAACCGAAATTATTCAATTATGAAAAGAAAACTAACTCACAAAAACGTAATTACCAGTGCTATTATACTTGGTGTCATCCTGCTGATTGTACCAAAAACCTATGGACAGCATAAACAAGCTGTTAGGAATCAACTTTCAGCAAATTCGGGTATTCCCAGGTTTATCAATTTTGATGTTTCTCAAAAAAATAGTACAAATAGGATACAGGTTAGCGATACTGAGGTGTTAAAGCAGTATTTGCCACTCAATGAATCTGATTCCTATAAACTTGTAAGAACTTTTACCGATGCCTTAGGAATAACGCACAGTGTTTTTCAGCAGTATTATAATCAGATGGAAGTAGCTTTTGCTACCTATACAGTGCATAAAAAAGGAAAAATGTTGCAGAGTCTTACGGGTAATTTTGTTGAGGTAAGCCAGCAGACAATAAAATCACCATTGCTTACAGAAAAAAAAGCATTAGAGAAAGCGCTAAAGTTTATAGGAGCCAACACGTACAGCTGGGAGAGTGATAATGATTTTTTTAAAGAAGATGATTTAAAAAGAGTCCCCAAAGGTACACTTGTGATTTGTAAAGATTTTAATACCTCTAATGATGATACAGGATACCTTTCATATAAGTTCCGCATTGCTACAATAGAACCTATCGCTATGATAGATATATTTATTAATGCTGCTAATGGAAAATTACTATTATACAACTCACTCATAAACAATCATACTTGTAATGCTTTAGAATCAAATACTAAGGAGTCTGATAATATATCAAAAGTCGATGAGATTATTCCTGGTAATGCCGCTACGAGATATTATGGTGAGCAAAGTATAGAAACAGAGCAGGTATCAGATGGGTATCGTCTTTTTGATACTACTCGAGGAAATGGGATACATACAAAAAATGCAAATAAAACAACACAGCAAGAAATATTAGGAGGTTACAATTTTAGTGATGCTACAGATTTTATAGACAATGATAATCATTGGACGGCTGCAGAGTGGGATAATACGAATCTTGATAATGCGGCATTAGATGCGCATTGGGCAATGTCAAAAATCTATGATTATTATAAAGAGACTCACAATAGAAAAAGTTATGATAATAATGATTCACCTTTACAAAGTTTAGTACACGTAGGAGATGAATACAGAAATGCATTCTGGTACAATCAAACCATGTATTATGGTGATAGTGATGATCAGTCACCATTGACTACGATTGATATTGCTGCTCATGAGATGACCCACGGAGTTACTACCAATAGTGCTAATCTGATTTATTATTCAGAATCAGGAGCTTTGAATGAGGCAATGAGTGATATTTTTTCTGCTGCTGTACGTGTAAGTAAAACACCTGATGTATATCCCTGGAATCTGGTTATTGGTAGTTCTACAATAAGAGATATGTCGAATCCCAATAGTAAACAAGATCCGGACACTTATAAAGGAACTTATTGGGCAGGAGAAAGATTTCAAATAATAAATGGAGATAACAGAGGAGTACATACCAATAGTGGAGTCTTAAATTATTGGTTTTACCTTTTGTCTGAGGGAGGTCAGGGAACCAATGATGATGGTACTGCATATGATGTGAAAGCTATCGGAATAGCCAAAGCAGAAAAAATAGCATATCGTATGCTTACTGTCTATCTGGAGCCTACATCTGATTATATATTTGCAAAATCCGCTGGAATAAAATCTTCTGAAGATCTTTTTGGAATAAATACTTTTGAAACTCAACAGGTAAAAGAAGCCTTTAAGGCAGTAGGAGTGGATGAGTCTAAAGTAATAATTTGTGATCCCGTAAGTGCAGTTACACTTGATTTTGTTTCGGTAAGTGAGATATCTTGTAGTTGGAAATATCCTGGGAGTGAAATAAATGATTTTGATAATTTTGTAAATATACGATACCGCCCCGTTGGAGAAACAGCGTATTCATATAGTATTGTTGAATTTGGCTCATCATTTACCATTAAAAAGACGAATCCAGGAGATTATGAAATAGGGGTAAAAAGATCTTGTAATCCTGATTGGTTTACTGTTTTTGTAGATAAAGTAATACCCTGCGAAAATGTGTCTAATATTAATGTTCTCAATATAGAAGATAGAAAAGCGACGATATCCTGGGATGCCGTCTCTGGAGCAGAAAATTACGCTGTTTATGATGGGGAGGTAACCACAATAACTAAAGAAACCCATGCTGCCGTTTCCTATTTTCCACATACAGGGGAGCAAAAAATAACTGTACAAGCTAATTGTAGTCCTCAAACCACATCACTTTTCTTTGCGGCTATAGATCCGCCAGTTATAAAAATTACTTCACCAATTAATAATGAAGAGGTAAGAGGTTCATTTGATGTAGCATTCAGTTTAGAAAATATAAATTTTGATTTCGGAACGAATAACTCACAAAATAAAAAATCAGGAATTAACTATTATATAGATGATGAAATAGTTGGATTTTGGGATTCTAAAGAAGAACCAATTACACTATCCTCTTTAACTCCTGGAAGGCATACAATTAGACTTGTGTTGATTAGTTTTGATGAAGAATATCACAATACTCCTCAAGCTACCGATTCTGTGGATGTTACTGTTCTCGAGGAAAATAATTGTGATTTTTCTCCTCAAATAACACCACTGGCATCTGTTAATGAGCAGTATGAGAATGCATTTGTTATCGGTAACGGACCAGCGTTTAATAACCTTAAAGACTTTACAATCAATTGGGACTTAATCAACAAAAAATTGTATCAGTTTTCTATATTGACTACAGACGGAGTTCCTAATTGGTGGAATGATCTACTACCTAATATAACACACTCCTTAGATCTTTCAAACCCCAAAATTAACATCCAAAATTCTGGGATAGAAAAACTAGATGGAGAATATACTATTACAAAAGATGATGACTATCTTATTTTGATTTCCGAAACGGATAATTTCACTATTGTTTTTAGTAATAGTAATGAATTACCCTGTAATGAAGAGCGTAGTTTATTATCTGCAGTTAATCATACAAAAAAAGATGTAGAATTAATAGTTACCACCTATCCGAACCCTGTAGGTACAGTCCTTAATATTCTGCCACCGTCAGGAATTACTGAAGGCGTGATCAATATTTATGATATACAGGGAAGAAAGGTAAAAACAAAACCTTTTAAAAATGAATCAATAATTACTATTGATGTAAATGGGCGCATGAAAAATGGAGTTTATTATCTGGAAGTAGTTTCTGAAAAAAATAAGTTTACTTCATTAGTCATTAAGAAGTAATACCAGTTCTTTGATGAAATTTGTCCAGATGAGACTTTTGTAGGAAATAGAAAAAGTCAAGATGAGTTCATGGTAGGCATAAAGGAATAGATTAAATAGAAGACCGCCTAAAAGTTTTTTTAGGTGGTCTTTTGCTTTGATACTATTTCTAATTTAAAACTACTCATTCAGATTTCTCTTTTTCATTCCCTTTTATTTCACATATAGGGAAATAATAAATGTGAACCCATCATTATACCGGTTCTTAGATGAAATTACCATAAAGTGAATCAAATTATTTCTTAATTCGAAGTATGAAATAAAAACAAATGATTTTGGACAGTAATTTCATTGGAGGATGGTATTATTAGATAATATCGGTTCGTAAAATGATAGGATCATTACTCAACCTTAAAATATTTTCTCATAGAAATAGGCAAACCACTATCCGTAAAACCTTCTAAAGAGATTTCATACTCGCCGATAATATCCGAAGTAAAAAAGCGTACAGTTTTTTTATCATTTTCTAATGTGATGGCCGGCTCCCATAATAGTTGATATCTATAATCAGGAATGCGATCATAAGACGTATCATTTGCGTTATATATTTGTTGAAAATACTTTTTCTCAGCTTTGGGACTGGATAATTTAGTGTTGAAAAAATAATCTTTATTTAAGTTCTTCTGATAGATTCTGTCTATTGTTTCGATACTTAAAATACCTTCAAAGATCATAGATCCTAAAAAATATCGATCTCTTATAAAATGTATACTCTTTACTTTTCTGGCGTCATACTCCATAATCTGCTCGTGTTCTTGTATAAGGATACCATCAACAATCAGTAAAGGAGTAAGATCTTTATTTTTTAAACTTGGATAATTTCCATTAATGATAAATATCTGATCTCCGTTTTTATTTTTTCTAGTACCTACACCATTCACGATTTCTGTTACGGTTTCCTTTATGGTAGGAAATCTAGTGAAATCGTCTAATTCATAACTTTCTTTTTGAGCACCATAAAAAGCTTTGTAGATTTTGGGTTCCTGAATAGAATCCGGTTTTAGATTAAAAAAAATATTATCGATTTGATTATAGATGCTTTTAGAGATGATAGTTTCTTTTTGTTGTCTGGTAATTTTAAAGTTGTAAAAATCAAGGCTTGGATATTCAATTTTCGGGAATTGATGTATTTTGATACGATATTCTTTTTTATGCTTCCCTAATACTTGGATAAGAGCACTAGTAGTGTTGTGTCTTTTATCTAAATTAAAAATGAATTTTCCGTTTTTATCTGTAGATACTATTTTTACATCATCCGCGGTGCCTGGTACTGATAAGGCAATTTTTACAGAGGATACAGGAAATGTAGTGTCTCTGGGAGTTATAGTGCCGTAGATCAATTCTCCTCTCATCTCTGGTAAAAAAAATGAAGAGCCTACCGTTTTTTTTTGGTTTAAAGGAATGTTTTCTAATTGAAAAAAATCAATCGATGTTATCATATTTGAAGTAGAAAAATCACTTTTTTTTCTGACAGAAATAGATAAGTTTCCAGTTATGGGAGTGGATAAAGTATTGAAGATTTCTATAGATACCGGACTTCTTTTTTTGTAGATCTCTTTATGTAAGGTTAATGCAATGCCGTTTTTTGGTTTCCTGATAACTGTTTGCTCAATATGTATAGGGTTTTGGGCTATTGCGCCAATAGAATCTAAAGTTTTGTTTTCTAATAGGATAGGTTTTTGATTGCCTTGATAAGGGTTTAAAATACTTATATCTCCCTGAAAAAACATGCTGTTTGGAGCATTGAGCATCCATTGGGTGTATCCAATTAATTTATAATTCCCGGATGGAACATCGACCGGTAGAAAAAAATCGCCTTGTGCTAAACCGTTTTTAAGCTGAACCTTATGTTTGAATATGGATTGTTTCTTTTGATCTATAAGTTCTATATAGGCAATTTTGCTAATATCGCTTAAGAGATTGTTTTTGTTATTAAAACAGTAAACACGATAATATAAATAGGAACCCGAAAATAGAAGAGAGGTATTATAATGAATAAAAATTTTTTCCTTAGGTATAGTGAGATATCCAGCAACTTCTTTTTCATTTTTAAAAGTAGATTGACGCTGTCCCCAAAGACTGGTAATGAAAAAAAATAACGAGTAAATTAAGAATTTTTTAAACATTGAGATATGTTGTTATAACTGTAAATTGTTTATCATAAGAAAAAATTAATCAACCCAATACACTGGTGGAGTACTTTCTCCAAGTGCTGTACAGTCACCACATTGACGACTTACAAAAGCTATCGGTCCAAAGGGTGATGGTTCACGTAATAATACAAATGTATCAAGCTCAAATAATATTAATTGTAATCGTTCAAAAATATCTCTTGGTGGAAGCAGGAGGTCAGAAGGTATAATCTCAGCACAAGTTGGTTCATATTTTGGCGCAAACCTGTCAAAAATGTCAGAGCGATCCAGGAAAATTCTTTTTGATGATACCGAGGAAATATCAAAAATACCTAACACCAGTTCATTGGGGTTGTTTTCTGACCGAATATTCCCAGTGATAAACCCTGGCTGTATTTGCTGGAATAAGCTTTCTGATTCAGAAAAATCTTCTAGTGTTTGATAAAACCCGTGAGCAGCTCTGGATTGCACAAATTGTCTAAGCAGAATACTATAGCGTTCTGCAATTTCAATGTTATCCGCAGGAATAAAACGTACCTGAAAGCCTGTTAATCTATCCTCATCAAGTGAAGCAGTGTTAGTAATCTGTAATGTTTTAGATATAATCTCCTTATAACATACACGTGTGCCCAAGGGTCTGTAACCGAATTCATATTGCGTTTTATTATTAATAAATTCAACTCCAATCACGTCTTTATGGATCCATAATGGTGCGGTGATCCTGTATGTCTCTTCATACTCATATCCATAGAATATAGCACTAGCTGTTGGGTCAAAAGTATCTACAAAAATAGCCAGACCATCAATACCGTCTTCATTAGTAATATGCTTGCCATAGACATTATCAATAGGAGATTGGTTGGGAACTGTTGTTTTTTCTGATCGATAAGACCGACCATCTGTAGTAGTAATAAGTAATTCATATTCTACGCCTAGAGCAGCACTAAATTCATTTTCAGAAATATAAATTCCTGCTTCATTTTGTGTAAAAATATAGTCATTACCCATATTGTCTCTAATGACAACAGTAGCTCCCATTTCTATAGAGGGCCCTTCTTCTTCAAACCGAAAGGTTCTGCTTAATAGAATTTCCTGATGTTTTAATTCATCCGTTATTCTGGCATTGATGACTAAAATGCTTTCAAACCCTTCGGTTTCAAATTCAATTTCTTCAACACAACTGGAAACTACAATAGCTGATAATAGTGCTAAAAGAATATGGGTTATTTTTTTGCCGAGAAGAGAGAACTTAATATACTTCATAGCTCTTAGAATTTAAAATTATAAGTAATCGATGGAACAGGTACAGAAAATATAGAGCTTTGAAAAGCCTTGACTTCTCCATCGGTAGTTACAAAAAATACAGAAAGAGGATTGTTACGCCCTAGTACATTATAAACCGATATGGTAACAAAACTATGTGCTAATTTCTTGCGCTTATGAGTTCCTTCTATATTCAGTCCTATATCTAATCTATAAAAATCAGGAATTCTAAATTCATTTCTATTACTAAATACAGTAAATTCTGAATCATTGAAATCAAAATTGCCTATGGGAACGGTAACAGGTCTACCGGTTTGATATACAAAATTAGTAGATAGACTAAAACGTTTGGTGAATTTATAATTAGTAACCAGACTAAAATCGTGTGGTTTGTCGAAATTAGAAGGAAAAAAATTACCACCATTCACTCTTTCTTCATTAAAAGGACTGTCTAATTGTATCAGTGAGCGTGCATAGGTATACCCCAGCCATCCATATAATTTTCCTTTCTGCTTTTTGAGCAAAAATTCTACTCCGTAGGATTTTCCGTTTCCCTGTAAAACTTCGGTTTCTATATTTTCGTTAAGTAATATATCAGCACCGGTCTTAAAATCGAGAATATTTTTAGATTTTTTATAAAAACCTTCAAGACTTACTTCATAGGCAGCATCATCCAGATTTTTATAGAGTCCTAAAGAATACTGCTGAGCACTTTGAGGTTTAATGTTAAGATCCGAAAGTTTCCAGGTGTCTACGGGAGAAGCAGTGGTATTATTGGATAATACGTGGATGTATTGAAAAGTCTTGTTATAAGCGGCTTTTAGTGAAAAATCTTGTCCAAGTAAATAACGCCCGGATATTCTATATTCCGGCCCTCCATATGTTTTGATTACCTCATTTTTGTCAAAAGATAAAGTTTCCCTAATCGTGCTTTCATCTCTAGGAACGCCATCTTCATATATATTCTGTGTGCCTTCTCCCAAAGTATTGAAAACAGAAAACCGAATACCAGCATCAAAAGTTAATTTTTTATTGAGATCCATTTTTCCTGAAAGAAAAGCTGCCGATTCCAGACCACGTTCTTTTTCTATAGTTCGAGGGGTTAAAATAGATTCATTTATTGGTAGAATTTCTCCAGGTTCTACTGTATACAATTTACTCGATAGCCCATAATCAAATTTAAGGCGGTCACTATAATTGTACTTGAATTGCAATTTCAACAAAGTTTCGTTAATACGATATCCAAGTTTGAAATCATCATCTGATTGACCATCAAATTCTATATCAAATGTATATTCACTATTTGTTATAGCTATTTTTCCCGTATTTTTATCGTTGAATCTGTACTTCCATATAAGAGATAATGCGCGATTATTATAGATGTACAAAGAATCTGAAGTGATACTAAAATCATCTCTACTTACATATGCTGTTGCCTCGATTTTTGATTTCTTACTGATCTGATGATTGTATTTTGCGATGGCATCATAAAAGGAGGCTTCACTGTTTTTTAAAGATTCTTCATCCAGAGAGTTTAAAACCCAATTTGCATATGCTGCTCTTCCCCCGATCATTAGTCCAGATTTTCCCTTGACTATCGGTGTTTCCAGAAGTAAATTTCCTGTAATAGGACCTATCGAAGCTTCTCCTTTAAATTTATTAATATTCGCACTTTTGGTCTTTAAGTCAAAAACAGAGGATAATCGCCCGCCATATGATGCCGGGATACCATTTTTATAAATACTTACATCCCCTATAGCAAATGGATTTAGTGCAGAAAATATTCCAAAAAAGTGCTGAGGATTGTACACCACAGCGTCATCTAATAAGATGAGGTTCTGGTCAGATTTACCACCTCTTACATTGTATCCCAGTGCTCCTTCTCCAGCAGTTGTAATACCCGGTATAGAAGCGGCGACTTTTAGAACATCACGTTCTCCAAGGACTAATGGGATGTTCTTGGATTCTTCAACATCTACTGTTATTTTAGTGACAACATCTTCGATGTTTTTTTTAGCTTCTGCATTCAGGATAACTTCGTCTAATAATTGTATGTTTTCGATGAGATTAAAATCTAACGAACCTTTGTTGTAGATAATGACTCTTTTTTTTTGGCGTTCCATTCTTTCAGAAACAACTTCTATAAGGTAAGTGCCTGCTGTTAACTGAATTTCATAAAAGCCTTTGCTGCTGCTCTTTATACCTGCATCATTCCCATTAACTACAATTATTGCATTAGCAATAGGCTTATTGGTTTGTAGGTTTTTAATATTCCCAGACAAAGCAAAAGATTGACCAGAAGTTTTTTCAGAAGCTTTTCCGATACGAATCGTTTGTATATTAGGGGATTTTTTATGATTTCTAAAAACAGGAGAAATATTCTTGTTAATTTTTGTGACGGATGTATCGTTCTCCGGATCTTTCCCAAAAAAACCTTCAGGGAGTTTGTCATAAATAATAGTATTGGGAGATAGTATTATAGCATTCTTGTCTAAAACATGAAAATTGAGGACTGTGTTTTTTAACAGATCTTCTAGTAAAGCTTTGATTGTAATATCCTGATGATTTCCAGAGATATTTTGGTAAGGGGTCAGCCATGATTTCTGAAAATAAAATGTATATGTTGTTTTTTCTTCGATTTGATATAAAATAGATTCTAAATCAGATGTGTCATAAGATATACTTATGAGCGATTCGTTTTCTTGTGCCGTTACAATTTGAATGCAAAAGAAAAAAAAGAGTATATATCTGATCATAGTATTAAAATTCATTTTTTGATACTGATGGTGTAATGATTTGATCGAATAATCTTATCAGGAAAAGGTCGTGTTCTTTTTTTAGTAACCTCTTATGAGTTTTATAAAACTTTCTGATTTTCTCTTTTGCTTCAGGAAAAATTTTAATGATATCTGATTTTGACTTGATGTTTTTATACATTCCTTCATAAAATAAGATATATTTTGTGACACCCAGATATTCATAGTATAATCGATTACTTTCGGATGTCTCAATATGCTTTGATTTTGATTTCTTTTGCCTTTTTAATACCATCAACTCATCTGATTCCAGAAGGACTTGATGAAATCCAGAGACAAAGTGGGTGTTGGTTTTTATACTTTCGAGCCTAATGAACTTAAAATTATTGATTACAAATGACTCAACTTTGTCAGAAACTAATTGTATTATCGATGGAGCCGAAGGCGAATTTAGTTTTACTATTAATGCATCGATTTCCTGATTATATTTCATATTTATATCATAATATGTCTGCCCATCATAAGTGATAGAACCTTTTAACGGGTCATTTGAATAAAAATAAGGGTGCTTGTCTTCAAAAATTTTGTTAGCATCTAGATTTACAAATTGCTTTCCATTGTTTAGCCCTGTATGTTCTAGTCCAATTACCTGATCAAACCAGACATAGAACATTGAGTCATTCTCTCTTGTTTGACCAGCTAGAATACTAGGTGCTACCGAAAAAACAAAGATGATTTTTTTTAAAAAGCTTTTCATTCCTTACCTTAAAATATAGAATTTGATAAACATTAGGGTTTTCTAAAAACCTAACATTTATTTATTAGTTATATATATTCAATGGATTCAGTATATAATTCTGAATATTGAATTTTTCTTGTTCAATAGTTGTTTTTTTTAATATAATCATTTATAAGTTTTGAATATATAAAAACGGAAATTTCAATAATCTACTTAAAAAATATTTGAAAATGGTTTTTCCCTAATTTTGAGCAACGTTTAATTAAAATATCTAAAAGAATTATAATTAAATACTTTATTTTTTTAAAATTATCCACTTGTTCCATGGATGCCATTATGCTTCTTAACATATTGACTGTTTAGTTTATCTGTATGAAAATTCTTCAAATCACTCAAAAAAAAGCATGTTTTTATTTTTTAGGCACTTTTTTGTAGACCACAACCTTACTTTAATTAGATATTTCTTAAACTTAGTTAGGATTAAAATAAAATATAATTAAATTTTTGTTAAATTAAATTTTATGACTTTATTATCTCTGAAAGAATGAAAATAATTAATGAAGTAAAAACTCAAAAGGAGTAAAAATTTATAATAGTAATGGGTTTTACTTAAAAAAAACGCTCTTTAATTTTATAAAAACTCATTACGGGATTAAAATCGATTAAAGTTGCTTTTAGTCGAAAACTAATGATTTAAATAGATCCTATTTTCCTTTATGAAAATGTAGAATTCTAATTTCAATGTAAGTTATAGAACTATACCTAAAATTGAAGATATGAATGATGAATTAAATATTGAGGATTTAAGACTGATTATACATAATCTTATTACTTTTATAGTAGTTGAGGGTAAGGTATATGTAAAAAACAATAAGAAGCACGAATATGTAACTAAATATGTATACTTATTGGCAAAAGTTATACATCAAATCGATGAAGAAGAGCAGATATCTATTGTCAAAGAAATTGCAGATGATATTTCTAAATATATCGAGTAAGAGATCTCAAAATTTCTATTGTATATAAAGGCTTTTTAAAACTAAAAAGACTTTCTTTTTTTATTTGGGTTTAGTTATATACTTTTAATATCTTAAAATGTAAAAAAACCAAATCTTTATATAGTGACTGAGCAAGAGCATATTAAGCAATTAGAATTAGAGAATAAGAAACTTCAGGAGCAGTTAGCATTAATAAAAAAAAAGAAAGAGAAAAGAAAGAGTGTTGGTTTTTGGCTGCTTAAGAAATCAAGTATTCCTTTATTGGGTATTCGGTTAAAAAAAAGTATAAGTAATGCTATTCAGGAATACAAGACAACAAAATCCGTCTCTGTAGATACTGTCTCTGATGTTTCTTCTAATATTATCTGGCGTATCACCAGAATTGGTGTTTTTGGATTCTTTATTACATTAATACCATCATTAATTCTATTTGTTCAGACTTGGCTGGTTATTAATCAAAATGTTTTAGTAGGAAATCAGAATACTTTAATCGAAGCAGAACGTCGGTCTTCATTAGTTTTTATTATGGATAATCTACTTTCTGATCTTAGTGAAGAATTAAAGTATAAAGGATCTAGCGAACGAAATATAAGTCCGGTTCTGGAAGCCAGAATAGCAACACTGTCAAGAGCGATGAAGCCTTATAAATATGAAGAAGATGGAGAACTTATTGATAAAGAAATAAGTCCGGAGAAGGGGCAGCTCTTATTTAGTTTAATTCGGAGCGATTTGGCAGATCAGTCATATCGGGAAATTCTGGATGCTTCTGATTTTAGTTATACATATTTTAAAGATATATTTTTAGGAAGAGGTGTCAATCTAAAATATATAAACTTAAACCATTCGAATCTATACGAAGTAAATTTGCCGGCAGTAAACTTAGAAAGAAGTGAACTAAAAAATGCGAATATGCAAAAAATCAATCTCTCTGATGGAATACTTATACGCGCTAATCTTACCCATGCCAATCTTACCCATGCAGAATTATTAAGTATTAACCTTACCAATGCCAATTTGTTCGGGGCAAATTTAACCGAAGCTGATCTCACAGAAGCTACCTTATGGGGAACCAAATTAGAAGAAGCAATATTGACAGATGTTATATTAGATAATGCAATTGTACATAGAGAAGATTGGATATCTTATGTTGCTGATTCTTTAGATTTAAAAGGAGCAGAGGTGCTAGGAGATAAGTATTATATTAAGAAACAGGGAAAACAGCAGTTCATTATTGTTGCAAAGAAGTGATTTTTTTTGCTTTTTGTTTCTTAAAAATAAGGCTATGTATTTTTTCAACCAACCAATTACCTGCCGGAAAATACAATGCAAAAAATAATGCCATTCCCAAACTAAAATTCTGCGGATTGAACAGTTTATCTAACATATTATCAGGATATACATATGAGGTTTGTAACCAATATCCGAGGAATTCCAGAATCCCCATGGCGACCAATCCATATGCATATTGATTAAAGAATGTATTCCCTCGTAACAAAAGAGAAATTGGAACCATATATAATATATAGCAAGTAATCACCTGCCACCAATATGTGAATTTGGCAATTTCCATGGTTGCTCCGAACTGATTCATTCCTAATCCCCATAAAAAATATACAATTATGTATATTAGTATCAAATTGGCAGGAGTGTTTTTTAGTTTCCTTACAAGTGGTAGTAGGATTTTCTTCATAATTACAGATCAATTTTTGTTACGGTTCTAAACCAGGGTTTTTTTAAAACAACAAATTTTTTAACCTCACTTTTCAGTAAAATATCTTTCAATTCCTGTATAGAAAAGGCTCTTTTTATGGCTAATAAACCATCTTTTTTTGCTGTTTGTGAAATGGGCAAGATAAAACTAGAAAATTTAAATAAATAATAAGCCATCTTACTTCTATATAGTTCACTAAATATTATATGATCTACTTTTTTTGTTTTTTTTAGAAAATGGATAAGCGCATCATCCCTAAAATGATACATAAAGTGGCTACTAATTAATATGTCACATTGAGGAACCGTGAAATTTTCATCAAGAATATTTTTTGCAATAAAATGAATATTCTCATAATGGTTGTATTTTGATGTAGCATACTTTATACTTTGTTTATTACCATCAATACCTGTAAACGAAGCTTTAATGCCTTTTTTATGAAGTTTATAGGCTATTGTATGGATACTGTCTCCGCCTCCACAACCCAGATCTACAATATGAACAGATGCTTTTTCTGAATGGAGGCAATACGCTAGTATACTTTTATATAATTGCTTATGATTACCAAAAAGTTTGTTAATCAATCGCAGACTGGAAAGAGTTTTTTGTAATGTAATACCAGATAATGAAAGATCATCCAGCTGTTCTTTTGTATGTAATCTTATTTGTGAATTCAAAAACCTGTAGTTAAAGATTAATTAGTCTCAATATTAATAATAACTTTACAGTGAAAAGTAAATTACATGATTTGTATGGGTGAAGAATATTTGAATAAAATTATAAAAAACAGAAGATCTGTTTTTCCGTCACAGTATAATAATACTCCTGTTTCTAAAAAATTTATTGAACTTTTATTAGAAAATGCAAACTACGCGCCTACACATCGATTAACAGAGCCGTGGCGTTTTAAGATTGTTAGAGGAGAAACAAAGAATAACTTAGGTGATTTTTTGTCTGATACCTACACAGATATTACTCCAGAGGATCATTTTTCTCCTTTTAAACATAAAAAGATTCAGGATAAATGTAATTCTGCTGATGTGATAATTGTTATTTGTTTTCAGAAAGATCTTAAAGAGCGGGTTCCAGAATGGGAAGAAATCGCTGCTACAGCCATGGCAGTACAAAATATGTGGCTAACATGTAGTGTCCATCAGATTGGGTGTTATTGGAGTAGTCCACTACTTATAAAGTATATGGGTGATTTTTTTGATTTTGAAGAAGGCGAGCGATGTTTAGGCTTTTTTTATATCGGAAATTACAATAAAGAGGAAGAATTGACGGCTAAAAGAAAGCCTATAAATGAAAAGGTACAATGGTTGGATTAAAAAAAGCCATCAATATTGATGGCTTTTACATATTCTAGAGATAGTATCTCCATTAGTGTTTCTTCTTCAATGCGTCCTTAGCGGCATCTGTAACTTTTTCTGCACCTTCTTTAGCCGCATCTACAGCATCACCAGCAGTTTCTTTAACAGCTTCCACTGCTTCTCCTGTTGCTTCTTTAGCCGCATCTACTGCATCACCTGTAGCTTCTACTGCGTCGTCAGCAGCTTCTTTAGCCGCATCTACAGCTTCATTGGTAGCTTCTGCAGCTTCATTGCCAGCTTCTTTTAATGCTTCTCCAACTTCTTCTACAGCTTCAGAAGCAGTGTCTTCTTCTTTTTTGGTATCTCTACAAGAAGTAACAGATACAGCGAGCGTTAGAGCAATTGCTCCTAAAAATAATTTTTTCATAATTGATAGTTATTTGGTTGTTTTTAAACGACAAATTTAACCTTTTATTTTAGATCTTATTTTTTTCTGTAAGGTATTTCCAATAACGCCTGGGAATATGCTGAAGGTGAAGTTTCGTATTTTTTCTGGATTTTATGTTTACATTTTTAAAATACGTATGCCATAACTCCTGAAATTGCTGCTCATTTGGTGCAAGATTTTCGGAAGATATTTTTGAGTTTACTTTTGAGAAAAAATCTAATTGAACCGTATCGATAGTTGTCAAATCGTAATACATTCCATACGCTCGCTTGATGTCATAAATTAACCATCTTTGATCTGCATACCGATCTTTAAAGTGGTTCATAATAAGTGGTAAAACATTAAAATCTGGTTCTATAATTGCCACGTAGATGTTGTCTTTAGTAAGCTGAAAACGGACAAACGCCTCCATTCTATGTTTTTCTCTACTTACCATTTTGGCTACCTGACTTATTTTAAGAATATTCTTGTTACTAAAATCAATATTTTTAGCGCTTGGTGATCTCAGAAAGATATTTTGCAGGTAGCATAAAAGAGTATTTTCAACACCTTTTATTTCACTTAGAAAAGCTTTAAAAAAATCTTGTTGCTCATTAGAAGTTGTTTTTGCTGTAAATCCAACCCATACCCTTTTTGCTTTATGCTCTTCTGTAATGACATCGTGGGTTACTGTGAACAATTGGTTGTTAGGGAATGATTTATTTCGGATTATTGGATGTTTTATTTTTTGCTCGTAGATTAAAAAAACAGTGCTTAAGAACCCATCAAAACTTCCGTCATATAGCAAAATCGTTTGTGGGTGCATGAGATAAATTGATATTAAGAAAAAAGACTGAGTTGCTGATTAAAATAGTTGTTGTACTTACTCTTAGAAGTTTTTAATATTTTGTTTTTTAGGGCTATAGGAGATAGTTCTCCAGTGTAGAATTCCCTCGAATTACAGGTGATAAAATACTGAGCTCTATTCAGAGAGATTCCTATGGCTTTTAGATGCGTCCAATCCAGATTTCTGAATTTTCTGGCTTGCAGTATTTTGTAAACAGATTGCATACCAATTCCAGGAACTCTTGCCAGTATTTTTTTATCAGCAGTATTAATATCTATCGGAAAAAGATTTAAGTTACGTAATGCCCATCCCAATTTAGGATCAATATCTAAATCGAGATTTTTATGCGAGTCATTTAAGATTTCTTGAACAGAAAAACCATAAAATCTCAACAACCAATCTGTTTGGTATAAACGATTTTCTCTAAGCACAGGTACTGCTGTACCCAAAGAAGGAAGGCGATCATCCATCAAAACAGGGATGTAGCCGGAATAATATACTCTTCGCATATTAAATTTTTTGTAATAATATGCGGCAGAACACATGATATCACGATCGCTTTCTCCTGTAGCACCAATTATCATTTGGGTACTTTGACCAGCGGGTGCATATCTGGGAGTACTCTTAATGATTTTCTGTTCGGATTTATATTTAATGATTTCATTTTTCACTTTTTCCATTGGTTTTATGAAATCTTCGTGTTTTTTATCCGGAGCTAATAATTTTAATCCAGAGATAGTAGGAATTTCTATATTAACACTCAATCGATCCGCATATAATCCAGCTTCTCGCATTAACTCATCGCTAGTGCCTGGAATTGATTTTAAATGAATATATCCATTAAATTTTTCTTCTAATCTAAGTTTCTTGGCAACGGCAACTAGTCGTTCCATGGTGTAATCAGAATTTTTAAAAATACCAGAGCTTAAAAACAATCCTTCTATATAGTTTCTTCTATAGAAGTTAATTGTGATATCTACAACTTCCTGAATTTTGAAGGCAGCTCTTTTGATATCGTTACTTTTTCTGGTAACACAATAGGCACAGTCGTAGATACAGTGATTGGTAAGGAGAATTTTTAAAAGAGATACACATCGACCATCTTCTGTATAACTATGACATATTCCCATTCCCGTATTATTGCCCAAACCTCTATGATGGTTTGATCGTTTGCCTCCACTGCTGGCACAGGATACATCGTATTTTGCAGCATCTGCAAGAATAGATAGTTTTTCGCGAATTCTGTTAAATGACATAGGTGTTTTCTGAAAGTTTAATTTGATGCTTTAGTGATCTAAAAACTTCTTCTATGTCCACAAGAATTTGATGGTCTGTAAACTTTAGGACTACTATCCCTAATGAGTGGATGTGTAGTTTTTTGAGCATATCTTGATTGTATACATCAGAGAATTCGTGAGCATATCCATCTATGTCTATAGCTATTTTTAATTTTGGACAATAGAAATCAAACGTATAATTATCAATGTTATAATTTCTGAGAAAATGAAACCCCTTCGTTATTAGTCTTTTATGTAGTTTTTCGATTACAGTAATAGAGTTATTTAAGGAATGTTTGATTATTTTTTCGGGTTCAGGTTGATGTAAGATGATTTGAGATGTCATATTGGTCGGTTTAACATGTAATTTTTCCAAATTTATGGAATAATTCCATATAAATAAAAATCAAATACTGTTAAAATTGGAATTTTTCCAAATTGTTTTATCTTTGCTACGGAATTATCCCAAATCATTTAAAGTGGAAATAAATAAATAGTAAGTTGTTGTATGGATAATTTAGCTAACCAAACCATTCAGCGTTTTAAACAAGTTCGCGAGGAAAATCATTTTACACAATCTGATTTTGCTAGGATTTTACAAATAAAAAATTCTACAGCGGATATTGAAAGGGGAAAAACTAAAATTTCTGGAAAGGTAGTCTCGAGATTGCTTCAGGAATTTGGTGTGAATCCTCTATGGCTGTTTGGAGAAAGTAATCAAAAGAAAATACAATTGGATCAGGGAGATGTGGCTCCAAAAGTTATTACTGTAGATTCTCAGAATAATGAAAATATTGTTTTGGTAAATGTGAAAGCAGCTGCGGGATACCCGCATAATATCCAAGATGTTGGCTGGTATCAGCAATTACCTGCATTTGATATCCCATTACCAGAGTATCGTAATGCTACATATCGTGGTTTTCAGGTAGAAGGAGAAAGTATGTTGCCTGTTTTGGAACCCAAAGAATGGGTTATTGGGAAAGCGGTTAATAATTTATCCGAACTTTCTGGTAATGCAATTTATGTAATCGTGCTTCATGATAGTGTTGTGGTTAAAAAGATCAGGAAGATTGAAGATCCTACAGCAGTTTCATTAGTTTCATTAAACGCTGAATTTTTACCATATAGCATTCAGATTCATCAGATTGTCGAGCTTTGGGAAGTAAATAGTAAATTGAGTTTTAATATTGATGCCAATTCTGATTCGGCAAGTATCAAACAATTGCAAGATGCTATGATAGCGCTTACATCAGAGGTCAGAAGTTTAAAAGATGTAAATGTATGATATATTAACCCGTTGTGTATTTAGACATTTTGGATATAAGATTCGTCAGTTCACTTGCTTCGACTTTAGTAGAAGTGTATTGAGAGTAGAATTTGAGTCCAAAAAAGCTATTCTCGACACATTTTGTCTTCACTTCATTTAGATAAAACACTCTAATTGACGCTTTTTTTTGATATAATTATTTCTAAATGAACAACTGGTTATATTAATCTTTACACGCATTTTATAATTGTAAAAAGCATGCAGATTTAAGGGAATATGTGATTGTCCATTTCTGAGTTCTGCAGATTCTACGCCAATACAACTTGCGGTCGAGAGTTGAGTCCAGGTATAATTTTTTTAGTTATCTCAGTTGTCAAGCTCTAAAAGAAAAGTATTCTTTTTTTTAGAATTTCTTCATCAACCAATCGTCAAGATTACACAGTAATTGGTATACTTATTTGCGGTTACTAAGTTTGTATTGTATTCTATATAAATATCTAGTCTTCATCGAGGTTTTTTTGGTAACGTCTTAGTTTTTTCAAAAAAAAATGGTAGGGTTATTTCTTATTAAATTGTTTTAGGATAGTGTAATTGATTTTATACGTTGGTCAAAAAAATGATAATTAAATATAATAAAAATTAAATTTTAAAAATGAAAAAATACACGATCATTACTAGTCTGTTAATATTATTTGTATGCTCAATGAATTGTATGTGGGCGCAAACAGCTAAAGGAACTAATGAATTGAAAATTGGGTATGGAATAGCTACAACTAATGATATAATAAATATAACATCTGAGGCAGTCATTTATACACTGACATTAGGGAATTCTACATTTTTAGAAAAGAATAGTTATGGAGCAGTATTTATTAGTTATAAACGGGCAATCGCAAATAACCTACTGTTGGGAGTTGCTTTTACGTATCAAAATTCAGATGGAGATGTGATAACCGGAAGATCAAAAATTGGAGATTTTGAAGAAGAATATTATACAATAGCTTTAGAATCAGATTATCATTATATCTCCAAGGATATTTTTAAAATGTATTCCGGTTTAGGAATAGGATATACTATAAGAAATGAAGATTTTAGAGCAACAGATGCTAATTTCAGTAATGAATCAATGAATTCTAATCATTTTAATTTTCAAATAACAGGAATTGGAGTTCGGGTTGGTAAAGCACTATCTGGCTATGCAGAAGCAGGTTTCGGGTATAGAGGTGTTCTTAATCTAGGAGTTTCTTATCAATTTTAATAAAATTTTGTTTATGATTTGAACAAGTATCACTTAGAGGATTTCGATTTTTTGAGTGATACTTTTTAGATTTACAGGGGATAGATTCCATAAGGTTTTTTAGAGAATATCAAACTTTCTGGCATGTTCTTCGGCTTCTATTGTTGTTCTAACCAATAGAATTGGAGTAGACTTAAATGAACTAATTATTTTTTGGATACGTTTTTCTTTCCTTTTGTGATTAACACTTCTTAAGTAAATAGCTAAAATCCTATTTGGATGGTCTTTTGCAATTTTTGTATAGATATCTGCATCTTTTTCTCCGCTATCACCGATTAATACAAATTTTAGTTTTGGATATAATTGCAATAGATTTAAAATCTCGGATTGCTTATGTGGGGATTTAGGTTTTGGAGTTTTATCAAAAGGAGTTCTGAAATCCCTGAGAAGAATTGGACCTTCTGGAAAACCATGTTTGCAAAGAAAGGCATTGAGATAATCATATAAATTCCAGGGACTATTACTTACATAAAATACAGGATTTGAAGCGTGTTTATTTTTTCCAGATTGTAGTTTTTTATAAAACTTTACAGTTCCTTCCAGAGGTAACCTTCTGTCAAAATTTTTGAAAAAAGTATTAGCGATGACTCTCCATTTGAATAATGAAGCAACTCCGGTATGTAGGATAGTGTCGTCAATATCGCTTATAATTCCATAACTAGCCTCTTGAGACGGGACTAACATTTTTCCTGAAAAAGCATTAGAGTTAGTGATATTTTTTTTAAATATGTTTTTGTAGGAAATCGTATAATGTACCCATCCTTTATCATCAATTAGGTGGCTCTCTATTGTTGTTTTTTTATCGAAGAAATAGTAGCCTTCAGTATCTGTTTTTGTGGTAAATGATTTTCCTTCAGGAAGATGTAGTGTAATTTCCTCATTGGGGATTTCATCACTTTCAAATTGTTTATAAATATTATGTAAAGTTTTTAGTGTTCCGGTATTTCCACTAAAATCTATATTCTCATCTTTTAATGCTCTGCCTATAGCACGTAATCTCGTATTGGTGCCATACCCTAAATAAGAGTTGATTCGTAAGGATTTTTTTTTAAACATAATTAGTGATAATCTATAAAGATAAAAAACCTCGCATACGAGCGAGGTTTTTTGTTTGAAATTTCATAGGTTAATAATCGATCATTTTTATTGTGCGATAATTTCTTCTGACATCGTATTTTTTTTCATTCTTTTTAAACTTTTATTACTTAAGGGTTTCTGTGGTTTAAAAATAGTATTTTCTTTGTTTTGAGTTGTTGCAACTGCAGTTTCTGAAGTATGCCCTCCTAATATAGGCGCAATAACAAGTCCTATAAGACAGGTGAGTTTAATTAAAATATTCATAGATGGACCAGAAGTATCTTTAAAAGGATCACCAACAGTATCTCCAGTAACAGCTGCTTTGTGAGCTTCAGAGCCTTTATAAGTCATTTCTCCGTTAATTTCTACACCTGCTTCAAATGACTTTTTGGCATTATCCCAGGCACCGCCAGCATTGTTTTGAAAAATGGCCCATAATACACCACTTACAGTTACTCCGGCCATATATCCTCCAAGCATTTCGGCAATTGCTAATTTTTCCATTCCGAATAATAAGGGAATAAAAGCGATTACTAATGGAAATCCAATAGTTAATAGACCTGGGAGCATCATTTCTTTTAGAGAAGCCTTGGTTGAAATAGCAACACATTTATCATATTCAGGTTTTCCTGTACCTTCCATAATCCCTGGAATATCTCTAAACTGACGGCGTACTTCCTGTACCATTTCCATAGCAGCTTTACCTACAGCATTCATTGCTAAAGCAGAGAATACGACGGGTATCATACCTCCTACGAATAGCATAGCTAAAACAGGGGCTTTAAAAATATTAATACCATTGATTCCAGTAAAAGTTACATAAGCAGCAAATAGTGCTAGTGATGTCAATGCAGCAGAAGCAATTGCAAAACCTTTTCCTGTGGCAGCAGTTGTATTGCCTACAGAGTCCAAAATATCAGTACGTTCCCTTACAATAGGTTCTTGCTCGCTCATTTCTGCAATACCACCCGCGTTGTCTGAGATCGGTCCAAAAGCATCTATTGCTAGTTGCATTGCAGTAGTAGCCATCATGGCAGAAGCGGCTAGTGCAACTCCATAAAACCCTGCAAAAGCATAGGATGCCCAAATGGCTCCTGCAAATAATAAAACAGAAGGAAAGGTAGAGATCATCCCGGTTGCTAGTCCTGCGATAATATTGGTTCCGGCACCTGTACTGGATTGTTGAACAATTTTGAGAATTGGTGATTTTCCTAAGCCTGTGTAGTATTCTGTAACAGATGAGATAACTGCTCCTACGAGTAAGCCTACCAAAGTAGCATAAAAAACTCTCATTGAAGAAATTTCTAGTAAGCCTTCACCAAAGAATTCCATTTTCATTGTTCCCGGAAGCATCCATTTACATAAGGCAAAACACCCAACCGCTACCAGAATGATGGATGTCCAGTTTCCGACATTTAGAGCTCCCATTACCTGAGCTTCTTTTGCTTCATTACTTTTGATTTTGACCAGCATTGTACCTATTATAGAAATGATAATGCCCACACCTGCTATTGCCATGGGTAATAGAATAGGTCCGATACCTCCAAAAGCATCGGTAATAGTACCTCCCATATCCTTGATTACGTAATTTCCCAATACCATAGCTGCAAGTACTGTGGCTACATAAGATCCAAATAAATCGGCTCCCATACCAGCAACATCACCTACATTATCACCTACATTATCCGCAATAGTAGCTGGGTTACGAGGGTCATCTTCAGGGATACCTGCTTCTACCTTACCTACAAGGTCAGCACCTACGTCTGCAGCTTTAGTATAAATACCACCACCTACACGGGCGAATAAAGCAATAGATTCTGCACCCAAAGAAAACCCGGCTAGGGTTTCCAGTACAATAGTCATCTTTTCTGTAGAAACCCATTCACCTCCCATAAAGAAGTTATAAAAAATGATAAAAAAAGCTGTTAAACCTAAGACAGCTAATCCTGCAACTCCAAGCCCCATTACAGTGCCGCCTCCAAAAGATATTTTAAGCGCATTTGGCAAACTAGTACGAGCTGCCTGTGTAGTTCTAACATTTGTTTTTGTTGCAATTTTCATTCCTATGTTTCCTGCATATGCAGAGAATACAGCACCAAAGACAAAGGCAACTACAATCAACCAATGCGTGGTATCTACTACAATAGAAACGATAAATAATAAGACACTTACGATGACTACAAATATGGCAAGTAACTTATACTCTGCGCTTAAAAAAGCTAGGGCTCCTTCATAAATATGATCTGAAATTTCTTTCATTTTACCATCCCCTGGATCCTGTTTCATTACCCAAGATTTTTTAACTAGCATATAAATTAGCCCTAGTAATGCCAAAACAATTGGCATATAAATCATATTTGATTCCATTAAGTGAATTTTTAGTTAATCAGTTTTTAAATGTAGTAAAATTCATCAAATATAAAAAGCGCAATACTTACTTAAAAATACTGCGCTTTTGTAGGTTTTAGGCTAATTATTTAGTATATACTAAAAAGTCCTTCCGGTTTGTTTTCGATATCTTCAAAACGTTTAACACTCGTTTTTATAATTTCTCTTGCTTCTTCAATATTACCCCATCCACCTACAGCTACTTTTTTCTTTTCTAAATCCTTGTACACTTTAAAAAAGTGTTCTATTTCTGCAATCAAATGTGGATTCAATTCCTTAAGATCTGCTATTTTATTTGCAATTGGATCCGAAATAGGAACACATATGATTTTTTCGTCAGGACCTTTTTCATCAGTCATATGAAAAACACCAATAGGCTTTACCTCCATAACACAGCCAGGAAATGTGGGTTCTGTAACTAATACCAAAACATCAAGAGGATCTCCGTCTAATGCAAGGGTTTCAGGAATAAATCCATAGTCTGCCGGATACATCATTGATGAAAAAATCATACGATCGTATCTGATCTTTTTTATGTCAAAATCATATTCATATTTATTACGACTTCCTTTCGGTATTTCGATTAGTACATCGAAACTTTCGCGAGTTGATGCGCTCATATTTTATTCTTGTTTTTATAGGCGGCAAATATAAGTATTACAAGGGGGGAGTTAAAATTTAGAACCAAGAATTATTATGTTTTTATAAAAGATTAAGGATAAGTTAACCAAGAATGTTTTTCAATAAAACAATGTGGAATGAAGATTAATATAATCTTATAAGTAATGATCATTTTTTAGCCTTGTTGTTTTGGCTATCAGATACGATCTTATAAACGATTCTTAGAAATAAAATCCAAAAGACCCGGTAACCCCAAACTTACGAGCATCAGGGTTGTCAAAGTAATTTCCTCTAAAATGAAAATCGATTCTAAAGATTTTAAATATATTTCCTACACCTACACTATATTCCCAGTATACCTCATCATCCGGAGCGATAAGTATTTCATTCGAGGGTTCACTAAGGAGTAAATTTTCTTCTGATAACTCACCCCAGACACCTCTAATGCCTACTAATTCTCTAAGATTTAGTTTTCTCAACAATGGAATTCTAGAAAATATTCTACCATTGAAATTATGTTCCATATGTAAGGCCGCATATGTATCTGTTACAAATTCATAAAAATTTAATAAGGGAAACGTATTTTGAATAGATAGGTATGTTTGATTACCTGGTACCACACTTAATAAGCCTAAAGGAACTTCACCAAATGTTTTTCCCAATTCCAGGGAACTATTTAAGACTCCAAATCCTCCAATATTCCAGGGTTGTCTATAAAAAAATTGAACTTTTTGATATTCAAAATCACTTTCTAGAATATGGTCAAGACCAGCTGAATAATTAAGGAATAATTGAGCAAAATCACCATCATTTACTGTGATTCTATCTACACCATAACCCGTTGTCTTTCGTCTAGGATAATAGGCAAGCGTAGTTGATATTTCTGCCTGTTTAATTTCTGATTTCTGAACGCCTGTATCAGGATCAATAAAGTCTAAACTAAATAAATTACTATCCGCAGGTTTCAAGGTTCTAAAAGAGCCTGTTACTCCTATTGTAAAGTTCTTTCTTGGTTCTATTTGCATAGAAAATGCAGATAGATTTATAGAAGTTAGCCTAGTGTTATCACCGGTAGATACAATAGAAGAAGAGGCAAGACTTCTACCTTCTACATCATTAGTATTCGTAAGGCTGGCTCCTAGTTGTTCTACATCACGTCTATTCCCGGCTGATACTATCAATCTTGATTTGCGATCCACCAAATATTTTCCAGAAATTCCATATTTGAATTTATTGTCATTAAATCCATAGGCTCCATATCCTTCTATCCTCCATCGATCATTGGCGGTAAAATAAGTTCTACCTCCAGCTCTAAGTCTAAATCCTTCAATTGAGTTATATCCAATAGTAGAAAAAAGAGGGCCAAAATCCCATCCATTAAACTCGACATATCCAGTAGCTAATATTGTACCTATATTATATAAACGTTTGAAGGCTTTTACAGTTTTGAGTGTGTCAAGAAGTTTATATACCTTTTGTTCATCTTTGTTTAATTTTTCCATTCTGGCATTCGACCAAAATGCATCTTCTCTATTATAAATATCCTGATTATACGGGTCTACCTGACTTTGATAAAACTTTCTGTCTTTCTTTTGGTCAAATTTGTAATTGTCGTATAAAGTGGTTCTTTTTCCATAAACTCCTCTTGATTTTTCTTTTTTATTAAAAGAGAAATCAGATTGGAAATAATCTTTGGTGATCAAAAATATGGAATCATTCAGGACATCAAACTCTTGTTCGATATACAAATCTTTTACCCAGTTGATATTCGCACTTTTGGTAACTTCCAGATTGATTTCTTTGATAGCCCAGGTAGAATCATTTACCCAAAAATCGCCTTTAAATGTTAATTCATTTTTTCGTCTGGGATAGTAGATAATATTATAACACCATTTGTTTCCGATGTATGCACTATCAGATAATACATAATTATACACATTAATACCAGTTCTGGATAAGGGGCTGGTAAAACTTTTGTCAAAAAACTTTAGGTAATTGTCATATATATCATAATCAGAATATAAATCTTTTACAAACGCAATTAGCGTTTGATTATCACTGAATCCTGCATTTTTATTTCCTTTTAAAACTTCTTTGAGTTCATTAAGCTCATTATCTCCGTACACTTTAGAAATAGCCTCGTTAAGAAATATTGGTAAATAGGTTTTTCCTGTGATCCTGGAGGTGTCTATATCTTCAAATATAAACTCCATTCCATTGAAAATTTTGCTATTTACCAGAGCACTGTCTATAGTATTAAGGTCAAATTCTAGTTTTTCGTACTTGTCGTAATTATATTGCTTGAATTTTTTAACACCATTTTCTCTTCGATTTTCCCAAATCTTTCTTAGAATATCTATGGCAGGATTATTTTTTTTAGAAGTTTTTCCTTTATAAATAACAACTTCATCCAAAGAAGCGGCTTCTTCTTCCAAAATAACCTCCATATTATAGGTAGTTCGCTGATTAAGTTTGATAGTCTTGTTTTCAAACCCAATAAAAGAGACTTTGATACTACTATAATTATCATCAGATTCCATATAGAACTTACCGTTTTCATCAGTAATTGTTCCTATAGTAGAATTAACATAAACAATATTCGCAAATGGAATAGGTTGTTTATAACTATCATATACATAACCGCTAACCTTTGTTTGTGCAAAAAGAAAAGAACTGCTAAAAGCAATGCATAAAACCCCTAAAACCCAATATCTCATCTAATATTTTTAAATAAAGTAATAATAATGATGTAAAGCTCAGTTCATCCTTGCAATTTTCGAGCCAATTTTAGGAAAAAATAAAATAAGCACAGAAATTATGTAATAGTATACAAAGTAAAGGGGTTCTTGTTATTTATACATTACTTTTTTGACAGCTTTAACAACATCTTCACTGTTTGGTAACCATTGTTCTAATAAAACAGGAGAATATGGTGTTGGAGTGTCTGCAGTATTAATTTTTATAATTGGAGCATCCAGATAATCAAACATATTGGATTGAACCTGATATGTGATTTCTGAAGCAATATTCGCAAGAGGCCAAGCTTCTTCTAGAATTACTAATCTGTTGGTTTTCTTTACAGAAGTAAAGATAGCATCCAGATCAAGAGGTCGTACCGTTCTTAAATCTATTATTTCACAAGATATATTTTCTTTTGCAAGCGCATCAGCAGCTTTGTATGCTTCTTTGATGATTTTTCCAAAAGAAACTACAGTTACATCACTACCTTCTCTTTTAATCTCGGCAACTCCAAGAGGGATTGTAAATTCTCCTTCAGGAACTTCTCCTTTATCTCCATACATTTGCTCGCTCTCCATAAAAATAACAGGATCGTTATCACGAATAGCTGATTTTAAAAGACCTTTTGCATCTTTTGGGTTTGATGGAATAACTACTTTAAGCCCAGGTGTATTGGCAAACCAGTTCTCAAAAGCCTGTGAGTGTGTTGCCCCCAGTTGTCCTGCAGAGGCAGTAGGTCCTCTAAAAACAATAGGTATATTAAACTGACCACCACTCATCTGACGCATTTTTGCAGCGTTATTTATAATTTGATCTATACCTACAAGTGAGAAATTAAATGTCATAAATTCTATGATTGGGCGATTGCCATTCATGGCACTACCTACACCAATACCTGCAAACCCTAACTCAGAAATAGGAGTATCGATAACTCTGTCAGAGCCAAACTCGTCAAGCATTCCTTTACTAGCTTTGTAAGCTCCATTGTATTCTGCCACTTCTTCACCCATTAAATAAATGGATTCGTCACGGCGCATTTCTTCGCTCATTGCTTCGCAAATTGCTTCTCTGAATTGTATCGTTTTCATTTATAAATAATTATTTTTGTGCTACAAGAATGGCAAAAATAGCAATTAATACCCTTTGCCAATCATGGAATATTGAAAAATTTACTATGCATGCATAGTAAATTCGACATTTTATTTGTACTTTCGCTTTTATTGTTAAATTCTCAAAAAATACCTATATAAAATGAAGATATTAGTTTGTATAAGCCATGTACCAGACACAACTTCTAAAATTAATTTTACAGAAAGTGATACCAAGTTTGATACTAATGGAGTACAGTTTGTTATAAATCCTAATGATGAGTTTGGTTTAACCCGCGCTATGTGGTTTAAAGAGAAACAGGGAGCCTCTGTAGATGTTGTAAATGTTGGTGGAGCAGAAACTGAGGCTACCTTACGTAAAGCCCTGGCAATTGGAGCAGATACTGCTATTAGAATAAATACGGAGGCTACAGATGGTTTTTATGTAGCTAAACAATTAGCAAAAGTTGTACAGGACGGAAGTTATGATCTTGTCATTGCGGGAAGAGAATCTATTGATTATAATGGAGGGATGGTGCCTGGAATGCTGGCAGCACTTACCGGAGCAAGTTTTATAAATACGTGTATAGGTCTGGAAGTAGCGGGGGATACTGCGACAGCGATTCGAGAAATTGATGGAGGGAAAGAAACGTCAACGGCAAAATTACCCTTAATTATAGGTGGTCAAAAAGGACTGGTAGAAGAAAGTGATCTCCGCATTCCTAATATGAGAGGTATTATGATGGCACGTAAGAAACCGCTTAATGTGATAGAACCCATCGAATCTGATCAGGGAACTAAAACAATTAAATTTGAAAAACCTGCTCCAAAAGGAGAAGTAACCTTGGTTTCTCCTGATAATGTAGGTGAGTTAGTTACGTTATTACATAACGAAGCTAAAGCAATATAATAATATAAATGAATGCCTATTTAGAATAGGTTCAATACAAAAAAAATAGTATATATGTCAGTTTTAGTATACACAGAAAGTGAATCAGGTAAATTTAAGAAAGCTGCTTTTGAAGTAGCATCTTATGCAAAAGAAGTTGCTAATATGCTTGGAACAACCGTTACTGCTGTTAGTATAAATGCGGATAATAGTAATGAACTAGGAGATTATGGTGTAGATAAAGTGTTAGAAATTAAAAATGATAAGCTTTCTGCCTTTAATGCAAAAGCATATGCAGATTCGATAAAACAAGCTGCAGAAAAAGAAGATGCAAAAGTAGTAGTAATTAGTTCTAGTGCTGATAGTAAATTCTTAGCTTCTATATTAGCAGTATATCTTACTGCTGGATATGCTTCTAATGTGGTGGCTCTGCCAGAAAGTACTTCTCCTTTTGCAGTAAAGAGAACAGCTTTTACTAATAAAGCATTTAGTATCACAGAAATTTCTACAGATATAAAAGTTATAGGGTTATCTAATAACGCTTTTGGGCTTAGAGAAGTATCTGGATCAGCTACGGCAGAAAGTTTTGAGCCATCATTATCAGAAGATGATTTTGCGGTAGAGGTAGTCTCTGTAGATAAAGCAACAGATAAAGTTTCTATTGCTGATGCCGAAGTGGTGGTATCAGGAGGTCGTGGTCTTAAAGGGCCAGAGAATTGGTCTATGATAGAAGATCTTGCAGAAGTACTTGGGGCGGCAACAGCCTGTTCTAAGCCTGTTAGTGATATGGGATGGAGGCCTCATAGTGAGCACGTAGGACAAACAGGAAAGCCTGTTGCTTCTAATTTGTATATTGCTGTAGGGATTTCTGGAGCAATTCAACACCTTGCAGGGATCAATTCCAGTAAAGTAAAAGTGGTTATTAATAATGACCCGGAAGCACCGTTCTTTAAAGCTGCTGATTACGGAATTGTAGGAGATGCCTTTGAGGTGGTGCCGCAACTAATCGAAAAATTAAAGGAATTTAAGGCTAATAACGCATAATTTTCATAAATTGTGCCCAATAAAGGGCTGTTTGAACTCAGGTAAAAGTCCATTTGTTCAAACAGCCTTTTTTATTGAATACTACTATGAGTTTAGTTCGCTTGAACATTAAAGGGATATCTTACAGTCAAACGCAAAATGGAGCGTATGCATTGATTTTGAGTGAGATGGAGGGGGAGAGAAAACTCCCCATCGTTATCGGCGCTTTTGAAGCACAATCAATTGCTATTGCTTTAGAAAAAGAAATAAAACCTCCACGACCACTAACACACGATCTGTTTAAAAATTTTGCAGATAGATTCGATATTGTTGTGAAACAAGTGATTATTCACAAGCTGGTAGATGGCGTTTTTTATTCTAGTATTATCTGCGAGCGCGATAAGATTGAAGAAATAATAGATGCCAGAACGAGTGATGCTATTGCTTTGGCACTAAGATTTCAGGCACCTATATTTACTTATAAAAACATTTTAGATCAAGCAGGTATTTATCTTAAAGTAAATCCTAAAAAAGATGATGACAACGCTCCTGAAAGTTTATTGGTAGATGAATTGATTTCTGATGAAGTAGAAATGGTGGGAAAAGAAACTAGTTATCAGGATTTATCTATAGATGAACTAGGACGTATGTTAGAACAAGCTGTTAATAATGAAGATTACGAGCTTGCTGCAAGAATTAGAGATGAAATTTCTAAACGAGGATAGTTCCCTAACTTACTATAACCATAGAAAGTATAAATAATATTTCCATATTTATGAAAAAAGGGCTACTGTTTTCTCTGTTTTTACTATTTGTGTTTGCCAAAGTTTTGTCTCAATCAATTGAGAAAAAGTGGGTTTTAGAACGCGTAAAAGATTCTTCTGAGAAACTTTTTGAGATAGCTAATGATGATTATCTTCAATTAAATAAAGGAACCTTTTTATTCCGTAACCAATTAGAATCTCTCAAAGGAGACTATGTGGCACAAAACAATGTGTTACTTTTTTTTCCAGATATAAAGGAAGACTCTATCATTAAGTTTAAGATTAATAGTAAAACCGATTCTACTTTGGTTTTATCCAAAAAAGATCGTTCTTATTTCTTTATTTCCGAAAAAAAAGAGGCGGCAGTGACTCCAGTTATAGAAGAAGAGATTAATGCTTCGGGATTAATACCTAATCAAGGGTTTTCATTCACAAGCCTATGGAGAGGTGTTTTAGGGATGGTAGTACTTCTTATCATTGCCTTTTTGTTCAGTAGTAATCGAAAAGCTATTAACTGGAAAACCGTTGGAGTTGGATTAGGAGCACAGTTATTATTAGCTTTTGGAGTGTTAAAAGTTGGTTTTGTTCAGAAAGTTTTTGAGGTAGTGGGACAGATGTTTGTGAAAATTCTCGATTTCACCAGAGCAGGAAGTGAGTTTTTATTGGGAGGAATGATGGATGTGGAGAGTTTTGGATTTATTTTTTTATTTCAGGTATTACCGACCATTATTTTCTTTTCGGCCTTGACCTCAGTATTATTCTATTTGGGTGTTATTCAGATAGTAGTTAAAGGGATGGCTTGGGTGTTGACAAAACTTATGGGAATTTCTGGAGCAGAGAGTTTAAGTGTTGCCGGAAATATATTTTTAGGACAAACAGAAGCGCCTTTAATGATTAAGGCATACCTGGAAAGAATGACCCGTTCCGAAATTTTACTGGTGATGATAGGAGGAATGGCTACAGTTGCAGGAGGTGTACTGGCAGCATATATCGGTTTTCTTGGAGGAGAAGATCCTGTTTTGAGACTAGAATTTGCTAAACACTTATTAGCAGCATCTGTAATGGCTGCGCCAGGAGCTATTGTGATTTCAAAGTTATTATATCCTCAACAAGAGGCAATAGATACAGATGTGAAGGTTTCTGCGGATAAAATAGGGTCAAATATTCTTGATGCCATTGCAAATGGTACAACAGAAGGCTTAAAGTTGGCTGCAAATGTTGGTGCTATGTTACTGGTGTTCATCGCTTTTATTGCAATGATTAATTATGGTTTTGGGAAATTTGGACAACTTACAGGATTTAATTCATATCTCGAAAAACATACACCTTATGATGCTTTTTCATTAGAATCTATTTTGGGTACTGTTTTTGCTCCGTTAATGTGGTTAATAGGTGTTGCAAAAGAAGATATAATGCTAATGGGACAATTATTAGGTATTAAGCTTGCAGCTAGTGAATTTGTTGGTTATATCCAATTAGCAGATCTTAAGAATCCTGCAAATCCACTTCATCTAACGTATAATAAATCGGTTATTATGGCGACTTATATGCTGTGTGGTTTTGCTAATTTTGCATCTATTGGTATTCAGATTGGGGGAATAGGATCTCTAGCACCAGGAAAAAGAAAAACCTTGTCAGAATTCGGAATGAAAGCATTAATAGGAGGGACAATTGCGTCTTTATTATCTGCAACAATTGCAGGTATGATTATCGGATAATGATTAATAGAGTCTTTTTTTGTTAAAAAAATAATTTAGCATGCTTTTTTATAACTATTTCATAATCCAGATATTAATCGATCTCTCAAATCCTATTTTTCGTATATTTGACAAAAATTTTTATAATTTTAACATACTCAATAAAAAGTTACTACAGGGAATATGAAGCAATATCTTGATCTAGTACGGCACGTACTTGAAAACGGTAATGAGAAAGGTGATAGAACAGGAACAGGAACAAAAAGTGTTTTTGGCTATCAGATGCGATTTGATCTTGGTGAAGGTTTCCCAATGGTAACTACTAAGAAATTACATCTTAAATCTATTGTTTATGAATTACTATGGTTTCTCAATGGGGATACTAATGTAAAATATTTACAAGAAAACGGAGTCCGTATTTGGAATGAATGGGCTGATGATAATGGTAATTTAGGTCCGGTATATGGTCATCAGTGGCGTAATTGGGGCAATAATGAAATTGATCAGATTAAAGAAATTGTAGATACGTTAAAGAGTAACCCCAATAGTAGAAGAATGCTAGTGTCCGCTTGGAATCCTAGTGTATTGCCGGATACTTCGAAGTCTTTTTCAGAGAATGTCGCTAATGGCAAGGCTGCTCTTCCTCCATGTCACGCTTTTTTTCAATTCTATGTGGCAGATGGAAAATTGTCTTGTCAATTATATCAGAGAAGTGCTGATATATTTCTGGGAGTACCGTTTAATATAGCTTCGTATGCTTTGCTGACAATGATGATGGCTCAGGTATGTGGCTACGAAGCAGGAGATTTTATACATACTTTTGGAGATGCGCATATATATAATAACCATCTCGAACAATTAGAATTGCAGTTGTCAAGAACGCCAAGAAGTTTACCGAGAATTAAGATTAATCCGGAGGTGAAAAATATTTTTGACTTCGTTTTTGATGATTTCGTGTTAGAAGATTATAATCCACATCCACACATAAAAGGTATAGTGGCTATTTAATATTTTTCTTATTGTCCCCTAAATCCCGCGAATCACTATGAAAAAAACATTACTAATTTTTGTATTTTTAATCACTACTTTTTCTTTTTCACAAGAAAATATTATTCTGTCTCAGCAGAATGCAAACGAAAAAGGGATAACACCAGTCTGGCCTAAATGTGATCGCTCGAGGCAGACCCCAATAAAGTGCTTCGATAATAATTTAAGAAACCATGTAGTTCGTAATTTTAGATATCCTCAATTAGCAGAGAAAGACGGATTAAGCGGTACAATTACTGTTGATTTTATAATCAATAAAAAGGGTAAGGTAGAGGTGATAGAGGTTAATGATGGTCATAGATATTTACAAAGAGAAGCGGTAAGAATTATTAGAACAATTCCTAAAATGACTCCTGCTAAATGGGGGAATAAACCTATAGCAGTGGCATACAAAGTACCGATTACTTTTATAAAACCGAAGCAGAAGTAATTTATATTTAACATTGGATTAACTTTACGTTTTTGTTAAAATAAATTAAAAATCGTTAAATTTGAATGTATTCGTAAATCGAATACATTCTTTTTTTATGATTATTACAGATAATTTGCTTACCCTTTTTTTAGAAACCAGATCACACTCAGAAGAAATCTGTGCTCCATTAGAGATCGAAGATTATGTAATACAACCTATCGTTGATGTTTCTCCGCCCAAATGGCATTTAGGTCATGCTACCTGGTTTTTTGAAGAATTTATTCTTGTTAAATATATAAAAGAGTATGTTCGCTTTCATCCTGATTTTGCCTACGTTTTTAATAGTTATTATGAGAGTATGGGGAAAAGAGTAGTCAGGACGGATAGAGGAAATTTATCCAGACCAACTGTAAGTGAAATATATGATTATAGAGATTATGTTACTACTCATTTACAGTCTTTGTTAGAAGAAAGTGAAAACCAGGAAATGTTTCAATTGGTAGAAATAGGAATTCATCACGAAAAACAACATCAGGAGCTATTACTTACAGATATTAAATATATACTTGGTAATAATCCTTTGTTGCCTAAGTATAATGATACATTTACAGAAAGCCCAGAAGTGGTTAATGTTTCAGAATATATAACAATCAAGGAGGGAATATACGAAATTGGCTATAAAGGAAATGATTTTTGTTATGATAATGAACTAGGGGTTCATAAAGTATTTTTGCCAGAATATGCAATTGCCAATGCTTTGGTTACAAATAAAGAATATATAGAATTTATTAATGACGGCGGTTATAAAAATAGTCTTTTCTGGCATGCTGAAGCCTGGGATTGGATTAATGCTAACCATATAAATAAGCCTTTGTATTGGCATCATATAAAAGATCAATATCATCAATATACACTAAGAGGATTGTTACCTGTTGCAGATAATACCGCAGTAACCCATATATCATATTATGAAGCATATGCATATGCACAATGGAAAGGTGAACGTCTGCCAACAGAATTTGAGTGGGAGGTAGCTCAGCAATTTTTTGATTGGGGATCAAGGTGGGAATGGACAGAAAGTGCCTATCTTCCATATCCTAATTATAGTAAAGCATCTGGAGCACTTGGAGAATATAATGGTAAATTTATGGTAAATCAAAAAGTACTCAGAGGAGGATCCGTAGCAACACCTAATAACCATACCAGATCAACATATCGTAATTTCTTTCACCCGGAGCTCAGATGGCAATTTACAGGGCTACGATTAGTAAAAAATAAATAATCTCTTTCCATGAATTCCAAAGATCAAAATGTACTAGTCTGTACTTTTAGTAAAGAAGTGCACGAAGGTTTAACGGCCTTTCCAAAATATTTGTCGTCTAAGTTTTTCTATGATGAAACCGGGGATAAATTATTTCAACAAATAATGGCATTGCCAGAATACTATCTCACCAATGCCGAATATAATATTTTCAGAACTCATAAAACTGATATTATACATAGTTTTGATTCTAAAAGAGAAGGATTTAATTTAGTAGAATTAGGTGCTGGAGATGGTAAAAAAACTAAGGTCTTACTAAAAGAGCTATTAAAGAAAAATTATGATGTGACCTATCATCCAATAGATATAAGTGAAAATGCAATTGATGGATTGGTTGAGAATTTTGATGATGAATTGCCAGATCTTAGTGTAGAAGGACAAATAGGTGAATATTTTGAAGTTCTGGATAGATTACAGCATATGAGTGATCAGAAAAAGGTACTAATGGTTTTAGGGTCTAATATTGGAAACTTACAACACCCCAGAGCTATCAAGTTTTTGAAAAAACTAAATACAGTTATGCATCCGGATGATTTGTTATTCATGGGATTTGATCAAAAAAAGCACCCTCAGAAAGTTCTGGATGCGTATAACGACAAAATGGGTGTTACAGCAGCTTTTAATAAAAATATACTGACCAGAATAAATAGAGAACTTCAAGCTAATTTTGACTTAGAAGCTTTTATTCATTGGGAAGTTTATGATCCGGAGAGCGGAACTGCAAAAAGCTATTTGGTAAGTACTAAAAAAACGACCGTAGATATTGATAGTTTATCATTACAAGTGCATTTTGAGGCTTGGGAAAGTATACATACAGAAATTTCTCAAAAATATGATGATGATACTGTAAAATGGTTGGCTAAGGATTCTGGATTAGAAATAATACAATCGTTTACAGATACAAATAGCTTTTATAAAAATTACTTATTTAAGAAAATAATATAAATAAAATTACAGATATGAAAGCAATATGGAATAATCAGGTGATTGCAGAGAGTAGCGAAACAAAGGTAATAGAGAATAATCATTACTTCCCTCCTGAATCAATTAAAAATGAGTTTTTTAAGTCTAGTGAGACCCATACTAATTGTCCCTGGAAAGGAATGGCATCCTATTATACACTACAGGTAGATGGGCAAGAAAACAAAGATGCAGCCTGGTATTACCCGGAAACCAGTGATCTTGCTAAGCAAATAAAAGGATACGTAGCTTTTTGGAAAGGAGTAGAGGTTGTAGGATAATTACAACCTCAATCTTCCTTCATTAGTGTCTGGTCAGAAGTAGACGATTTTTATAATTTGAAAGATTTTTGACAAAATTTAGACTTTATTTTTTGAAGTAGATGGCATAGCATCAAACAATTAAAAATAAATCAAAATTTTGCAAAAAGATACTAATTTGATTTTGCTGTAGTTCCGACCAGACACTAATTATATAGTTAAGCATATTACAATTCTAATACACTGTTTTCTGAAGCTGCAAATTCATTCCATAAATATCCGTCAGCTTCTGCTTCGTTGGTCCATTGTCCGTCTACGACATACTTAAACTGAAACTTATTATCTTTAGGTAAATCAAGGGTTCCTTTGAAAGTACCGTTCTTTAATTTTTTTAAAGCAGTAGCCTCGGTATTCCATTCATTAAATTCTCCAGCGACATGTACAGAAGTTGCTTCTTTTGCAGGAACCGTGAAAGTAACTTTACAAATAGGTTTGGATTTTAAGTATTGTTTTGTAATAGCCATAAATTTTGATTTAGTATTGATTTAATAAAGTAAATATCTAGTGAAATTAAAACAAAATATTAAATTATTAAAAACTGAACTCTCATATTTTCAATAATTTAATCAACAATTAACAATAAAATGTTAACAATAACGATATAGTGACAAAATGAAACTTGGTAATCAATTCTATTTTTTTGTCTTATAAAGAGAAAGATCAATAAGTTCTTTTGTTACCTTAGTAAGGTTTTGAAAACCAGAAAGAAAGCATTTTTTTTGGTTTTTAAACAAGCTTATATCACTCTAATTAGTTATTGCGAATATGATTTTAATGGGTGTTAACTGTTGTGTTTGGATTTAGATAGTTTTGTGTTGAGAGTGTAATGATGAGAAAGAAAGAAAATCAAACCAGAAGAATAAAGAAACCCTGGCCGACTAAAGATGCGATGGAGCAGGTTTATAAAATGAAGCTTTGGGGGGATAACCATTCTAACTTTTATTCAGGTGCAGGATCGCACCATCCGGAGATCGTAAATCCCTATATAGAGACTTTAATATCGTTTTTTACATCTTTTAGCACGCCTATGACAGTATGTGATTTAGGTTGTGGAGATTTTAATGTAGGAAAAGAATTGGTAGCTTATACTGAGAAATATGTGGCGATAGATATAGTAAATGATCTTATAAAATATAATAAAGAAAAGTTTAAGGGTGATAATTTAGAATTCCATTGTTTGGATATTGCAGTTGATAATTTGCCTTGTGGCGACTGTGCTTTAGTAAGACAAGTGTTGCAACATTTATCAAATGCAGAAGTACAACGTATAGTAAATAAGTTAGCAGCCTTTAGCTATGTAGTTTTAACAGAACATATACCAGAAGGAAATTTTATCCCCAATAAAGATATAATTTCGGGGCAGGGAATACGGCTAAAAAAACAAAGTGGACTAGATATATTGGCTCCACCATTTAATTTTAAAGTAAAAGAAAAACAACAATTATTGTCAATTAGTTTAAATGATTATGAAGGTGTTATTGTCACTACACTATATCGAGTTTTTTAATTTCGATTTGTATTGATAACTAGTATTACTTTATTCATGAAGTTTACGAAGTTGTAATACTGTGTTATTTTCTATGTTTATATAATTCAATGGCTTTTAGATATCTCAGAGCTCCTTTTTCTGTTTGATCGTATATAAATCCATTTAATTCAGGGTGATTTTTGTCAATCCAGCCTACAAGTTCGTTTTTGTTTTTTCCCCAGATCTTTTCTTTAAAATTCACATAATTTGTTTCTACAGCACTTATTTTATTATTTCGAAAGCGTATAGTCTGGTTTGTTATAAATGGCTCTTCTTGAAGAAAAAAGATTCTTTTGTCCATTTTTAAAATCTTTGCTTTGATAATTTGATCGTGCTGCTCAATTTGAAGAATTTCATATGTCGGTTCAAAAACAGCATCCCATTTCTGCCATTCTATATATTCATTTTTTGAAAATGTCTGCTTGTAGTTATAATCACTTTCTATAGTTACTATACTGTCAGCTATCAAAGGACTTAATCCATAGTGATTAGAATTATTAAGGATATGGTAGTACCTTTTTGCAATTTCGAGTTTGTCAATTTTTCCTTCGGAATTTTTGCAAGACATAAATCCAATTGATATCAACAATATAGTAATTATAGATTTTTTCATAAATGTTTGGTTTAGGGTAATTATTTGGTAAGAGCTTGTTTAAAAACCTTACTTCCTGAAAACAAATATTTTAAGAACCGTGAGCTTACTTCAAATAACTAAAATATCTCGATATTCTCATCATTTGAAGTGTCCTCAGAATCTCAAACTATTGATTTTCAATTTGTATTCTTTTTAAACATACTCTAATGTGTAGCTGTCTTTTTTTTAAAATTTAATTCTGAATTTTCCCCAAATCTAAATAATAAAAAAATAGAAATTTTTCTTTCTTTCTTTTTTTTTAATCTAAACTATATTTTGTTGAAACAGTCAGATTATCGGTTAGTCTTAATATTGATTGTATGGCAAGAGTTAGAAGAATTAAATGTTTTCAAATGATTCTGTAAAAGGTTTAGAGATACATTATTTTTATTCTATTATGGGATGTTTTTAGAATATTGAATATCCAAATATGATAGAGATTGTTTGATAATCAGAATCCCAGGTTATAGGTTGCCTAAAACTTCTCTACTTGTTTGATATCTTAATTTTGCACTATATCTATCCTTAAATTTATAGCCTAATCCAAGGGCTAAATTATTTTTTGATTTAATTTTTAAGTTTCCTCCATACTCAAACTCAATTTCTGAATCATTGTCCAAATCAAAAATGAATAACCCATTAAGGAACGCTTTAGAATTTTTATTAATGAAGAGGTAGTACCTTGTTCCAGTGTGGAATTCTATTGATTTGTAATCAACTCTTACAGTTTGATTTGCAAGTTCAGCTTCTGATTTAAAATTGTTATATGTAGGTTCGAAAATTAATGCCCATTTGTTTCTGTTAAATGGCATTTTTGGACTCGTGGTTGCTATGTAAATATCGTAGGAGCAGTATGCAAATGAAGAAGTAATAAAGAAGTGTTTTTAGAACCAAAGGAAGTCAGCATATACTGGATTGCATAGAAGCATAAGTTTATCATTTTTGTTTTTTTCAAAAAGTTATTCCAAGAAAAAAGCATACACTTTATCGAATTATTTTGACCCGAAGCACGTATGCTCTTTGCGAGTTGAGTTTTTGAAAACTTTTCGGACTGAGTTAACTATATGTCTGATAAAGTTCAAGTTGAGTTTAATGTTTCACTATAAATTGAAAATTTTGTGTTTCCTTATTAGAAAAGTTAACAGAAAGTAGATACATTCCTTCTGCTAATGTTTGTGTGTCTAGACTCACATTAGTACTATCTATAAAATCTTTGGTGATTGATTTAGTCAGTCTACCCTGAATATCGTAGATTCTAATATGCTGTATGTCCTCTAGCGCATTAGGAGCTTCTATGATAAACTGGTTATCTGCCGGATTGGGATATACCTGTATTGCAGTACTATTTTCTTCTGGAGCTCTATCTTTTTCTGTTGCTCTAATAAGTTTCCATTGCGTACAATTTCCAGTGTATCCTGTAGATACTTGAGTTATAGGTACAGAGTCATCACCAATACCAGAACATCCCTGAGAACGTATCCATCCGCCGGTTTGTCTATTTTGAATTCTAAAGTATCCTTTTTCAGTAGTTTCTACTAGTTTCCATTGCTCACACCAGCCAAAAGAACTTGAACCTACTTGTACAATTTCTACAGAATCATTTGTTATAGTACTACAGTTCTTAGGTCTATATCGTCCATTAGTTGCCTTGTTTTGTATAAAATAATATCCATCATCTGTCGGGATAAATTCAAACATTGTACAATTACCAGTGTTATTTATAGTTGTTTGTACAAGAGGAGCAATTTGTGAATTATTACCACTACAGTTTCTGGTTCGGATCCGCTGTCTGGAAGCTTTATTTTCTATTCTCCAGAATTTTCCGGAAATATCTGTACTGGTATCTTTTCCTTGCCACCATAATGCTCCAAAAGGTGCTATTTCATTAAAATTTCGGGGTCGTACCCAAGTAGCATAGATACTTCCTTTAATTCCATTCACACCTTGTGCAGCTGATTTCCAACGATTATAGTTATTCGTAACATCTTCATCATAGAAAGCCCCTAGAATTTGTTTAAACCCAAATCATCAAAGAATTTTAATGATTTTGGTCCTTTATCCGTGATTTTTTGACCTTCCCACCAGGTAGCCAAGGTAACTTTATTAGGGTCTATAGTTTTCCAGGATTGATCTAATGTGTTATTTACTTGATAATAATCTGCAATGGCATTGTGTTCTGGGTCTATCATATCACTCCAGAAATAATAATCAGCACTAGGAGCAACTTCAAATAAATCTTTAAACGATTGTTGCATACTATTAGCTAGGGCAGCTCCCGAAGTGCCGATTCGTGTATCCAAAGGTTCCCATCCTCCAGTTCTTATTTCAGAATAATTGAGTAAGAATCCATCTGGTCTAAAATCAGTATAAGAGCATGTTTAAAAACAATGCAAACTGATTGTCAGTAGTTTGGTGTTCTGACGACACTTCAAATCGACGACATATCGAGATATGTTGTTTATTTGAAGTAAAGTCAAGGTTGTCAAAGTAATGACCAGCAGGCAGAAGGGTTTTTAAACATACTCTAAAGCTTTTGATGAACCTGACGCATTCTTCTATATATTTCGGGATGGTTCCATGATGCTGATACCTGATCATTGGCCGTAGGGAGCGCATGGTATCCATTAATCTCTATTATATCTCCTTCTTTTATATTACCAGTATTAGTAATCCTTATACTCGGTGGCTGATGATGTGTGTCAAATGCTCCTGTATGCCCTGATATTCCTAGTTTATCATCTTTTGGGGTTCTTACATCTGTTCCAAAAGTGAGTTTTCTTCTGTTAGTGTTTTTGATGGATTTTGGTAAATCATCTCTATTTAACCAATTAAGAGAAGGAGTATCTATGACAGAAATATCATCCCACCAAATAGTTCCGTTTTTACCACCAAAAACAGTCAATCCAAGATTTACTTTTGTTGCATTCAGGCTATTAAATGCGATACGTACTTCTTCCCAGCCAGTTGTTGTGAGCTTATTAGGACTGTTAAAATATGATCGACCTCCGTTTTGTTTTGGCAATGACATCCTTAAATTAGTAAGATTTCGTTCTTTATTATTCTAATCTCTTAAGAGTGCAAGTACATTAGAGGCTGTTAGATCTTTTGTTTTAATCCAAAACCGCAATGTATAGTGGTGAAATGGTTTTACATCAAAAGTTGTAAAAATTCTTGAGTCTTCATTATTCTTGGCTAGAAGCTCTACCGCTATGTTTTATAGCTGTGTCTATAAAAGTATTACTCCCTGCGGTGTCTTGAAACCCCCAGTTATCAGGAGTGTTCTCATTAAAATTTTCAAAACCACCATTAACAATTGTAGCAGAATTTATGGGGATTAGTTCATTTCCGGTAGCTCTCAGTAATTGTTTGCGTATAGGATATCCAGTTGTCAGATTTGGATCTGTAGCGATTAGTGATCCGGCAAACCCTATAGTTATTGTAATAAAATTGAGTTTCATACCTCTAGATTTCACACCATCAGCAAATTTTCTCATTTCTCTATCCTAGGTATTGCTTGCAGTCCATAGCTATTGAGTTTAGTATCAGAATATAATACTGTATTTGCTCCGCTTTTTTTTGCCTGATCTACAACTTTTAATAATTCTTCTACAGTGTCTACTACAAAACTTCCAGAAATATGAAGTGTTTTGTCTTCAATACCAATTGATTTTGCATTGCCAAAAGAAGAATTAACAACTGTTTTTTGGGAAGTATCTCTATTAGCAATTGTTTGGGAATAGGTGTTGAAAAAGACGAATAACACAACTGAAAGTTGAATAGGGAGTACTACATTTTTAATTGCTTGTTTCATAATAGTTGAGGTAATAACGTTTGTAAGTTGAGTTTGTGGGTTGAGTTTGTGGGTTGAGTTTGTTGAGTCTTATAATTTGAATTATTTGAATAAAGGAGTGGTCTTCTGTTTACTGTGGTTACGTTAATGTATCAGTGATATATGAGTCCTTATAAGTAAATATTTATTGATGACGATCGCAGCTTTATTTATTTGAGACTGAGAAGAACTTTTTAAAGAATTGCTGCTAGAAAAATAGTGTTTGTACGGTATATAAGTAAGATGAACAGCCGGAAAATTGTAGAAAGTAATATATAGATTTTTCATAAAAATAATGTTTAATCCTAAAAACCTATTTTCAATGACTACGTTATTATTTTTCTAAATATATGTAGATACTTAGTAAACGTAATCCTTTCTATAGTCACCTTTACAAATACATATAAAAGTGGTTTTTTTAGGATTTTGTTATATTAATTAAAAATCTAGGGGAAATTAATTTTTAAAACACAGCTTAATTGTTAAAATTGTAATGTTTTTTCAAAAGTAATGTAAATTTTCAGTTCATATGATAATGGTTTTGTAATTACTATATTTATGAGGTTCAATAGACTATATGAGTTTGTAGATGATATTTATATTCATAAGGATAAGCAGTTATAGATTTGTAGTTTCGTTTTTTAGAATAGAAAGTAAGCGATCAATATCATCTTTTGTATTATAAAAGTGTATACTTATACGGATACCTTGCCCTCTAAGAGAGGTAATGATATTGTTGTCTTGTAGTGTGTTAAAAAGATGATTGTCTCCTTTGATATTAAAAATAGAGCTATGATTTTTTCTTTGTACTACAGCTTTTTCTAAAAGATCTAATTTTATGAATTCTTCCTTGGCATAGTTTGCTAACTTCTGGATTTTTTTTTCGATAACAGGAAGTCCGATTTTAGATAAAAATTCTAAAGAGTATTGTAAACTTCCAAAATTCAACGTGTCCATATGTCCGCATTCAAACCTAGCTCGTAAGCTTGTATATGAAGCGTCATAGTCTGTTTCTTTCGTACTTTTTTTATAAAGCTCGGGAGAGATTTTTTCTGCTATTCCAGGCTGAAATAATAGAAAACCATTACCGTATCCTCCTAGCAACCATTTGTATCCACTACACCCCAAAATATCAATACCAGAATTGTTAAAATTAAAAACTGTAGTACCACAGAATTGTGTGCCATCCCCAATGATAAGCATATTGGGGTATTTTGTTTTTATTCTTTTGATAAAATCTAGATCTATAGTAATACCATTTATATATTGAACCAAACTGAAGGCAAAAATATCTGGTTTCTGTTCTTCTATTATAGTTTCTATATTTTGCTCCATAGTTACATTTACTTTTGCATAGCAAGTGTTAAAACCTTTGCTGATAAATGAAAAATTAACAGATGGATAATCCTGATCAAGTAGCAATACCTTTTTGGTAGTGTCCAGACCATGTAGGATTGTATTTAGCCCTAAAGAAAAGTTTTGAGTAAGAATTACATCCTTAGAAGAACATTCAAAAAAATTACCAACGGATTGCCTCACAGTGTTAAGAAACGAACTTTGTTTATTTCTAAAGGTGCTTCCTCCTATTAAAAAATCTAAATCATGCACTTGTCTATATTCTAGTAGAGAATCATATAGCAATCCTGAAGAGGCAGTATTTAAATAGGTGTTTTGGGATAAGACCGGGAACTCTTTTCTTAATTTATTCATAGGTTGTCGTTGGCTTTTAGGTAAAACCTTTATCTTTACTTTTAGGGATTACTAAGTTAGTATTAAAATGTTTTCAAAAAGAAAAGAAACTACACAAATTGATGCGCAGCAGCGCGAATTGTTTGAGCATGCGCGCAAACGCATTATTCAGAAAAAAAGACTTTTTCAGCATTTTATCCTTTTTGTAGTAGGATCAGTTTTTATGATTATTCTTAATCTGGTTCTTGGATTTGGAAAAGATAGTTTGTTTTTGGGATTGGATTGGTTTGTAATAGCTATTCTTATATGGGCATTTCTTTTTGTACTACATTTTTGTAACGTTTGGTTGTTCAGTAAGTTTATGGGAAAAGAATGGACAGATCGCCAGATGGAAAGATTGATTGCAAAACAACAAAAGGAGATCGCTAATATTCAAAAAGAAGTAGAATTAATGAACCCTAAAGAAGGTTTAGTAAACAAAAAGAACAAAATAGTATCACCTCAATCCGAGAATCAGAATCAGGAAACTCAATAAAACTATCTTCTTTTATGATAACAATGATTGCAGCAGCAGCAGAAAATAATGCCTTAGGTAAGGATAATGATTTAGTATGGCATTTGCCTGATGATTTTAGACGTTTTAAAGAACTAACCATTGGGCATCATATTATAATGGGGAGAAAAACATTTGAGTCTTTTCCTAAGCTATTATCTAATAGAGTTCATGTGGTTATTACCAGAAATGAGTACTATAAGCCAGAAGGAGTGGTTGTAGTACATTCTATGGATGAAGCTCTAAAAATAGCAAAAGATGATCCACAACCTTTTATCATTGGAGGAGGAGAGATTTATAAAATCGGGATGGACTATACTGATTGTATCGAACTAACAAGAGTTCACGGAAGTTTTGAGGCAGATGCTTTTTTTCCAGAGATCGACCCAGAAATCTGGACAATTGAAAAGGAAGAATTACATACTGCTGATGAACGACATAAATATGCATTCACATATTTTACATATAAAAAGAAATAAATATATGTTATTCTTATCAAACATACTCTTAGGCAAAAAAGAAAAGTTCAGTATAGCCAGGCACATTTTAGGTAGTAGAGATTAAGATTTGGATAAGATAAAAGGCAACTGAAATTCAAAAAACCTTTTTTTAATCAGTAAGATTTTTATTGGATTTATTTTTTTAGTTGAATTATTTTTGTTTTTTTGATATTAGTTTAAACGTGTTAAATGTCAGAATTTGAGTATGATAAGTCATTCTTTTTAATGATTATATAAGATTTGGTTTAAACTTTTTGACGAATTACATACTCCTGTTGATTGTTTTTTTTTACCAATAGAATGTTTAGCTCAAGATAATTTATACGATTTGTGATTAAAAAATTCGTATAAATTCATTGAATTATTTTTTCTTTATGCAAGGCAAAAAAATCAAGCATAGCTATAGCTACGGTTTATTTTTTAAACGAAGTAGAAAGGAAAAAGAAACGATGAATATGCGAAATTTTTAGTTATAAATCGTATTAGATCCCAAAAGAGAAATAAAAGATAGCCTGTTTTCAGTGTATAACAGGCAAGAAGGTATAGAAAAGGCAAAAGCTTCATACGATCTAAGCATATTTTACAAAGATATAGATATGGATTCCTCATTGGTATATGCACAAGAGGCAAAAGAGCTATCTTTATCTTTAAAAGACTATTCTCTGTATTCTAAAAGTTTAAAAAGATTAGGGGTGATTTATATGTTTACAGAAAAACCTTTAAAATCCCAAAATTATCTGGAGAGAGCTTTACGGAATGCAAAAGATCAAAAAGATACACGCATAATAGCTGATATACAATCAGATCTCGGTTTGCTTTATCAGCGGCAGGGTTCTTATCAAAAATCTCTCGTCCATCTTACAAAAGCATATTATTATTATTATTATTATTATCTTGATAAAAAACCCAGTCCAGAAAAACATAAAGCACTAAATAGGTTGGGGATACTGTATCTCACAACTAAAAAAAATGATAAATCCAGAAAAATATATAACGAAGCGATAGAAGTGGCAGCAGCTTTAGGACCTAAACAAGAAATAGCAAGTTTGATCAATTTAGCTGTTTTAGAAACCCAGACAGGGAATTATCAGGCATCTAACCTATTGTATGAAGAAATATTAAAGAAAGAATTATCAAAAAATATTACATATCAGAATAAAATAAAAGCTTCTTATAACAACTTGGCTTTTAATTATTACAAAATGAAAAAATATCAGTTAAGTTTGGAGTACGCCAATAAATGTTTAGAAATTCCTACAGCAAAGTTGTTTGATAGCCAGTTTTCTGACACATATAGAATAGTCGGAAATGTTCATAGTGCTCTGGGGAACACTAAAAAAGCAGAAAAAAACCTTATCAAAGCAGTGTCGATAGCAGAAAAAAATAAGTTTAGAGAATCCATGATAAAAGCATATCAGGATTTGTATAGGTTATATAAAAAAACAGCTAATTATAAAATGGCTCTGGATTATTTTGAAAAATACACAGTAGTAAAAGAAGGGGTAAATGATGAAAATTTTTCTGAAGAAGTAGTTAAAATAGAGTCATCAAAAGTAATTGAAGAAAAAGATGTAGCATATGCATCATTATCTAAAGAAAAGGCAGAAGATAAAAAACAGTTCAAATCTAATATCGAAAGAATTATATGGATCTCCAGTATCATTTTTATAATCATACTAGGTGTGATTTCCTTTTTTATTTTTCAGAATAAAACAAATTTGGCAGAAAATGAGAAGGAATTATCAACGATTAAGTTATTTGCATTGAGATCCCAGATGAACCCGCATTTTATATTCAATACGATTAATGGAGTGCAAAATTTTATATTAAAAGCTGATAAATTTGAAGCTTATAATTATTTGAGTAAATTTTCGAAATCTATTCGATTAATTCTCGATAATTCAAACACCTCCTTTATCCGGTTATAAAAAGAATTGGATTTGATAAATGTATATGTTGAGTTAGAAAAAATTCGATTTCGAAATAAATTAGAATTCTCATTACAGGTATCAGAAGATATTCTGGAAAAAAACCCGTATATACCGGCTATGATTTTGCAACCATTGATTGAGAATTCTATTACTCATGGAATTAGCAATAAGCCAGAAGGAGGTAAAGTACAATTAGAGATTTTTGTTAAGAATGGCAGTTTACAAGTTATTATAGGAGATGATGGGATAGGAAGAAAAGCAGCACAACAAATAAAAAAGAAACGTCCTCAAAATTTTGAGGGGATCAGTGCTATAAATACAAAACAACGAATAGAAATTCTCAGAAAATCCGGATATAAAGAAGCATTTTATAAGATGGAAGATTTATTCGATAGCTCAGGAAATGCAATTGGAACAAAAGGAATAGTTTCCTTACCTCTAAAAAATCAGTATGATCAAAAAAATTAATGCAATGATAGTGGATGATGAACTCAATGGAGTCGAAAATTTAAAATCACTTATTGAAGCATTTTATCCTCAGATAGAAATTATGGCTACAGCAGAAAGTTTTGAGCAAGCAGAACAGCAACTGCGTTTACATAAAATCGATATTGCTTTTTTAGATATCCAGATAGGAACACGCAGTATTTTTGAGTTTTTAGAAAAAATAAGAAAAATTGATTTTGAGATTATTTTTATTTCTGCCCATGACCATGCGTTAGAGGCTTTTAAATTTATGGCGATTGATTACCTCCTGAAACCTATAGATATTGATTATTTTAAACAAGCAATAAATCGATTACTCTCTAATTTGGAATACAAATATTTTGCTAATAATGCCAAGGAATTAATAGGTCAATTAAAATTAGAAAAAGACAAGTTTAATAAGATATCTATTCCTACCCTTGATGGATACGGGATGTTATCAATCGATTCTATTCTGTATTGCCTTGCAGATGGAAGTTACACAAACCTTTCTATTAAAGGGAACCGTACAATTTTAGCATCGAAAAACTTAAAGTATTATGAAGCTCTCTTAGAAGATTTTGGTTTTTTGAGGATTCATAACTCGAGTCTTATTAGTAGAGAACATATAGCTCGTATTAGCAAATCAGATGGAGGTTATGTAGTGATGGATGATGGTAAAAAACTTTCTATATCCAAAGCTAGAAAGGCTGGTATTTTTGAAGTTTTTAAAATCAAATAGCGAATTTTTGATGTGATAATATTCCAGTCAGTCTATAATATTATAATCATTACTTTTGTCAAAATTTTAAAAGAATAGTAATATGAATGCATATGTATTTCCGGGGCAAGGAGCTCAATTCTCAGGAATGGGTTTAGATCTTTATGAAAAATCTGATGAAGCTAAAAAACTTTTTCATAAAGCTAACGATATATTAGGTTTTGAGATAACTAAAATTATGTTCGAAGGTTCTGCAGATGAATTAAAAGAAACAAAGGTGACACAACCTGCTATTTTTTTACATTCAGCTATTCTTAGTAAAATACTAGACACTAATTTTAAACCGGATATGGTTGCGGGACATTCATTAGGTGAATTTTCGGCATTAGTATCTAATGGGACATTAGGTTTTGAAGATGCTTTGTTGTTAGTGTCCAAACGCGCGTTGGCTATGCAAAAAGCTTGTGAGATTCAGCCTTCTACGATGGCAGCAGTTCTAGGATTAGAAGATGAAGTGGTAGAACAGACGTGTGCAGAAATTGATGGAGTAGTGGTTGCTGCTAATTATAATTGTCCTGGCCAACTGGTTATCTCAGGGGAGATAGAAGCTATTGAAAAAGCTTGTGAATTGATGAAAGAGAAAGGTGCCCGCAGAGCTTTGGTATTACCGGTTGGCGGAGCATTTCATTCTCCTTTGATGGAGCCGGCAAGAGAAGAATTGGCGGCAGCGATTCAAGCTACCACCTTTGCAACTCCAAGCTGTCCGATTTATCAGAATGTAACGACTACAGCAGTAATGAATCCAGAAGAAATTAAAAAGAACCTGATTGCACAATTAACCGCACCTGTAAAATGGACACAGAGTGTAAAAAATATGATAATCGATGGAGCTACTTCGTTTACAGAAGTAGGACCTGGTAAAGTATTATCCGGACTAGTGAAGAAAGTGGATAGATCTCTGCAAACGATTTCTGCAACGATTTAGTTAGTAGGGTTTCAGAACAAACACTAGTTATGAGAATATGGATTTTTTACTATAATAAAATCCTGATATCAACTTAACTATAAAATGTAGCTTGTTGTCTCGTTTTTCTAAAGTCTAAGTACTTTGCTTATAAATTCCGTAACTATGTTATACAATTATACAATCGGAAGTGTAATTATAACCCTGTCTCAGGGTTAAGCCCCAGGAGGGCTCTGGGAGCTAGCTCCCAGAGCCCTCCTGGGGCTTGGTCGCTAAATCAAGTGCCACTCGATCTTCAAATCTAATATATAA
>NZ_VTZU01000035.1 GCF_008370685.1 Aquimarina sp. RZ0
TTAGAGATTTCCATATTGGTTAAGGGGGTAGAAAATTCGCTCTTATCGGTATTCAGTAAAATATAAGCATTGCGATAAGCTTGAGAGGTATGCTTTCCTTTGTGGATGATATTCAATAAATCTGTGCGTTCTTCTTTGGTTAAGCTAACTTTATATCTAATACCCATTTTAGTTTTTTTCAAAGATACTAAATTACGCCTATTTAAACTTGACTTGACACTAGGAGCGTTTTTCCAATTTCCATCTTTGGTAATGCCACCAGCTGGAACAATGCAGTGAAGATGCGGATGCAGACTCATATTGCTGCCCCAAGTATGGAGAATAGAAATCATTCCTGTTCTGGCTCCCAAAAACTTGGGGTTCTCAGAAAAACCATCAAGCGTATACCAAACCGCTTTAAACAGCGTGTCATATACCAACTTGGAGGCAACCAGAGTTAGTTCATTAAGTTCACTAGGCAGTGTAAAGACCAAATGGTAATACCCCACAGCTAACAACTCTGCTTGACGCTGTGGTATCCATAATTCTCGTTTATGTCCCTGACATTTGGGGCAGTGGCGATTTCTACAGGAGTTATAACTTAAGTGAAGTTTGGAACACTCTGGATTGTCGCACTGATCGATATGACCACCCAGAGCAGCTGTTCTGCATCGACTCAGTGCAAAGAGCGTTCGCTTTTGCCAAGTAGTAAAAGAGCTTGTCTCAATGTACTTATGCTGTTCCCTTAAAATATCGCCCAGTTCAAACTGAGCTTGCATTAGTTTGTCCCTTTATATCGGTAGACTCGATCTAGTGGTGAGAAGGATTGTTGCCTGCCTAATCTGGAAATATGCAAATACATCATCGTAGTTTTAATACAACTATGACCCAATACTTCTTTCAGACTCACGATATCTAATCCCATTTCTAGCAAATGCGTCGCATAACTATGACGAAGGGTATGCCACGTGATTTGTTTATTAATACCACTTTGTTTACGGGCTTGTTTGATAACCCATTGAACGCCGCCTTTGGAAAAAGGAACTGTTTTCCCTGATCGATCATTACCTGTAAAAAGCCAGACAGAGGGCTTGTCTGTTTCTAGATAGATCTTTAATCCTTTGATTACTAAATCGCCCAGTGGTACATAACGATCTTTGCGACCTTTTCCTTGACGAATATGAAGCATTTTACGATCAAAATCCAGATCTGAAACTTGTAAATTCAACAGCTCAAAACGTCGTAATCCACAGTCATACAAAAGTGAAAGTATCAAACGATGTTTGAGAAGTTTTGGAGTAGTAATAAAGCTTTTGATCTCACTTTGAGATAGGACTACAGGAAGTTTTTTCGAACCCTCGATATGAGGAAGGGAGATGTGCTTATCACTCATCCTTTTTAACTTATATAATGCTCTGAGTCCGTAAACCGTATGTTTAAAGAAACTTTCTGAAGGGGTTTTGTGCTGATGCTTACAGAATTGAAGATACTCCAGCACTTGTTCGGTACCATTGCCAGAGTCCACCTATGGTACAACCTGGCTTTTTTAATTCTGATTTAAAGTATTCAAAATATTGAAAAACTTCTTGATAACGACTAGTTTGAGTTGTAGAGGTTTCTGGAAAAAATGATACTAAATCCTTCTCCGAAAGACTTAACAACTCTTTGAAATCAAGCCCCCTGTTCTTTAAAAAACTAACATAACTATTGACCGTATTACGGTTGATAGATAGAAGATCGGATATCTTTCTATTGCTATACCCTTGATGCTTTAAATTAATAATTTGTCGAATTTCCATGATATCTGTGCGTTTTCCTGCCATAATCTTTAAGGTTTTTAAAGATCAAAGCCTTAACAACACATGAAATGGCATAATGACCACCGGAATATTTTAACAGTTGACATAATATCAACCGGAAAAAACTAACCCAACAGTGGCATAAAATCGACCGGATTTACTGGCATAGTATCACCGGAAATCGTGGCATAATGAGAACCGGATTATCCAATTGGCCAATATGTTACAAAATTATACCCAAACCAAGGTACAACTGATCCTTAGGAGATTGGATAAAATAGACTGTACGAGCACTGATAAAACAGTAAAAATTACTGTTTACAGAGTATTGCAAGAATTGATGACTAATATGCAAAAACACAGTCAGGCTAGTTTGGTGGTACTAGTGTTTACCATTGAAGATAATGCACTTTTAATCAAGTATTCTGATAATGGGATGGGTATAGACTTAAATGATCAAAAATCAAAAAATGGACTTCGTAATACCGAAAAGTGTATTCAGGCAATCGGAGGAACCCTTATTTTTACTGAGGTAAAAGGAAAAGGCTGTATAGCCGAGATAGACATCCCCGTTAAAAATATACACAAGTTTGCCAAGATGTAGGTAGTGCTAGACGACAAGATTGCTCTAAATATTCATATAATATGCTTAGTAAGAACCATCAAAGAATTCTTTAGATTAAAAATATAAAAAATGTTTGGCGTGTTTGTGGTAATTACTTAAATTTGCCGTCCGTTTCGGGTCCTATAGCTCAGCTGGTTAGAGCACCTGACTCATAATCAGGGGGTCCATGGTTCGAGCCCATGTGGGACCACGCTTATTTTCAAAGAGTTACATTTTTTTACAGTGTAACTCTTTTTCTTTTTAAACCATTTATGAAGAGTTTGTGTGCAGTTTTAAAAATGTTTACGAAAGAATTTAAATTACTATTTGTTTATAATACGTTTTCATAAGAGCATGTTTAAAAACAATGCAAACTGATTGTCAGTAGTTTGGTGTTCTGACGACACTTCAAATCGACGACATATCGAGATATGTTGCTTATTTGAAGTAAAGTCAAGGTTGTCAAAGTAATGACCAGCAGGCAGAAGGGTTTTTAAACATACTCTAAGCTCTTTTTTCGTTCCAGCATAGTCGCAAACAAATTATCCGCTTGAGACTCATGATTCTCAAATCGAATTTTATGCTACTGCTTTTTACTGTGCAAGAAGTTTTTAGGATGGACAAAACGCTCTAAGTCAACAAGAAAGTCAACAATGGATAAAATATGTCAATTGTGTTTTATTAGCTGTCTAAGGTTTAGAATGCCGTACTAAATCAGAAGCACATTTTCGTATACTACCAAAGTATTAAAATATGAGGAAAACCCGTAATAGGGTTGTTTTGTTTTTTACGTTATTGCGAATTGTTAAGACTAGTCAAAGCTCATTAAACTAATAAATATAGAGGTAGTAAAAAATGGCTAAAATTGAGATAAACGAGAAATCAGAAAAGTTAGAAAGAATTTCAATCTTTCTAACGAAAAATAATATTCAGCATATAGAACTCATCTTGAGTACTGCTTTGACCTACAAAGTTTACATGTTGCACGTTAATTTTGTTAGTTTTTTTAATCGTAGCTATGGCTATATTGAAAAAAACCTACTCCATTATAGTATAAAAGCCAAACTTTTTGGGTGAAAACCACTACTCAAGATGAGTATCATAATAAATGAAGAAACTTTTCTAAAAGAGCCCATTACTAAAAATGTTGATAAAGAAGTGCCTGAGAATGATAGATCGAGTAAAACATCTGAATCTTTACTCGATAATCGAGATTTAAATGCTCCGAGGCTTGCCTCGAAATCAAAATGTCTTTTTCAATAAATGCCTCGTGCGCTTGCCGCGAGGTAGTTTACTTGGTTTTTTTGAAGAGTTTGGATCATCCAAAGCTCAATAAACTGATGAAATCAATAATTTTTCCCTAAATCTGATGTCGATAAATTCTAGGCATAAATTTAAAAAAAACAGATTATGATTACCACCATTTTTGATTTGTTTTTGCTTTTTAGCTCATTACACGGATTTCTTTTTAGTGCTTTTCTATTAAGGAATTATGCTAATAATAGCTATGGAATTCGGTACTTAAATTTTTTAATTTTGGCCGTAGCATTAAATAACCTCCAATCCTGGTTATTAGCTTTAGACTTCCCACTGTTGGATTACATCCAGATGCCGTGGCACTTTTTGCTAGCACCAATGTTTTATACCTTTCTATTGAATTATCTTGATCTTAAAAATAAATATTTCAATGTTTTAAAAGTTTTCACCCCTTTTTTTATCCTAAGTATCATCTTACAAGTATCTTATTTAACTTTTCTCAGAGAGTCAACGTCCAGAGGGGAGTTTGAACGGATTTATGAGAAATATACAGGCATTGAGGAATTGGTGAGTTATGTCTCTTCATTGGCATTATTTGCATATTCTCTATTTATTATCAAAAATTATAATAAAAAAAGATATGATTTTGAGTTGTTTGACGACTTAAAATGGATAAGGAATTTTATCGTTTTTGCAAGCATTTCATATATTGTCTGGGGTGCAGCTTTATTAATGAAATTTGTATTAAACTTCGAAAATTTTATAGTTTTTTATTATCCATTGCGTGTTTTGACTACGATACTGATCTATTGGTTAGGGTATGAATTATTGATAACAATCCGAAAAATTAAAGAGCGAAAAATCATTAGAAAAAAACATCCTAGAGAGCATAAGAAAGCTTACAATTTGGATAGCAAATACAACAACCTATTGGCTCATATTGAAAATAACACACGATTTTTGGATCCTATTATAAGCATTGATGGTCTTGCGCAAGAATGTGAAATGAGTAGTAGTCAGCTGTCAAAAATAATTAATGAGCATACTGGACAGAATTTTAATCAATTTATTAATGGTCTTAGGGTTAATTATTCCAAGAAATTGTTATTAGATACATCTTATTCCAAATTCACCATCACTTCTATTGCTTTAGAGTCAGGTTTTAATTCAAAATCTACTTTTTATAACGCATTTAAAAAGCATACGGGAATGACGCCTTCAGAGTTTAAGAAAATAGATATACTTACCGAAACGAATATTGATATATAGTCTTCATACTATTTTTAGCTTTTATGGAAGCAATGTTGTCCAAATTTCAGCATTTTGGAGGATTTTGGACACCATTTTTTGGGACTTAGTATAAGTTTGTAGCAATTCAAATACACAAATCAGTTGAACCTTCGAGGGGTTAAAGGAGAACCACTAACCAAAAAATATTTGACAATGATAAGAACCTCACTACTTGCTTATTTTAAGGTATTGTACAGTAAATACATATTTACTAATGCCTGTTTGAGTAAAGATACTCTTCTTTAAACAGATCGGATAAGGGATTTTTCAAAAGATGATTAAGCCTCAATAGTTCACATTTTTGAATAAGACCTTCTCAATTTTAAACTCATAATAGAGAATCAGTTTTATTCGAAACAATATATGTTAGGTTCTACAAGCCTGTAATTTACTATTACAGATATCCAGTACTATGTTTAAATATCAATTCAATTATAAAACCGCTAACTATGAAAAATTACTTTTTATTATTCAGCCTCTTAATAGGCTTCTGTGTCACGTCCTATGGGCAAGAAATTATCGATTCTCTTAATTCGAATAGCCCATAAAACTGAATTTCTGATTTATAGACGCGTTTATTCATAAATACACACGACACTATTTTTGATAAAGCGTTTCTAGACTTAACGAAAGCAAGTTTTAAAACAATCGCTAATTCGTATTGTAGAATACAATTTTTCTATTGCGGTAACAAATAAAAATTACCTCATGAATAACTCAAAAACTTAATTATTACTTATGAAAAATAATTTTTTTTTAGGCATATTATTATTTCTTAATCTAACCGCTTATGCTACAGATATTACATTCACGGACACAAATTTCAAACAGGCATTATTAGACCATACAAGACCCGTAATAGATACAGATGAGGATGGGGAAATTAGTAAAGAAGAGGCGCTAAATGTTGAAAATATAATTATATATGGAGGTCAAGGAATAACAGATATTTCTGAAATAGGGGAATTTATTAATTTAAGAAACCTCTTGATAAGAAATGCAACTATATCAAGTATTGATTTAAGTCAAAACTTAAAACTTGAAGATGTAAGTCTACTATCTAATGAGCTTTCAGAAATTAACGTTAGTAATAATATTAACTTAACTCATCTTAAATTATCTTATAATAAATTATCAGAAATAGACGTATCGAATAACACCAACTTAATTTACTTTGAAGTAATTTCTAATTTATTAACCTCTATAGATGTAAGAAATTGCTCTCTAAATAAGTTATATTTCAACAATAACCCTAACTTGATTCAAGCTTTACTAACAAATCAAAATTTTTCATATTATGATGAAGCTTCAGGTGAAAACATAAAATCTCTTCAGGCTGTGGGTTACAAAAATTGCTTAAATCTTGAACTTCTCTGTATCGATGATTTCTATATAGAAGAAGCTCTTAATAATATCGGTCAGCCTGGCTATTCAAATTATAAAACATCTACTGACTGTATTGATAGTAATGTTTATCACAAACTTAATGGCAAAGTAACTTATGACTTAAACGGGGATGGATTATGTGATGATCAAGATGTACCTTTTTTAGGTGAGTTGAGAGTATCCATACAACCTAATAATGGTAGAGCTTTTGTTGCTATTCCTAATGATAAAGGAGAATACAGCTTATTTGTGCCAGAAGGTAATTACAGAAGTATGTTTCCTCGGTTAAATCCACGAACCCCCTTTCAATTTACTCAGAACTATGCTCAACGAAATATTAATATTCCTGATGCATTAGACACATTGATCACTGATTTTTGTGTTCAACCTAGGGGCGCAGTAAATGATCTTGAAATTAATATAATCCCTCTTGGTCGTGCCAGACCCGGGTTTACTTCAAGATATCTAATTTCTTATAGAAATATTGGAACCACTACACAATCGCCAAACATTACTTTAGATTACCAGGATGATGTGCTAGACTATGTATCATCATCACCTGTAGGTATCAACACTAATGGCAGGCATACTTGGAATATAGGAGAGTTACAACCTATGCAAACGGGTGAAATAATTGTTGATTTTGAGTTAAACAAGCCTACAGACACTCCCGCACTAAATAGTGGAGATTTTTTAAACTACTCTGCAACTATTAATGCTGATATTGATCAAACACCTGGCAATAATTCGTTATTGTTAGAAGAACCTGTAGTTAATTCGTATGATCCTAATGACAAAACGTGTCTAGAGGGAGATATTCTAGATCCCGATAACCTAGGGAAGTATTTGCATTACCTGATTCGCTTTGAGAACAAGGGTACGGCAGAGGCGGTAAATATTCGAGTACAAGATGTTATTGATACGACCAAGTTGGATATCGAAACTTTTGTGCCTTTAAAAGGGAGTCATTCTTTTACCACTACCATAACCAATGATAATGAGGTCGAATTCTGGTTCAATGAGATTAACCTACCGTTTGATGATGCAAATAATGACGGTTATGTGCTTTTTAAAATAAAAAGTAAATCCAACTTGGTAACAGGAGATGAGATTGTAAACAGCGCTGCTATTTACTTTGATTTTAACCCTCCTATTATTACAGAGGACGAAATTGTAACGGTAAAAAGAGAAGTAGTTACATTGCCTACATTCGAAGATTATTTTACATTATCGCCAAATCCAGCAGAAAGCTATATAGAATTGACTGTACTGGATGAATCTATAATGATAAGCGAAATTGTGTTCTATGATATTTACGGTTATGAGGTGGGGTATTATTCTGGAGAAACTCGAACTTTTAATCTAGAGCATTTGTATCCAGACACTTATTTTATGAAAATTATCACTGACAAAGGAGAGTTAGCAACTCAGTTTATCAAGCTATAAAGTAGTTTTTTTTAAACCGTTCTGTAACAATTTGCCTGGTCTTTGGGGAATCACCAGGATCAAGACAAATTGTCCAGAATCTTGAAAAATGTGTTGATTGTATTTTATAAACCACATTATGATCTCATTTAAGATGAGTAAAAACCACTGCTGATCAATTTTGTTTTTCCATGATTTTCAGCTCGGCATTATCACTAAATTAAAACCTTATAAACATGAAAAAAATCACCCTTTTAGGAATCCTACTATGTCTCAATCTAGTTACCTATGCTACAGATATTGTGTTCACCGATATTAATTTTAAAAATGCATTATTAAATCATGCTCCCGCTATTGATACTAATGGAGATGGTATAATTAACACCGAAGAAGCCGAAGAAGTAACTAGACTAGATCTAAAAAATTCTAATATTACTGATTTAACAGAAATAAAGTATTTTATTAATTTAACGTATTTGGAGATCTCTAATAATCAGTTAGAAAATTTAGATATCACCAAAAACACAAAGCTCGGAACTTTATATTGTAATTCAAATAAACTAAGCACGCTAGATCTATCACAAAACCTGTATCTAAGTACATTGTTTCTTTTCAAGAATAAATTGACTTCTTTGGATATTTCAAATAATACTAATTTGTATCATCTTCAAGTTGCCAATAACAATTTATCTTCTTTAGATTTATTGAATAGTATAAATCTACGTTTTTTAGATATTCAAAGCAATCCTTTAACTACAATAGATGTATCAAAAAATAGAGAACTCACTAATCTTACTATTGGTAATAACGAATTAGTGTCATTGGATGTTACTCAAAACATAAATTTAACAGCTTTAACAATTGAAAGAAACGCATTGACTTCTTTGGATATTTCACAAAACATCAAATTAAAGTCTTTATCCATAAATAACACATTAATAGAGTCCTTAGATGTTTTTCAGAACGTAAATTTAACTCATTTATATATGATTAATATTGGACTAAGCTCTTTGGATGTTACCCAAAATAGTAATTTGACTAATTTGTATATTAATGGTAGTAAACTAAGTTCTTTGGATGTTACCCAAAATAGTAATTTAATTTCTTTATCTGTCAATTATAGTTTATTAAAACAATTAGATGTCACTCAAAATATAAGTTTACGAAAACTCGGCTGTTACAGTAATGAATTGATAAATTTAGATGTGACTAATAATGTTGACTTAGTAGATCTTAAATGCTATGGTAATCAATTAACAAAATTGGACGTATCAGGCAATAGTGATTTAAAATATCTTTGGTGTGGGGGCAATCAATTAGAATCCCTAGATGCAAGAAATTGTAACCTATCCCAAGTAGATTTTACAAATAATCCTAAACTTACTAAAGTATATCTAACAGATCAGAAATTTCAAACTACTCCTCAATTAGGAATATCTTTTAGCAATTGTCCTGAATTAAAGTTTATATGTGTAGATGAGGAATATGTAGCACCTGTGCAAAACCTTTTTAATACTCCAGGATATACTCCTTGTGATGTAAATAATAATTGTGATGACAACTATTATACTATCTCAGGAAAAATTACTTATGATCTGGATACTAATGGGTGTGATACCAATGATATAGGTTTTGCAGATTTGAAATTTGCGTTGTCAGGAGGTTCAGTAGGTTTTAGAGAGGTTTTTCCTGCTAATTCAGGAACCTATAGCACAGCCGTGAATCAAGGAGATTATTTTATGTTTCCGATTTTTGAAAACCCGACATATTTTAATATAGATCCAGCTCCTTCATTCCCACCTATACCTATAAGCTTTCCTGCAGATGGTCCCATTGTAATCAAAGATTTTTGTATTACTCCTAATGGGATTTATAATGACCTGGAAGTTTTAATTATTCCAATTGGAGTAGGACCAAGACCCGGATTTGATACTGGGTATACTATTATTTATAAAAATAAAGGAACTAGCACCCAATCGGGTAGTGTTACGTTAGATTATATGCAAGATATTTTGTCGCTAGTATCTTCTAGTCCAAATACGGCTACTACGTCGACTAACCAATTATCATGGAGTTTTAGTGATCTGAAACCTTTAGAATCTAGAGAAATCACTGTGGTATTTAATATTAATAAACCTACTGATAATCCGGCGGTAAATGATGGCGATATACTAAGTTATACAGCTACTGTTACGGGTACTACCGATGAAACTCCGATTGATAATGTAGTTCCATTAAATCAGACAGTAAGAAATTCTTATGATCCCAATGATAAGATTTGTTTAGAGGGAGACATTATAGAACCTACAGATCTTGATAAATATTTGCATTATATGATTCGATTTGAGAACAAAGGAACGGCAGACGCTATTAATGTTATAGTTAAAGATGATATAGATACTACTACCTTAGATATTAAATCATTTATCCCTTTGAAAGCTAGTCATTCATATACAACTATTATCAATAATAAAAAAGAGGTTGAATTTGTTTTTAATAATATAAACCTCCCTTTTGATGATGCCAACAATGATGGATATATCTTATTTAAGATAAAACCAAAACCTACTCTTATAGAAGGAGATGTTATCAATAATAAAGCTGCAATATATTTTGACTTTAACCTTCCTGTTATTACTGATGTAGAAACAGTAACCGTTAAGAAGAAAATTATTGAAGAACCTGTCTTTACTGATTACTTTACATTATCGCCAAACCCAACTACAGGAGTTATGTCACTAACGCCATTAAACTCAGATATCGCAGTTCAGCATATCAGTATTCATGATATCACTGGGAGAATAGTAGGTTTTTTTAGCGGAGATACCAGGGATTTTAATGTGAGTTATTTATACGCTAATACTTATTTCATGAAAATACATAGTGACAAAGGAGTATTAACAACTACTTTTATTAAAATAAATTAAGAAATTTTAAGAGTCTGATATCAAGAAGGATAGTCGTCTGCATAATGGTTGGACGACTATCTTATTTTTTTGACAAAGTTGTTTTTTTTAGTTTTGAAAGATTAAATTCTATCTTCTCCTTTTGATTACCCACCCTTCAAATCATATGATTTGCAACTTCATTTTAATAGTGCTAGTCCTCAAAACTAAAACCTCCATATCTACAGAAAATCCATCACTCAACACCTCTGGCATCATCTTCCCAAAAATCATAATTAAATGTAAGGAATCGTTTTCTATACTTGTATGTGCCCCCATCATTTCTTGATGATCGTCTCTCATGGATTTGTGTTCTTCTTCTATTTTTTTATGAGAAGCTTCCATTTAGCATGTTCCGGCCATTACCCTACGTTCAGGAGTTTCTACAGGATTCTGTTTGCAAGAAACAAAAAAAACGTGGGAAGCAAGCATTATTAATTTACTCGATAATCGAGATTTAAATGTTCCCAGGCTTGTCTCGAAATCAAAATGTTTTTTCAATAAATGCCTGGGCTTGCCCCGAGGTAGTTTACTGAATGTTTTATCTCTCCATCCTACCTTCTTAATTATAGATAAAACAGGAACCATTATATATGCTAAACCTAGGTTTAATAAATCCGAAATAATCGACATGATTAAAAAAACTTTAGCTAAATATCTCTTCTGCAGATTTATCCAGGATTTCATTTTCAAAATCGGTAAAATAAGCTTTTGTGGTATAATAATCTGTATGACCAAGTGTATCGCCTATTTGTGCTTTGGAAATTCCCTTGTGTAATCCAGCTGTAGCAAATGTATGTCTGGCTGCATAAGTAATTATTTTTGTTTCTAGTTTTAACTCTTTCCTGATAGTGTTTAAAAATATTCAATAATGCATTTTAAAGTTTATAGCCAGTAGAAATCCTCACCTCTTCTAACCTAAATGATCTCTATTTGGTTAGATGTCGTAATAGTTACATTTTAAATGGATCTGTTGTCGCAAAAATGATTGGATTTGACCGATTTGTTATAGTATGCCAAGGGAATTTATAGTGAACTTTGTACCCATAGGGTAGCTCCCTGGAATTTTTGATGAGATAGGTTAAGTCCGGATAAAGCCTATAATAAATTTTAAACTATTTCAAACTTAAATTAAAAAAAAATGAATATTGAATTTTCAGATCCAACAATAACAGCGGCAAAAGCACAAGTATCACAGGGACTAGTTCTACAGGGATACTGTAACAGTGTATTACAACAACCTTCTGTAGATTTTTCAGGTTTCACTAATTTGGCTCAAAACCAAATTGATATCAATCAAGGTTTACAAACTGCAAAAGACCACGCCAACACGTATCTAAATGGAATACAAACAAATATAATTAGTAATATATCTAATATTTCTAATTACTATAATTTATATTCTGCTGTACCTATAGTGTTGCCTCCAAATGCTACAACAGAGCAATGGATTAGTATTTTACAGGCGATGAAAGCTCAAACGGATACTTACATCAACGCTAGTAATTTGATTGTAATTGATTTAGGAAACCTAAATACAAATATAGGTACAGACGTAGGTTTTTTTACTAAAACAGTTTCAGACCTGAACGCAGTTGTCGATGGAAACGAAGGTGTTCTGGCTTCTTTATCCAATGACCTGAGTTCTATTGATACACAAATTGCTGGGGTCATTGCCGGAACAGTAATTAGCGGTCTGGCTATAGTTGGTGGAGTATTTTTAATTGCTGTAGGATCGGTAGCCAGTTTTGTTACTGCGGGTACTTCTCTTAAACTAGTAGCTGGTGGTGTAGCGATTACATCTGCAGGTATTGCTGGATCAGTTGCTGGTACGATTACTTTAAAAAACTTGTATCAACAAAAAGCCGATCTATTACAACAACAATCAACTTTGACAAGTGAAGTGAACTTAGTTTCGGGAATAAATAGTGCTTATTCACTATTAGGTAGTCAAGCTGCAGAAGCTATGAGTGCTACAACGCAAATGAAGAATGCCTGGACTTCATTAAGTAGTGATTTAGGTGTTTTATCAAACAACCTACAGAGCGGAATCATGAGTACAGACGTAATCAGAGAGTTGTTTTTAACAGCAGCAAATGAAACTGTACCAACTATCTTGCAAGATGTTAACATCATCAAACAACAGATGGCTGGTGTAGAGTTAAGTAGTACTGGTGATAAGGGAATAGTTGATTATATAGAAGAATTAACTCAAGCAGCTTAATCATAATTAATAATGGAATGGCGGTCTAAGGGTATTGGACTGCCATTTAAAAATTTCCAAATTATTTATCCAATTAGATGCTTTTACACAAATAATTATAACTCTAATATTCTGATTTTTAGATTTTTTAAAAAAAACATATTTCATCTATTAGAATTATCTTGGAACTAAAAATTTCTCAGTGTATCAAACTTTTGATAACCTGTTTACTCTTTAATCAAAACATAATTAGATAAAATGAATTCATTAAATAATAACATCAAGACCATTGAAATCTCACAAAAAGACCTGACAGGAAATGGTTTGATTCTACAGACCTATTGTAATTCTGTATTACAACAACCTGATATTGATTTTTCTTCAGTTCCTGATTTAAGTGACTATCAAGAACAAATAAATGAAAGTCTTGAAAAGGCCAAGAAGCATGCCAACACCTACTTAAATGACATTAATCATAAAATCATTAATTCATTATCTGACCTTAATAGCTATTTTACAGTATATAAAATTGTACCCGTTACCTTACCTGAAGGGTCTTCGGTTGACCAGTGGGTTTCAGTACTTTCTGTAGTAAAAACCATATCAGAAAAGAATCTAAGGGATAGTGAGCTCATTGTAGAGGCATTGGAAGAGTTACGCGACGATTTGAGTTCAGATTCAGCTGCTTTTGCTTCCATTGCTGAACAAGCTAACGATGCAATAGAGGGTGATACAGGAGAGCTTGCATCCATAAGAAACTCTCTTAAAGAAATTGATAGGGATATAAAAGGTCAAATAGCAGCAGTTGTACTAGAAGGAATTGGTATTATTGGAGGGGTCTTTGTCATCGCAATAGGTTCAGTTTCAAGTTTTGTAACAGCTGGTACTAGTACCCCTATCGTAATAGCTGGTGTGAGTATGTTATTGGGAGGAGTTGTAGGCTTGGCCGTTTCAGCACCTACACTCATTAATCTATACCAGGAAAAAACAGATTTGTTTCAGCAAAGCTCAAAACTCAGAGCTGAAGTCAATTTATTGACAGGTATTGATTCTGCCTTTGATAATTTGTCAAATCAGGCAGAAACTGCAGCTTCTGCTACTAAGGGGATGGTAGACTCTTGGAGGAATCTAACTAATCACTTAGAAGATTTGATTGATGATCTAACAAATGGTATCTTAAGTACGGATGCGGTGCGAACACTGTTTTTAAATGACGCAAATAACGAAATTATTGATTTGCAAAATACAATAAACACGATAAAGCAACAGATGTCTGGAATAATAACCGTTGCCTTACCAAAAGATGAAACGGTCTTAAGTTATCTGAAAGCAGTATAATAAAATAATTGGTTATAAGCTGATACCGCACAGTATAAAATCTAATTGCTTTAGACTGAAAGCATACCTGTTGATATTTTGATAATGATTTAAGATTTTTTGTTTCCATAATACTTGATTTGTGTCTCACGTCATTTAAGCACATAAAAAAAGTATTGGATTGGTGTAAAAGAATCTTCGAGCTCATTTAAATCGTCTTTGGCTTTACGGATTTAGCAGCGCGGTATTGGCTTTTTTGACCTAAAATTACAGATATGACAAAAGGATATTTATCTCAAACGATACAAAACATTATAGATCATAAAGATCATTTGATATCATTGGTTGGCCTCCCCGATAAGGCGACCAGAATTAAGCATGAAGCAATAGAATTGATAGAAGAAAATATTTCTTCAATAAAAGAAATGCAAGATGATCTTCTAGAAGATTCATCTAAAATTCTTGATGGCTTACAGCGTGCTTTAACCTATTTAAAGGAGAATAAGAATGAAGCTATAGAATTCATCAATAGCGCCCATGATACTGCCATTTTATCCAAGCAAAAGCTAGAATCTGAACTGCAACAAAACATCGTTTTAAAAGCTAGTATTTTGAAATTCTCGCAAGATCTACAAAATGTTTTGAGAGAACTCCAAAATCGCAATGCTAAACTTGTGGTAGATGAGCAAAAAGCTAAGGATAAGGCAAATAAATTTAAAAAAGAAAGGCTTTATTTTTTGGCTTTAGGTCCATTTGGTTTGGTAGGGCTAGCAACAGCTACAGCACTTTTTGCCAAATGGAATGCAAAGACAAATACTGCTAAAAAAGAAGCTGCAAAGGTGAGAGGTCAGATTAACTCCTTAAAGCTATTTCAAGACAATGTACAGATATTGCAAGAAAGCTTTAGTTTTGGAATCGAGGCCTTGTCTAACGTAAAGAATGCTTTGGATTTTTTATCAGGAGACATCAAGAACATAATAAATAATACTTATACTACTTGCGGAGACTCTATTGTTGTTGCACTTTATCTTAACGCTGCCGTTAAAGAAGCAAATGTTTTGCTTATTGATGCAGCATAGTGCGAATTATATTATACAATTATCAATTTCATTGCATAAATTTAATCGTGCTATCTCTCTTACCAGTTCTCAAATAGAATCACCGTAAACTGAATTAAAAAAGAAATGATTTTAGCAGATGATTTTATTTGAGAACTGGTATGATTTAAACTTTTTTGATCAATTGAAGAGGTTTTTGCACTTCATAGCAGTATTGAGTCAAAAGGAGTATTTTTATAGCGAATTGAAAAATTTTAAACCACTTCATTAACTGTTTTTTACAATAAAAGTCCCTCTTTGGTATTTTGTAAGTTCTAACAAGTCAGGTTTTGAATTGTATTTTTTGATAATATCCTTATGAATTTGCTTATGATCTAGTATTTTTTGAGGTCTATAATTTTCACCTATAAAATGAATAACCTCCATCTTGTTTTCTTTAAATAAATCCAGATAGTATATATAAGATAATCGGTTGGTGTATGCAATTGAGTTCCCTGACCAAAAATTCCAATACGAATCAGAAAATCTTAAAAAATTAAATTCAGATATTTTTTTGTCTTCAAAAATACCTGGATTAGCATAATGATCAATAAAATTTACTGTATGAACAGTAAAACAATCTTGTTTAAGCCACGTTTTCAATTTTTTAAATAAGGCAATTAAAAACGTTGGCGGGATATGTTCAAAAACTACTTGCGAGTAAATGTATTCAAAAATAATCCCTTCATTTTCAATATCATCCAGCGTATATGATGATTTATATGTTATGTTACAAAACTCTAAAACTTCTTCAATATTTTTTAACGTTACTATTTTATCTAGTTTTTCTTTAATAACCTTTTCTTGATAAATTCCTCTATCCATAATTTGTTTTATAAAATTTTCGCTACACAAAAAGATTATTTGCTTTCGAAATGTTCTAAAACTGACATCTTTATCTATGTCAACCGTAACTATTTTATCAAAACCTAGTAAAAAAAGAATGACAGGAGAAATGATAGAATATCCTGTACCTATTTCGAGAGCCTTGCATTCTTGATTTAAATCTAAATTAGTATACTCAAATTTTCTTAAGCACTCATAAAACTGGTATGTAACCACATTATGATGATAATTTTTATGGTGAGTAGCAGGGATATGATTTAATCTATCTCCTATCCTGGATAAAGATAATATTTTCTGTAAGGAAGCTTTGATTCTCCAATCCATAAATTAATCATTTAAGAGATGAATTTTTAAAATTAGATAAATTAAATTATAAAACTGCTGAATATTGTTTGGATATAGTAAATTAACCTGTTGTATAGAAATAATTATCCCAAAAATGGGTAAACTACCTAGGGGCAAGCCAAGGCATTTATTAAAAAAACATTTTGATTTCGAGGTAAGCCTTGTAACATTTAAATCTCGATTATTGAGTAAATACTAACTATAAATTTTATACTATAAACCAATTATGCACTTGTTCTATAAGTTTTTCATCACTTATTTGGATATGTTCAAACTCGTTATTTTTTGGATTATACTTGTAGTGTTTACTCCATTCTACAATGTTTTGAGTAACTTGATCTATCGCATCACAAATAAAAAGAGCTTCCTTATTAGTCATAACGGGATGTAGTGAAAGTCGAACCCAACCAGGCTTATTATTAAGACGTTTATTCTCGATGCCATCAATAATACGTTCTGAATCTTCATCTCCCAGCTTAAAAAGATAATGTGCGTAGGTACTTGCACAAGACCATCCTCCACGCACTTGTATTCCAAATTTATCATTTAATAGTCTTACGATGAGGTTGTAATGTATATTTTTAACCCCAAAAGAAATACATCCAATACGATCTTCATCTATGTTACCAAGAATGAAAAGCCCATCTACTTGTGATAGACGATCAAAGCATAGATCTAAAAGTTCTTTTTCTCGTTGATGCATATTATCTACTCCCATTTTTTCCTTTAAGCGAATAGCCATTGCGGCTCGCATCGTCTGTAAAAATCCAGGCGTACCTGCGTCTTCTCTGGTTTCTATATCATCGTGATACCCAAAATTTCCATTAGGCGTTGTCCATTTTACGTTACCACCACCTGGTACATCTGGACAAGGTGCTTTATATAATTCTTTATTAAAAACTAATACTCCACAGCTACCAGGTCCTCCTAAAAATTTATGAGGTGAAAATAGCACTGCATCTAACCTTTCTTCTGGATCTAAAGGATGCATATTTATTGATACATAAGGAGCTGAGGCCGCAAAATCCATAATACAATACCCTCTATGGGCATGCATTATTTTTGCCAGTTCTTGATAAGGAGTTATCATGCCCGTTACATTAGAACACGCTGTAAAAGCACCTATTTTTATAGGTCTATTAGCATATTTTTTGATTATCTGAATAAGATTTCCGGGAGATACCAGATTATTTTCATCCCCTGGAACTATAACAACATCGGCAATAGTTTCCATCCAAGGCACTTGATTGGAATGATGCTCCATATGAGTTATAAAAACTACTGGGCGCTCATTTTCCGGGATATAGTTCTTAGTCTTGTGGTTATTAGAAACTCGTAATCCCATAATGCGCTGTAATCTAGACAAAACTCCTGTCATACCTGTTCCCGAAGTAATCAGCACATCATTTTCAGTAGCATTTACATGATTCTTTATAATGTAACGAGCATGCTTATAGGCATAGGTAGATGCTTTTCCCGTTTCGCTCGAAAATGAATGTGTATTAGCAATCATGGGACCTATACTATTCTTCATTGCGTCTTCTATAGGCCTATATAGGCGACCGCTAGCTATCCAATCTGCATAGATTAACTCTTTTTGCCCATCTGTAGATTCAAAAAAAGTATTATAACCAATAATGTTTATTTTGATTTGATTGAAATATACTTCTAATTCAGCAGCATGTTTTTTATTTATAGTAGATAACATAGAATACTTTTTAATTAAAAAGAACTCAATTTTAACAGTTTGTTAAACTATGCTTTCGCTCTTTTAAGTAATGTTGTTTTTTAAAATGAATCATCATACCATTCTAAGCTTTTTTTAGAATACATGATCAAATCAAAATAATCCTTATTTTTGTAACCAATCGCCCACACCATAAGGATCGGGGTGCGGTGCAGAAACATGTTCATGACGGATTTTCCAATCATTATTTTCTTTTTTTAGAACAAAAGAAGTACGAAAGGTATTCGTAACCTCCTTATCTCCAACATGTAAGTGCAATTCTGTAATTCCGCTTATCCAGCCCATATCTCCCAGGATTTCTTCAAAAGGGCCTTCTGTCCACACGATTTTGGTCATGGTAATAGACGAGTCGGTAAAATCATTCCAGCCTTTGGCAATCATAGAATATCCTTTTGTACTAAAACGAGGACCTTCTAAGATTACGTAGGTATCTTCATTCTGGCAATACCCGTTTTTGATCTCTTCAATATCACGATCGATAATGGCGTTAAAAAATTTAGTAATTCTATTATGAAGTTCTGCCATTACATTTCATTGATATCATTTGCAATTTCTTCTATACTCTTATCTGGGTTTTCCATTTCTTCCATTTCTTGCTGTATGATGCGAAGTACTCTGGAAATATATTCACTGTGCCAGGTTTGGCGTTGTATTTCAATCTCTTCAGAATTCGGTACGTAGTTTTCAATCTCTTCTCTGGTTACCAGGCCTTTAGATTCCAGAATGCGCTCGATACTATCCATACGCTCTCGAGTAACTGCCAATTCACCTGCAATTGCCATGGTAACATTCAGGACCCGTTCCACAGCAGGATCATCATGAAAATAAGGTCGTTTCCCTTTTGATTTTGACGATGCTAATTTTATATAATCTATCATTTCTTTTTGTGTTAATTTTTAATCGCTCCAAAAACATTCCAAATAGGTGATCTTCCAAAATCTTCTGGTTCTTCCTCACTGGTAGTATCACTTGCAAGATCATTTTCGGCCTTTGCACCAATCTGCATAAAATCTTCTTTTTTAAACCCTGATACAACCATTAACTCACAAGGATCTATATCATGCATTTTGGACCAATAGGGTTCTGAGTTATTAAGAGCATCCCAATCCCTCATGAATTTTTCATATTCACTCATATCATCAGTATATTGCGGCTGCTCAATATGTAGTGTAAGTCCACCTGGCTTAAGCAATCTATATACCTCTTTCATGATTTTATAAATGGATTTACCTCCCGTTTCATGTAAAAACATGGTAGACTGTATCCAATCAAAAGACGCGTCTTCAAAAGTAGTTTTGGCAGCATCCATCTGCATGAATGTAATGTTGTTATATCCCAGATCTATAGCACGTGCATGACCATAACGCAGCATAGGTACTCCCGTATCTATGGCAATAACCTCGGCATCAGGAAATGCTTTAGCAATGGGTAGCACATTATGTCCCATTCCACAACCTATATCCAGAATCCGTTTGGGTTTAAAATCAGGGTGATTTTTGCGTACCCAGGTAGTGATTGCTTTTCCACCACCATCATTAAAACGACCAATCAGCCCTGCTGTGGTCACAAAAATCCCGGAATCATAATTTGCCGCCGGGCTAACGTCGCCTTCTATAAGTTCTGTATGATAACTCCCCGGCATCAAATGATTGTCTACCGCTAATAAATAATCAGGTACTTTTACAGAAGGATTTAGTACCAGCGTTGATTTTCCATTATTGAGTGCTTCTGCTTTATCACGAAGCTCTGCTGCCTGGCGCAGCACCAATGAACGGCCTGCTTGTTGGCGCATTTCCATAGTACTTCTTCTTAATGAAGACCAGATTTGGTAGTGCGAATCTTTTTCAATGGCCTCTTTTAATTCTTCTCTATTTTGAATCCCACGACCATGCTCTTCTTTAAATTTTGGAACGACCCGGGTATCATAAGCTGTTTTTGTCCCTTGAGAAACATGAGCCAAATGTTTGTTTAGATTAGATAGAAAGTTATATCTGGCTCTTTCATCATGAGTAGTCTCTGGAAGCATTGCGTGCTTTGCAATTTTGTTCCAAACTGGTGTTAGATTCTTTGCCATTGTCTTATACTTTTGATGTTATCGTTGCTATATCGTATGTAATTTTTATTGGTTTAAGGTAATCTTCTTTTTCATATTAAGAAATATACCCCAATATTTTATCTTCTTGGATGAAAGTTTTTTCTCTTTTTGCCGGGTCTCCATATCCGCCACCACCGGGTAAGGTTAAAACCAGTTCCTCTCCAGGATGTAACTTATCCAATCCTTTTGGAGGGAATTCTCTATGAGGAATGATCTCCAGCGAGCCCATTTCTCCATCGCCTCCTAATAAGATTCCCTTGGCCGGAGTTTTCGTTTTTTCTGTCAATAATGAAATATTCAATGATTGTTCGCCTACATTTTTAAAACTAAAACGTTGCCCCAAACCACCTCTGTATTGTCCTTTACCTCCAGAATCGGGCAGTAGTGATTTTTCGGTAACCAATACGGCAATATCAGTTTCTAATACCTCTATGGGCACATTAGCCACATTGGTAGGGAAGCTTAATACGTGTTCTCCATCCATATTTGGTCTTGCTCCATACCCTCCATTCAAAAAGAAGTATTCTACAAACTCTTTTCCTTTATGTTCTCCATTTAAAACAATACACCAACATGCGCTACCACAATCGGCTTGTACTTGTTCTGGTACTGCTTTTGCCAACGCACCAAAGACCACTGAATGTAACATATTTCCAGTAATATTTCTAGCTCCCAGCGGAGACGGTTTTTGAGCATTTACCAAACAACCTTTTGGTGCGGTAACTTTTATAGGATAGAAAGATCCATCATTATTAGGCACATCAGGACTAAAAGTACATTTAATAGGATAGGCTGTGTAGGCAAAGGTATAGTTTAATACGGCGTTGATACTCAAAGGATGTGCCCCGGAAGTACCTGTATAATCCGCATGAATTTCGTCTCCTTTAATATTAATGGTGATTTCGAAATGACATCCATTACCCAATCCGTCTCCATCGGTATCATAACTATACTGGTAGCTACCATCTGGTGCAGCCAGTAAAGCTTCTCGCATCGCTTTTTCTGAAGCCTCGATAACCGCATCAGCTAGATCTTGTAAATCAGTCAACTGATTTTCTTCTATTAATTTATGTAATGACTTGATACCCTGGTCATTTGCGGCAATTTGCGCTTTGATATCGCCAATAGTTTGATGCGCAGCACGAACATTAACTTCTAATATATTGAAAAGGGTTTTGTTTGGTTTTCCTTCGGAAATTAGTTTGGTGGGAGGTACCATCAATCCTTCTTCGTAGAGATCCCGAGAACCTGCACCCCATAGTACGCCTCCCATATCGGGAGAATGTGCTATTGTACCAATAAAACCAATCAATTGCTTTTGATAGAATATCGGAGAAACAATCCCAATATCTGGTTTATGACCAGCACAAAGCCAAGGGTCGTTAGTCATTACTACATCACCTTCTTTCCAAGTTTCTAAAGGAAAATAATCTGCTAATAGTGCTTTTGTCAAAATTGGTAACACTCCTAAAAAAGAAGGTACTGAAACACTGGATTGGGCAATAGAACGCCCTTTTTTATCCATTAACACCACCGCAAAATCATTAGACTCTCGAGTGACCGTTGAGAAGGATGTTCGCTGTAAAGTAGTACCAGCTTCATCTACAATGCTTATAAGCCTGGACCATAAGATACTTAATGCAATTGGATCGAATGTTGTTTTTACGTTTTCCATGATTTAAATTAGTTAACTAAGTTAACTAATTTTAGTGTAAATAAATAGTTCTTATTCTTAAAATTATATCAAAACTCCATTGACATCCCTTTATTTCTGAAGTGTTCGACCTAAGATACGTCCAAAACTTAAAGCTGGAGTAATAGCCATCCCACTACAAAATGAACTACCGCTAGTAGCTCCCAAGCCAAGGAATTCTCCTGCCCCATATAATCCCTCCATCACAGCTCCATCATTGTCTAAAACCTGTAATTGTTCATTGACTTTGATACCACCAAAGGTTACCAAAACTGACGCGTGTATTTTCAAAGCATAGAAAGGCGCTTCTGTTATTGGATCTTCGAGATATTTTCTTCCAAATTCCGGGTCTGTTTTGGTAGCCACCATTTGATTATAGGTATTTATCGTTGTTTTTAGGTTATCAGAAGGTAAACCCGTTTTGGAGGCCAATTCTTCTATAGTGTCTGCCATTTTTAATGCTCGATTCTTTCCTGCTTCTTCTTTCATTTGCTTAATAGTCCAACCTATTACTAAGGGATTATGATTGCCATTATGGTCAGTAGTGACCAATGCTTTTTCGTCAAAAACAACCCAAAAACACCAATCCGGTTGTTTCATGACTAAATGTTCTCTTATTTCAGGATTAACTTCATCCTCTCGTATAAAGCGGTTTCCATACGCATTTACATAAATATCACGTGGTTTTCGATATATTGAGGTTAATACCATAGCCCAAGCTTTATTAAAATTAACACGACCACTTCCTTCTTCCATTTCTATACCGCCCAAACTTGGCAAATGAAACTCTCCTAATCTAAATGTTGCCCCATGTTTTTCGATAATTATATGACCATCTGCGGTAGCAGTAGGACAACAGCTGCTTACCAAAGGAATATTATCATGTTTTTGTTGAAAATAGGCAGGATTACTTCCATATCCGCCAGTAGTGATAACGATGTGTTTGCCAGTATATGTTTTTTCGCCCTCAGGAGTATCACATATTACTTTATTATATCGATTTTTAATTTTTCCTAATCCAGAAAAAGAATTGTTAAAGTGAATTTCAATAGTGCCGTTCGCCACATATTTCTCCCATTTTGGTAGCATCACTTTATAAATGCTCAGTGCTTTTTCTGACCCATAGATAGTTCTGGCAGTTTCGTATGCCACATGACCATAAATAATTCTAGGGCATTCCGGAGCCCACTCCATACCTAATTCGTCAAGCCAGTCAAAGGTATTTGGAGCTTCGTATACTGCTTTTTTAATAAGTTCCAGATCACCAGATTTATTATTAATTCTATAGATGTCGGCTAAATGTTTTTCTGGGGAATCATCAATCCCTTTTTCCTTTTGAAGGCGAATTCCTCCTGCACTCATATGTCCACCAGACCAATGCATTGCTCCGCCGACATAATCTATTTTTTCGACCACACCGACTTTGAGCCCTCGTTCTGCTGCAGTAATAGCACAAGCCATGCCAGCGGTACCTGCTCCGATAATTAAAATATCATAATCCATAACTAGGTATTAAGGTCAATTATTATGTTTTTTTGAGTATCCATATGAATGATACTATTGATTCCGATAACCGTGGTACTTTCTGTTTCTTCTATAATAGCTGGGCCATTAAATTTTTCGTTTGGTTTCAGCGCATACCGGTCATAAACTAAGCATTCTAAATAGCCGGTTTCTTCAAAATATACTTTTCTGATCCCTTTATAGGCATCTGCATCGCTTGAAGTATTAGAAAACTGCTTCACAGCCATTTTAGGAATTGGGCCTTGCACCACAACACGCCAGGTTACCATTTCTAGCGGGATTCCTTCTATAGAACGGTTATATCGAAATTCGTATTCTTTTACAAAACGCCTTTTGATTTCGGCAATACTGTCTTCATTCAGTTTTCCATGTGGTAATTCGATAGTGATCTCATGTCCTTGACCACTATAACGCATATCTGCAATACGTTGTACAGATCCATCTTTGGCAGGAATCCCGGATTTAAATAAGAATTCGTACCCTGATTTTTCCATATCCTCCAGAAAATCATTGATCTCACTCCAATCTAATTGATTTAGCTCTGCGATATGACTTCGTATTTTTTCACTTGCTACCGGAGATACTAAAAAGCCTAAGGCCGAGGTTACTCCTGCACCAACCGGAATAATCAAACGTTTTACATTGAGTAATTTTGCTACACCAAAAGAATGTACTGGTCCTGCGCCTCCAAAACCAATCATATTAAAATGGCGGGGGTCCATTCCTTTTTCGAGCACGTGAACACGTGCAGCATTCGCCATATTTTCATTGACAATTTTATGAATTCCCATAGCGGCCTCTTCTATAGATATCCCTAGTGGATCGGCCAATTTATTTTTAATGGCTTGTCTTGCAGCAGCAACACTCAGTGTCATCTCACCACCCAAAAAATAATCTGCATTGAGATACCCTAAAACCAAATCGGCATCAGTTACTGTTGGGTTTTCTCCTCCAAGATTATAACAGGCAGGACCCGGTGTGGATGATGCACTATCAGGACCTACAGTAAGTAATCCTATAGTATTAACACGGGCTATACTACCTCCACCAGCACCTATTTCAATTAAATCGATTACCGGAATACGTACCGGTAATCCACTTCCTTTTTTAAATCGTTTTACCCGGGCAGCCTCAAAATGATTTGTGATTTCTGGTTTTCCTTCATAGATTACACAGGCCTTTGCTGTGGTGCCTCCCATATCAAAACATAACAGGTTTTCTTCCTGAAGCTGTCTACCATAGAACACCCCGGCCATTGCCCCACCAGCCGGACCAGATTCTAACAAGTGGATAGGTGACTTGCGTGCACCATCAATCGTTGTTAATTTTCCGCTAGAAATCATAATATTGATATTCCCCTTAAAACCAAATGCTTTTAGTTGAAATTCAAAGTCTTTCAAATATTTATCAGTTATTGGCTGCACATAGGCATTCATAGCGGTCGCTGAACTACGTTCATATTCTCGTATCTCTGGCATTATTTCTGAAGAAAGACTGTAATAAATATCAGGTACATTTTCTGATAAATAATTCCCCAACGCTTTTTCATGATTTATATTTGCAAACGAATTCAAGAGGCATATACCAACTGCTTCAATATCATTCTCTTTTAGAGAATCTGTTATAGCCTGCAAGTCATTTTTTTCTAGAGGAGTGATCACATTACCATGGGTATCTACACGTTCTGCAACCCCAATTCTTAAGTTTCTTGGTACCAAAGGCTTTGGCATGGTTAAGAATATATCATAGATATCATATCGCATTTCGCGGCCTATCTCCAGTACATCTTCAAAACCTTTGGTAGTAATGAAAGCTGTTTTTGCACCTTTACGTTCAATAACCGCATTAGTCACTAAGGTTGTACCATGTACAATGTCATCCATATCTCTAACAACAAAACCAAACTTCTCTTCTAATTCTCTTATTCCATTAAAAATACCTTTAGTAGGGTCTGGATATGTGGTCAGAGTCTTAGCAAAATACAACTGACTGCTGTTATTTTCGAATATTACAAAATCTGTAAATGTACCGCCTATATCTATTCCTAATTTCATAAATATTATTTTATTTTTTCTCTCGAGTGCGGAAACTACCAAAAGACAGTTCTTTTTTAGTCTTATTTCAGTAAAAACAACTTTCCTAAATGCATTGAGAAAGAAGTTATATTGCCGTATTTTTTAATGGTATTCTTCGCCACCACTTACATTCATTGCTTCTCCGGTTATATAATCTGCCTGGTCTGAGGCTAAAAAAATCACAGCCTTGGCTATATCATCAACGAGTCCGGTTCTTTTTAGAGGGTTTTTATCTACAATGGTTTGTAAATAATCTTCATAGTTTAATCCTAGCTTATCACTAAAAAATTTATTTTGCCAATGTCCTAAACCTGTTGTAATATGGTTAGGACATACTGCGTTTACACGGATTTTATATTGTCCTAACTCTACTGCATTGGAGCGTGTAAGGCCGATCATACCATGTTTTGAAGCTGTATACGCAGCCGCAAAAGGAAAGCCCGATTTTGCAGCTTGGCTGGCAATATTGATAATTGCTCCACCATTTCCCTGATCGATCATTTGTATAGCTGCATGTTTAGAACATAAAAAGGCTCCTTTAAGGTTGACATCCAAAACAGCATCCCAACTTTCTTCTTTAAATTCTATAAAAGATTCCATAATATATCCTACTCCTGCATTGTTAATTAAGATATCAATGCCTCCAAAAGCTTCTACAGCTTTGTTAATAAGATGAATCACCTGATCTTCATAACGGACATCGCAGGGTACGGCAATAGCATCGCCACCTTTACTTTTTGCATCAGCTACAATGGGTTCCATTTCATCTGTTGTACCTATGTGTTCTTTACTAAACTGCTCGCCTTTAGTAGCTCCTAAATCTGTAATAACCACATTACAACCTTCTGAAGCAAGTTTTAACGCAATGGCTTCTCCAATGCCGTTACGTCTTCCAGAACCGGTAACAATGGCTGTTTTTCCTTTTAAATTATACATTTTTATTATGCGATTTGTTCTGAAATGATAAATATAGGATTGTCTGCAAAATCTTGAAATTGAGCAGCAACTTTTTGCATAGCATCAGAATTGACTTCTTCTCCTAACGTACTCATATCATTAATCTCTAAGACTTCGCAATATTGATAGGGTGATGGATTTTCGGTACCCATAACATTTCCTAATCGGAATACTTTAAAAGTATCTACCGACGCCATTTTTAATGCCGTTGGCACATCTGTCGTCTTGGCCCATTTTTCGTAAGCTTCTTTAGACCCTTCGTCTTTCAAATTAAATAATACCACTAATGCTGCCATCTTATCCTTAGTAATTTAAAAATTAGTTATTCTCTTTTATTGTTAATACTCCCAATAAATTGATCGAGAGATAAATATCTTTATTTTCTAGCAGTTAAGAATGCATTTCCAGAAGTTTTAATTAATCCTTGAACTGAATTCATAATCATAGAGGCTCCTTTTTCAATAAGTACCTGTGCCTGATCAGCATTGCCTGCTACGGTTCCGAACCATTTATCAGATGCTATAATCGTCGAAAAAATATCATTCAATACTGTTTTAACTTCATCGTGACCAGGACCGTTATAATATCCCATAGACATGGCTAAATCTCTGGGACCTATGATAAAACCATCCACACCATCAATTTTGCACATTTCGGGAAGGTTTTTAACACATTCCATCGATTCTATTTGCGGTAACACCAATGTTTCTTGGTTTGCAAATGCTACATATTCTGGCTGTGACATTGTTCCTTGCATATAATCTGCCGCTCGCACTGGGCCAAGGCCTCTATGACCCATGGGAGGATATTTGATTGCTTCAACAAGTTTTTTTACATCATCGGTATTGTTTATACTTGGCATCATAACTCCCATAATTCCTGCATCCATATACTGAAGTATTAATTTTGCATCTACACTTCTTATTCGCGCCAAAGGAGTTGTATTTCTGATCTCACATGCTCGAACCATATTAGTTACATCTGATGCTGTTATAGCTCCATGCTCAGCATCAAGCATATAGAAATCCATTCCTAAAAGACCTATGTATTCACAAATAATCGGGTCTATAGTAGGAGAGATTACTCCAAAACCTGCTTTACCGGATGCTATTCTTTTCTTAAGTTGATTCTCTTTCATAAGTGTTCTTATTCAATAGGTTCTCCTTTGGCAATTTTTTCACGTACAAAGTTCATAAGTCCTCCTGCCTTGCTAACTTCTGCTACAAAAGGAGCTGCAGGTACGGATTGAAATGAAATTCCTTTGGTTATATTTTTTATAATACCGTTTTCTGGATTATATGCTAATTCATCACCGGTTTCACAACCTTTATTAATATCAGAAGAAGTTACAAATGGCAGTCCATAATTGATAGCGTTTCTAAATTGAAGTCTAGCAAAACTAGTAGCAAAAACTGCCTGAATACCTGATCCCATAAGACCTGTAATCACATGTTCTATGGATTTTCCTCCACCGGCAAAATTATGCGCAGCCACAATAAAAGTATATCCTTTATCTTTAAAAGCATTTTTGTGATTAAATTCATCTTTTACTCCAGCCATAACCCATTTACTATTTTCTTTTGGATCTATAGGTGATGTCCAATATTCTGAAGTGATAATATCGTATGCCATCACATAATCACTAGCAACCCAACATGTTCCTTTTATCATACTATTATTTTTTGTTCATTAATTCGCTAAAAACTCTTTGAGCAGATTCTGCTGCTGCTTCTATTCCTCTTGATTTACTTGCTACATGTTCACCTGCAAAATGCATATTTCCCGTTGGGCGAATCATATCCTTAAACCAAGAAGGCTGACCAACACCAAACTCTACATAAGCTCCTTTATTAAAAGGGTATTTACCCCAATTCTGTGTGCCTAAATATTCTATTTTACCAACAGAAGAAGGACGTATTTCATTAATTTTATCGATTGTATATTTAGCTATTTCTGTTTCAGACATAGTATCAAAAAAGGCAGTTCCCTTTCCGTTTATCCAGCAGGCTATTTCTTTTTCAACAGGATCAGAACTCACATTCATAATCCTTTCTAATGGCGTATCCGTCCACATGGATAATGGTGTTTTATCATGTTCCCAAAAGGCTTCTTTGTGGTTTAGGTGTATTTGCGTAATAGCAGTATACTGCAACTCTTTAATTGCTTTTTCTTGATTAGCAGTAAAGGTTGTGTTCATTTTCACATCTCTTAACGTTGTAAAGGGTAGTGTAGAGACCACTTTTTTTGCCTTATAACTAGATCCATCATTACACCGTACCGTTATCTTATTGTCACTATCATCTATGGTATTAACCATTTTATTCTTTAATACTGGTTTTGAAAGTGTATCGGCTATAGCATCAATAAATGTTTTAGTACCTCCTTCAAAATTCAGTACTCTTTTGGAACCATTAAACTTTCGGAAAGCCATACTATGATATGCATTAATAGCCGAAGTTTCTCTTATATCGTTATAATTTGCACTAATGTTGACTAGATTTAATTCTTGTTCGGTAAGTCCTTTACTTTTTAAAAGTTCACTATAAAGTTCATCTAAATCAGGCCTTTGATACCATTCATCTAATGCAGTTAATTGTTTAACTTTGCCCAGCGCTTTAAATTGTAATCTGCTTGGATTAGTGGTTGATTCTGACCACTGAGGATATAGTTTACCATCTACATAAACTGCAGTAGGTTCTCGCATGTAATCGGTAATATCTATCATGTTGATATCAAGTTCTTTTATAAGCTTCATTAGTTGTAGGTACCTGTCACCAATACCTCTTCCTCCCACCTCACGATTTATATCCTGTCTTGTAAACATTCTACCACCAAGCCTATTACTTCCTTCCAAAAGGATATAATCTTTATCAGTCTTTTCCAGAAGGTTTGCTAAATATAAACCAGAAACTCCACCTCCTAATATCAGAATTTCGGTATCAAGCACAGGCTGTACACAGGCCATTGGCATAAAACTCGATGCCAAACCTGCTACGCTTGTTTTTTGTATGAAGGTTCTTCTTTTCATTTGAAGTTATTTATCAAACGTACGAGGGTCAGTTACTTCTCCAGTAATTGAAGAAGCTGCAACAACCGCGGGAGATGTCAAATATATTGCTGCTTTTCTACTTCCCATTCTACCAGTCATATTTCTATTACCAGCACTTAGTACGACGTCACCATCGCCGGCAACGCCAGTATGAATACCGGCACAAGAAGCACAACTAGGTGTGTCTATTGCCGCTCCTGCTTCTATTAATGTTTCGATATGTCCTGCTCGCAAAGCTTCTAAATAAACAGTTTGACTAGCCGGAACAAGAATCATGTTAACATCTCTATGTACTTGTTTTCCTTTCATAATCTCTGCCATCATAGCAAAATCCTCCAACCTGCCATTAGTACAAGTCCCTACAAAAGCTTTATTAAATTTTGTACCAATCAATTTTTCTACCGGCACAGTATCATCTAGTTTTCCTGGCATTGCTACTGTAGGACCCAGATCAGAGATGTCCACATTGTATACCTGATCATATTTTGCATCTTCATCGCTATTAATCATCTCCCAAGGATCGGTAGTTCGATTTCTTAAATATCGTTCTGTAACCGCATCTGGTGCTATAATGCCATTTTTTGCTCCAAGATCTACAGTCATATTACACAACGTCATACGACCTGCCATACTTAAAGATTTTATAGCTGGTCCTGTAAACTCTAAGGATTTGTATAATAAATGACCATTCCAGTGCATCATTCCCATAATATGCAAACTCAGGTCTTTTGCCATCACCCATGGCTGCCATTTTCCTGTAATATTAAATTTTACAGTTTCTGGTACCCTGAACCAGGCTTTGCCTGTTGCCATAGCTATCGCCGCATCAGTTACACCAATAGCATTACCCATTGAACCTACAGCTCCATAGGTATTGGCATGGGAATCAGTTCCTATACTTATATTTCCCGGTAGCACGTGTCCTTGCTCGACCATAATTTGATGCGCGATTCCTTGCCGTCCCAAGTCATAAAAATTAGTGATATTATGCTTTTTTACAACCTCTCGCCATTCATTCAGCATATTGGCAAACTTTTGATTAGGTGGAGGAACCAAGTGATCAGAAACACAAATCACTTTATTTTTATCAAAAACTTCTTTCTTTCCTAAAGACTCGAATTTATCAAAACATTGCTTACCCAAAAAATCCATGGTCATTACAGTATGTACATCTGTCCATACTAATTCTCCAGGCACTACATGATCTCTTCCGCTATTGCAAGCCATTATTTTTTCTGTGATGGTCATTCCCATAATATGATTATTTATTGCAAAAAGTTTTTTTGCCTAATATATTTATTTTATTTTAGTTAACAATATTAATTATTAATAAAGTTAATTAATTTTTTTGATAAAAAATATTTTAAGAACAAGAATTATTAAATAACCACTAAAACTCAATATTTTGACAAAACGCAACTTTAAGGAATTTAAATTTGGATGGCCAGTTATTCTGGCATCTACATTTGGTATTGGTCTAGGCATGTCTCCGTTACCTTTTTATACTATAGGTGTTTTTGCCGTACCACTCACCCAAAACTTTGGTTGGGGAATGGACACCATTATGGCTGCAATGCCGGTATTTACTATTGTAGCATTGTTCACGAGTCCTTTAGCAGGGTATATCGCTGATAAAATAGGAGCTAGAAAAACTGCACTTCTCTCTTTGTTACTTTTTGGTTTGGTATTTATGGCTTTTAGCCTGAATACCGGATCAAAAACTATTTATTTGATTTTATGGGGACTATTGGCTATTGTAGGTGCTGGCACCTTGCCGATGACCTGGACAAGAGCCATAAATAATTGGTTTAATGAAAATCGAGGGTTGGCACTTGGACTTTCTCTTTTAGGTACAGGTATTTTTGGTGCGATTGCCAAACTGTTTGCCTCTTCTATCATAGAGAACTATGGCTGGAAAACAGCATACATAGGTGTAGGTTTATTACCGCTTCTTATAGCGTTACCTATAGCTTTTTTCTTTTTTAGAGATACCGACGATCCAAAAGTTACTCAAAAAGTTGCGAAATTAAGAAGAGAAATTCCAGGTCACCAAAAAAACAATAACATTGGATTATCTGTAAAACAAGCATTAAAAGAATGGCGTTTTTGGCTTTTGGCATTTGCTTTTATTTTAATCTCTTTTGCCATTGGAGGACCTATTCCTAATTTAGAAAGAATGTTAAGTTCGAAGGGTTTTAATACTGTAGACGCGGTCGTAATTGCGAGTTTTATTGGTTACTCTGTTTTGATTGGTCGATTGGTAGGTGGATATCTTCTTGATCGTTTTTGGGCTCCTGCTGTCGCATGTATTCTGCTTAGTGTTCCTGCCATCTCCTGTTTGTTATTGCAACAAGCTGATTTGAGCTATTCCGGCGCTTTAATAGCTGTTTCGATATTAGGCTTTGGAGCAGGAGTAGAATATGACTTAATGGCGTATTTGGTATCGCGTTATTTCGGAATGAAAAACTATGCTGCTATTTATGGATTCTTATATGGTTTTTTTGCATTAGGTGCTGGTTTTGGTCCTTATATCTTCGGAAAGTTTTTTACCGCTACCGGAAGTTATGATACGATTCTTAGTTATGCTTTCGTTGCTTTTTTAGCAGGGTCTTTTTCTTTGTTATTCCTAGGAAAGTACCAAATTTTCGTAGCAGACAATGATAACCGTTCCTAATCATTATGTTTATATTTTGTATCGTTTTCAGAAATCCTATGAAGAACGTACACTAATTTCAGAAAACTATAAAGACCATTTAAAAAAGATAATTTAATAAAAAAATAGCTTTTCATCCATGATTTACAAAAGAAGAAAAGCTTTACGGGACTGTTGGTTTAATTTATGATAGGAATTCTTACTTAACTATCAGATCTAGAAGCCTGTTCATTTGTTCTTTTATTTGGCAAGTCCACCCAGAATTGAGGGTCAATACCTTCTTTACCACAAACTTTACGTTCTTCGATCATTGTAATTCCATTAAAGATATCTCCCTCTGACCATTTCCAGACTCGGATTCGATGATCATCATTACCAATCAGGTCGATTTGTTCAAACAAAGTCATACTAGGTCTATGTTTATATTCCCAAATGAGCACAACACTTCTACCAGTTTCCCATGCTTTACCACTTAATCTTGGATTTTCAAAAATTAACTCACCTTCTTCATTAAATGGGCATATACCAAAATCAAGACATTCTTCGAAGCCATCATCCCACATGTATTGATTTACCTGATGATATTTGTTGCCGGGTAGTAAAACACAGGTTAGTCTACTTTTCCATTGATCAATGAGCTTACCATCTGCTGATATTCTTCTATACGTACCTTCCCAAATGCCTTCGTGTTTTGGGAATAATTTTAGTTCCTTCATATTCGTAGATATTTAAATTATTGTTTTAAAAAATTCATTTGTCATTTTTTGCAAATATTGAACCCATCGAGACTTTTTATTTTTAACCGAAAATGAATTGAAATTTGACCAGATGGGGTATTGGAATATGGACAAATTTTCAGCATTTTTTAGGAAATAGTAAAAGTCAAGATGAGTTCATTTATATAAGTCAATGTGCTATAATTAAAAATACATTCATTTTTTAAATTCTTATTTATTTTATTGCCTTAATATCACATCCCCCAAAGAAACCAATCTTCTAGCAAATGTTTAATATATTTTAAAAATCTAGCTGCATCTGCTCCATTAATAATTCTATGGTCAAATCCAATCGTCAATGGCATGATGGTTCGGGGTTCAAACTTTTCATGTATCCATATTGCTTCTATTGTACTAGCCGCAATTCCTAAAATTGCAACTTGAGGATGATTGACTAAAGGAAAGACAGCACTTGTACCGATACCTCCTAAATTAGAGATCGTAAATGTGCCACCTTCTAACTCCTCGGGTTTTGTTTTGTTTTGTTTTACTTTTTGGGATACGGCTACCAAATTCTTTGAGATTTGTAACATTCCCTTTTTATTAGGATCTCGTAAAACGGGGACTAATAATCCTCGGTCAGAATCTACTGCAACTCCAATATTGATATATTCCTTAAAAATAATCTGGTTGTTTTGAGTATCTAAACTTGCATTAAGAATAGGAAATTCTTCCAACGCTTTTGCAACTACTTTGACCATAATACTGGTTATGGTCAGTGCTCCTTCTTCTTCTTTTACTGTACCTTTATGTAATTGACGTTTTGCTTCCAGATCGGTAACATCTACTTTTTCCTGAAGCCAGGCATGTGGAATCTGACTCCAAGTCATGCTCATGTTTTTACTTGTTGCTTTGGTAATAGCTGGTATTGTCTGAGTATTGACATTTCCCCATTTCGAAAAATCAGGCAATACTACATTCATAGTTGGCGTTATAGCTGTCTCTTTGCTATTATTTGTTTTAGCATATGTTTTCACATCTTTTATAGAAATACGGTTGTGCTTGGCAATGCTGGCTACATCAGTAATATTTACTCCTATTTCGCGAGCTAACTTTCGAGCTAGCGGCGATGCCCTATAACTACCTGAACTTGTCTTTAGTGATTCTGATATTGGAGTCTTCAATACTTCTAAGTGTTCTGCTCTCACCTCAGATGTAGTTGTTTGAGGAACGATTATATCTTCTTGATTTTCAACAGCTATAATTACTTCCTTTTCTTCTTGCACTTTTTCTTTTAGTGCAAGTTTCTCAACCGAATTATCAACCATATCTATTTGGATAAATGGACTTCCTTCTGAGATTTCATCTCCCTCATTGACTACTATTGCGGTCACTGTTCCTTGCGCATCCGAAGGGACTTCAACTACCACTTTATCAGTCTCAACCTCTAGTAAAGGTTGTTCTAAAGAAATGGTATCTCCAACTTTCACCATAATATTTATAATGGTTCCTTTTTCTATTCCTTCGCCTAAAGACGGTAGTTTTATTTCTGCCATTTCCTTCTTTATTAGATGAATGCTGGATTTTTCTTTTCAATATCTATTTGGTGCTTTTTGATAAAGTCTATGACTTCGACATCAGTAACCAACCCTTTTTGTTTTAAAAGCTGTAAGGCGCTTAATACAATATATTTTGCACTTATTTCAAAATGATTCCTTAAATCCGATCTGCTTTCACTAAGCCCATAGCCATCAGTCCCTAGTACATGATAACTTCCCGGCATCCATTTAGAAATACTCATACCCCAAGATTTTACATAATCAGAAGCAGAAACAAAAACTCCGGTTTCTTTTTCTAGTAAATTCTCTAGATAGTTCTTAGGTTTTTTTGCTGAAGTAGATAGTAATTTTGCACGTTCTACATCCATAGCTTCGCGATGAAGTTCTGTATAACTGGTTACACTCCATATATCTGTAGAAATATTCATCTCTTCAAGCATGTGTGCAGCTTCCAAAACTTGTATCATAATAGAGCCACTTCCCATCAAATGTGCTTTTCTGGCTTTTGTTGCTTTTAAACTTGATTTTTGATAACGGTACATCCCTTTAATAATACCTTTATCAACGTTTTTGGGCATTATTGGCATGACATAATTTTCATTGGCTACTGTGATATAGTAAAATATCTTTTCTTGTAGCTCGTACATTCTATGGATACCATCTTTAATTATCACTGCTAGTTCATAGGCAAAAGAAGGATCATAGCTTTTCATATTTGGTACGATGCTCGATAGAATATGTGAGTGACCATCTTGATGCTGCACGCCTTCTCCATTAAGTGTCGTACGCCCGGAAGTACCACCAATTAAGAATCCTTTGCACATCATATCACCGCAAGCCCATATCATATCCCCAACTCTTTGAAATCCAAAAATCGAATAAAAAATATAAAATGGAATCATTGGTAATCCATGCATGGCATAGGCTGATCCTGCTGCCATAAACGAAGCTAAAGCTCCGGCTTCGCAAATACCTTCTTGTAGAATTTGACCATCAGTACTTTCCCTATAATATGAAATACTTCCGGTATCAACTGGTTCATATAATTGACCTTTTGGTTGGTATATCCCTGCATGACGAAAAAGCCCATCCATTCCAAAAGTTCTGGCTTCATCAGGAATAATAGGAACAATATAATCTTTTACTGTTTCGTCTCGAAGTAATTTAGCAATGATACGTACCAGAACCATTGTCGTCGAGACTTCACGTCCACCTGTGCCTTGATAAAACTCATCAAACAAGCTATCGCCAGGCGTTTTAAGTGGCTGACTCAAATCATTCCGCTCGGGCAAAAAACCTCCGAGTTCTTTACGACGTTCTCTCATGTACCGCATTTCAGGGCTATCTTCTGCAGGTTTATAAAATGTAGCCTTTGCCGCTGCTGCTTCACTCAATGGAATACCAAAACGACGAGCTGCTTCTACTCGTTCTTCAGAACTCATATTTTTCTTCTGATGGGTAGTGTTTTTTCCTTCACCAGAGCTACCCATGCCATAACCTTTTAGTGTTTTCATTAAGATTACACTGGGTTTCCCATTAGGTTTCCCTGCTTTTTTGAAAGCTGCAAATATCTTTTTATAATCATGACCACCACGACGGATAGTCCTGATTTCCTCATCAGACAGTGACTGCATTAATTGTTCTAATTCCGGATTGTCTTTCACCCAGTGTTCACGGACCTTATCACCCGGAAGTACTGAATACATTTGATAATCTCCATCCAATGCTTCTTGCATACGGTCGACTAGTATACCTTTGTGGTCGCGCGCCAAAAGTTCATCCCATTCACTACCCCAGATTACTTTAGTAACATTCCATCCCGCTCCGAGAAAACTACGTTCGAGTTCCTGAATGATTTTACCATTACCACGCACAGGACCATCCAAACGTTGGAGATTGCAATTTACTACCAAAACCAAATTATCTAACTGCTCACGAACTGCTATATTTAATGTTCCTAAAGTTTCTGGCTCATCCATTTCGCCATCGCCTACAAAGGCCCAAACGTTCCCTCCTTTTTTAGATTTTAGTCCTCTGTTTTCTAAATATTTTTGAAAACGTGCCTGATATATTGCGCTGACTCCTATAAGTCCCATTGAAGCGGATGGTATTTCCCAAAAATCGGGCATTCTTCTGGGGTGCGGATACGATGGTAAACCACCTTCTTTCTGTAATTCTCTCCTAAAGTTTTTTAATTGGTTTTCGCTCAAGCGACCTTCTAAAAAAGCCCTGGCATAAATACCCGGTGCCGCATGAGGTTGAAACGAGACCAAATCACCGTCATAATCATCAGATTTTTTCTTAAAAAAATGATTGAAACCCACTTCATACATACTGGCTGCAGATGCATAGGTCGCAATATGTCCACCTACACCTTCACCGCTGTCATACCCTTGTAAAACCATAGCCATAGCATTCCACCTATTAATGTTTTCGATCTTGGTTTCTAATACCGTATCACCAGGATATGGAGGTTGCTGCTTGGCATTGATCGTATTAATATAGGGTGAATTTAATGCCTCTCCTGCCAATTGAACACCATTGCGTTGGGCAAAAGCACGTAGTTTATGAATTAAATCTGCTGACTGATCCTCTCCTTGACTATCGATAAATTCTTTCAAAGAAATAATCCATTCTGACACTTCTAATTGCAAATCCATATTTTTACTCATAACTATTAATGTTATTTGATTTCTTTAAAAGGAAGGCTAAAATAAGAAAAATATAGTTAACTTTATTAATTATTAATATAATTAACTACTTTTGTAAAGTATAAGACCTTATTTATCAATTGTAAAAAGTAAATTAATGCTAACTACCACGAATAAAAACATCACAAAAGAATATATTAAGGGTCCTTTTGGAAAAATACATTATTGGACGGTTGGGAAGGGAGAACCACTTTTATTAATTCATCAATCCTCATCATCTTGCGAAGAATATGCAAGATTAGTTCCTTTTTTAGCTGATAAATTTCAACTTGTCTCTTATGATTGGCCGGGCCATGGAAATTCTGATGATCCTGATTTTGAACTTGGCGTACCTGAATATACTGAAAGTGCTTTAGCCGTTTTAGATTACTTAAAAATTAAAAAATGCCACGTATTGGGTCATCACGGAGGTGCTTTATTGGCTATGAATATCGCATACTTGCAACCTGAGCGTGTATATAAACTAATATTATCAGGCACTAGTGGTCCAAAAACAGAAAAGGAATCAGAAAAATTTAAAAATAGTTTACCTATTAAGAAGCATCAGGTCATACCAAAAGATGGTCAATGGATTCTGGAAACCTGGAAACGCTATACACATTACCTTGTTCATGTTGAACCTGAAGAAATTCTAAGTCCATTTTTGAATAATATAATGTCAAAAATGAGACCATACGATGCACATTTTGGGGTTTTATGCTGGAATAGAGAACCCGCACTAAACTCATTAAAAATGCCAGTTTTGCTCATACAAGGAAGTCTGGATACCTTTGTATCATGTCAAGAAAAATTATTGGATAATATTCCAAATGCTGAACGATTCGTTATAAATAATGCAGGGCCATTTCATTACTATGGTAATCCAAAAGAAAGTGCGGAAATCATAAATAAGTTCTTATCCAGATAGCCTATAAAATATTTTAAAAAAATGAATTAAGATCATTAATCATTATCTAATTATTAGCAACCAGCTCTAAAAGCTTGGTATACCTATTAGAAGTTAATTTTATCTCCTCTAGGAAATACATCCAGATTTAATATTACCTTCATACGATAATCTCTTCTATATTAAAAACATAGACTTTAGTATAACATATAAATTAATTAATCAAGTTAATAGTTAATATAATTAACTATTTTTGTATCTTTCGGAGGTAAAACTATATAATTAATGTTTCAGTTAAAGTCAATATTAGAAATCGTATACAGTGTTGGTGATATAAAAAAGGTAAAAAACTTTTTCTGTGATTATGGTGGTTGGAATATAACGGGAACATATAATACAAACTCAAGTATATTAGATTTTTGGCAATTGGATACGAATATCCATGCAACAGAATTTTTGATACAGTCTAATAATCATCCTACAGGACAATTGCGATTGATTAAATTTGAGGGCATTGCACAGGAATATATTCGATCTTCTCAGCAACCTTGGGATATTGGAGGGATTATGGATATTAATTTAAGGGTTCATGAAGTGAACAATACATTTGAAGAACTTAGAGAATTAGGTTGGCATGGATTGAGTGATCCCTTGCTTCAAATAATGGGGGCTTTTAAGTTGTACGACATTTTAATGAAGGGTTATGACGATACAATTATTGCCTTTACCCATAGGGTGGAACCTCCAGTGGCATTAAAAGCTCCCATAAAATTACCCACACATGTTTATAACTCTTCATTAGTGGTAAGAAATTTGCAGGAAGCCCGAGAATTTTACATTGATCAATTAGGTTGCAGCTTATTAAATGAATATGAAGTAAAGAAAGATAGTCCTCAAGAATCCATGTTTGGCTTACCATTTAATTTAGCTGATAAAGTAAACTGCAAAGCCAATATTCTTTCTTTTGATGGTTCAAGGGACACAGTTTTTCAAATTATTGAATTTGAAGGAATAACAGGCAAAGATTTTACGCATAAGGCTGTACCACCTAACCGTGGATTTATGACATACAGGATAGAAGTCATAGGCATTAAAAGTTATTATGATCATCTTATCCGTAAAGGAGTGCATATCCTTAATAGACTACAAAAAGTACGAATACCACCTTATGATTGGGTAGATACTTTTGCTATTAAAAGTCCTGAGGGAGTTTGGTTTACTTTTTTAGAAAAATAAAATATGGATCTAATTTTAAATAACATAAAATATCATGTCTAAAATAGAAGTAGGTCAGAAAGCACCTGATTTTAAATTAATAGGAACCGATCTACAACCAGTGAGCTTAAAAGAGTATAAAGGGAAAAATTTGATTTTACACTTTTTCCCTTTGGCGTTTACAAGTATTTGTACTGCACAACTTTGTTTGACCAATAATGATAAGGAACTATATAACAAATTTGATACAGATGTTCTAGGAGTTTCTGTTGACTCACCCTTTGTGCTGAAAAAATTTGGTGCTGAGAATGCTTTAAACTTTCCATTAGCTTCAGATTATAATAGAACGGTTAGCAAAACATATGGTGTATTATTTGATGATGATTTTGCTGGTATGACGAATTTCTCAAAACGTTCAGTTTTTGTAATTGATGGCAAAGGAATAGTGCACTACAAAGAAATTACTGATGGCAAAGCCTTACCTAGTTTTGAAAATATTAATAAAACTTTAAAAAGCCTCTAAATAAAAGTTATATCATAAATAAATAGTTCGATATATTATGAAAAAGACAAATTATAAATGTCCTTTTAAACTAAAGATCTTTGCCCTTTTTATGATACTATTAGTTATCAATATATATGGACAAACGAAGTCATTTATGATCCAAGAAGAAGAAGAAGTTCATGTAAAGAGAAGTTCCATACTGATATCAGATCTTAACAGGTCTTTGAAAATATATCAGGACATTTTAGGCTTTAAAGTAGTTATTATTGCCGAGTCTGATAAAGAGTCCTATGCTTATCCAGTCTTTAGGATGCCAAAAAAATCAACTATCAGGGTGGCTACATTAAACTACAGTGATCAAAACCCCATCATCAATTTAAAAGAAATAACAGGAATTACATTACCAAAACCTATATCTGGACCTTTCATGAGTACAATTCTTATTAAGGTTAAAGAACTCAAGTCAATAATGGAAAAGATACAAAATTTAGGACTAGAGTCTACAAAAGTACATATGGTTAAAGGTAAACGTATTAGTTATAAAGAACAATTTTTTGTTAACAGATGAATATTAAATTATGCAAAGAAAAAAGATGACTAAATTTAATACCTGGTGGTTCTTGATTCCAAAAGTATATAAGGGTATAGAAATTTCTTAATTAGAATTATAAAAATAATAATATATTAATGATATCAAATCGATCACAAATAGTCATTCCGACAGGAATTAGTGAAGGAGCATTAACAGGCTATATACATACGGCGACCTTTTGTACAGAAAATATAGATACCTATCGTCATTTTTATTGTGATGTAATGCAGATGCAGATGGATGCTATTCCTCTTATGGAAGAAGAAAAAAATAAACAACGAGCATTTTGGAACATCTCAGGTGATATTGATTATGATGTATATCATTGTTATCGAGCAAGCGTTCCAAGTTTAATTCAGCTAAGAATCTTGCACTTAAAAACTAGTACTCCTCATATTCATAATAGTTACAACTCTTATGAATTAGGTTCTTTTTCTTTAGGCTTTCCTACCTCGGATGCAAAGGCTATGGACAAGCACATACAAAAGTGTGGTATAGATGCTATGGCTCCTATGCAATTGGGTGATATTGAAAATCCCGATGGAACAAAAAGGCAGTATTTAGAAACTATTTATAAAGGTCCTGATTATTTACATTGTGTAGGTATCGAGCGTGTAAATCAAAAACAGTTGGCACCTTGTGATCCCAATAATGGTTTTGGCGGTCCTGGTTATTCAGCCTTTGTGGCCAAAGATTCAGATGCAGAAGTAGAATTCTATACCACTGTATTAGGACATAAAATTATATTCGATTCTGTTTGGGAAGCTGCCGATGATGGCGCACTAGGTGTACCAAATGGTACTCCATTTAGATTCTGTGGTATTTATGCTGTTAATTCGGAACAAAACCATATGTTATTTTTAGAATTCAAAGATGGAAATATGATAGATACCGGTGTACAAAGTTGTATTCCTAATCAAGGTTTGGGCATGTGGACTTTCCAAACCAGTGACATTGATGAGGTGATAAAAAGAGCAAAAACAAATAATATCAAAGTGCACTCTGGAATTCAAGAAGTATCTGATTATATTCTGGGTGATGGTAAAGCATGTTTACTCGAAACTCCAAATGGATTTTATGTAGAACTATTTCAAAAAAACTAATGGAAAACGTACTCGAAAAATTTAAGAAAATACTATGTGGCACCTTAGATAATCAAGCACAGATTGACAAAGAACGTGCTGAAGGTCAACAAATACATCCATACGCAAAGCATGTAACTAATATTTGTGACCATAAAATCATTAATCGCCCCAAAGGGCACGAAGGAATCTACATTCTGGAAGAAAGTTATTATACGTACCCAGATAAAGAAATGGAAATAAAACCATTGTTGTTTTACCTTCGTTCTGAAGGTACATACAAAGTACTTTTACAATCCATGAGATTGCCGCCACATATTAATCCTGTGGATGTCGTAAATCATAATGATAATCTGGTATTAGACTATAATAAACTTATAACCAGTCCTTTTGGTATAGCAGAATACACTTTGCAGGTAACTGGTCAATTTACGGTAAATCATATTGGAATCATTAGTCCCGGAATTACCTTTCAACTAACCGAGACCCTCTCCGAAGGGCATTTATCCGTATTAGAGATTTTAAGAAAAGATGGGGTAAAATTGACACCATATGAAACTCCTATAGATTATATTAAAATAAAATAGTAACACTAAAAACCCATTATTTTGACAGAGCAAGGCAAAGAAACATTTTTTAAAGTACTCGGAATTGCTATTTTGGGTACAATTCTTTTGATTATAACTAATGGTATGACTGTTTCTGGCATTACCATCTTTGATACTGCAATTATATCTGAATTTGGTTGGACAAAATCTGAATTAAAATTCCGTGAATTGATCAACATGGTAGTAGCAGCTCTTATCATGCCTTTTATTGGTGCTATTATTGATCGTTACGGTGTTAAAAAGATGATGATTCTTGGGCTTTTAATGATCGCAGGGCTTTATTATTATTATTCTTTGGTACAAACACTTTGGCACGTTTATACTATTCATTTTTTATTTGCTATTGCTGTTTCTTGTGCTGGAACTCTAGCGACTGTAATAATGGTATCACAACGTATAAAGAAAAGGAGAGGACTAGCTATTGGTATTGCGCTAGCAGGAACTTCAGCAGGTGGAATGGTAATTCCGCAAATAGCAGGACCGCTATTAGAAAAATTTGGTTGGCGTGCTACCTTTCAATACGAAATTTTCTTACCAGTTTTAGCATTAATCTTATTAGCTATTTTTGTAAAACCAGTTAAGTATAAAATTAAACAAAGTGAACAGAAAAACATCAATGATGAGGAAACGGGTCTTTTTGAAATTACATTTAAAGAAGCATTAAAATTACCCGTTTTTTGGGCGATATCATTTGCCGGTTTTTTCTGCTTTTATAGCATCCTTGGTATCATTAGCAATTTATTTTTATATTTAACTGAGTTAGGATTCACACAATCAAAAGCTGAGAACACCTTCAGTATTTTCTTTGCAATTATTTTGATAGCTAAGCTTGCTTCTGGTTACGTTGCAGAAATAATTAATGAACATCGATTGTTTAAAACTCAATTAAGTTTAATGATTCTAGGAGTAATTTTTATGGCATTGAACCAAGAAACATTTATCTGGCCTGCTTTAATTGCAGTTGGTTTAGGGTGGGGAGGGCTTTATACTCTTTTCAACTATATTATTATAACAACATTTGGTATCAAATCGGCAGGAAAAATTGGTGGTGTAATCTCATTTTTTGAAGCTATAGGTTCTGGATTAGGTATTTGGTTAACCGCCTTCATTTCTGATAAAACAGGCTCATATAGCGCTAGTTTTTGGACTGTTGTCGTCTTTTTAGTCTTTACTTTTTTGATATCTTTTTTTATTAAACCAATTAAACAGAGTAATGAATTAGAGATGACGGATTAAACTCCTTCATTTACGAGTTCAGTTTGGCAAAAAGAAAACATCCAATAACATTTAGAAATAATTATCCCGAAAATGCCTAAATACACAACGGATTATATCTTGTAATTAAGGCTCAAAGTATGTAGTAATAATTTTTAATAATTTTATATTCGAATCCCCAATATTCTATTGTTTTTGACTTGATATGATATTATACGATTTGTGATTAAAAAATTCGTATAAATTCATTGAATTATTTTTTCTTTATGCAAGGCAAAAAAATCAAGCATAGCTATAGCTATGCTTGATTTTTTAAACGAAGTAGAAAGGAAAAAGAAACGATGAATATGCGAAATTTTTAGTTATAAATCGTATTATTTGTCTATCAATTCATAGAGTACTATCAAATGTCCATCAAAATCGACAAAAGCTTGTTCTATAAAAGTGGCATATTCATTTTCATCGGTTTTGACATCGGTTGTTTTTAATCCTAGAGCTTTAATTTTTTTGATCACACTAACAAGATTATCTACTTTAATAACAGATGCCACCATGTGGATACCTTCTTGTTTTGGCAGGGAAACGCCTTTTATTTCTGTTAGCGCAAAAGTCCGTTCTTGACTAGGACTATCCATTGTTGCAAAAGTCAAATCCGCTTCATTAGGAATATTAAATACAGGATAAGAGAATGAATCTTTTTCGGAAGATTGAATATAGTTGATGGTAAAGCCAAGGATATCTCTATAAACTTTTAGAGAACGTTCTAAATCAGCAACGCAAAGTGTGACTCTTTTATATAATAACGACATATTAAAATTTTATAATTAGTTTGCTTTTTTTGGCGGATTATAACGACTAATACTATCCATTAATTCTTTCATGGCAGCACCGGTTTTTGGTAATTTATCCTTTTTCATATTTAAATGATTTATTGGAATTTCTTGCTGATATTGCTCAAAAACAGGTTTTGTCATTTCTAGGGCATAATTAGGAATGGTTCTGTCTTTTCTAAAAGCTGCGATGGGTATTTTTGCTTCTACAATACCATCTTCTTCTTTACTTGGATGCTTGGCCAATATTTTTCCGTGTGGGTTAACAATTAAAGATTCACCTGCATTGTAGCCTGTACTTACTGGAAGTGTAAAATTTGCCATCGCAGAATAAAAATCATTACTCCATGCCGTAAAGATTACATCTTCTTGTGCAAACAAGGTTGCGGTACGCAACATAATCTCCGTACCTCGCATTGCGAAAGCTGCATAAATAAAAGGGTCAAACTGTACAGTACTTACTGCTATGTTTCCAAACTCTGTCCTAAGTACAGGAAATTCTTCTTCTATACCGTATTTTTTTCGATAAGCATCACGAACCGCCTCAATAGTTGTCGTTGTAATTTCCCGATCTTTGTAAATGCGTTTTATATTTCTAGATTTCCAAAAGGTTTTAGCAATGTTGCCATCTCGACCTATAACTGTATTAATACTCAAAATATGGTCAGGCCATGTTGCATCACGAACATAACTTCCGAAAATAATATAACAATCACAGGCTTTGGCAATGTTTCCTATACGTGCTGTTTCGGGCCCCGGAATCTCAATAGTAAAAGGCAATTTTTCCTGCCTTGTGCCTCCAGAATATCCAGTTAAAGGAAATTCATGGAATAGTATAAAGTCAGGTTTATCACCTTCAGTCATCGCTTGTTTAGCCATTTGTTCCATATATTTCATGTTTTCATCAAGCCCTTCTGTTATGGAAGGGAATTGCGAAAGTGATTTAACGCGGGTTTGCATGACCTTTACCACAATAGAATCTTTTTCTAGTGGCACTTTATCATAGGTACCATCAGGTGCTACCAGTTTTACCAAAGACCCAGGCATTTCATCTTTAGTTTCTTCAGCGTTTTGCGATTTTTTACATGCCACTATAAACAACAGTACTATAATTATCAGAAAAAGTGTTTTCAATTTCATAAATCACATATTAATCAATTAATTCTATAAATTCAATCCATACCCCATCTGGTGAGCGAACTGAAAATATTTTTAAGTTTCCATAAGGCTTAATATATAAAGTTTGAACCTCTGAGTTTAACGTAACACCTCTACTCTTTAGGGTAGTGGCATAAGTTTCTGCATGTCTGACAGGAAAACGATACATCAAAATCCCAAGATTTGGTGGTTTGGCAAATTTTGCACAATCTTTTCCTTTGAGTTCATTGATATGAAGATATTCAATCGATCCAAAATTATCCTTGTCGGGTCGAACAATATCAATAGGCACCGTAATTTCATGATTGATATTTGATGGAATCCCAATAACATTACGCCCCGCATTCCTATTTAACCCCTTGGTTTGGAAAAACATATGAAACCCTAGCTTATTGACATAAAAATCATGAGATGCTTTCATATCTCGCACAATGACCGATGAGTTGAAAATGCGACTTGTTTTCTTCATATGGTCAAAACCTACCAAGGGCGGAGCAAAGCGTTGCATAAAAGCAATGACAATTCCATCAGGACCTTTCATCAATACTTCTGAAACATCATAAATATTAAATGTATATCTCAGCGGATCAGAAAGCCCGTTCCAACCTTTATCCTGTAGTTCTCTATACATGGTTTCCATATTATCGATTCTTAAATTGATATCAAAAATACCTCCTGTATCCCATACATTAGCAGCTGATCGGATTTGTTGCTGTGCTACATTTTTAAATTTTATAATCCGTAAAAATCCTTCTATGTCTTTGGGGTTTCTGAGTACTGCTTCCTCAATAAAAACTGTATCATCTAGATTCCACATTTTTTTCAAATCTGAATGTCCATAATTTTCAGAAAAAACTTCCCATCCGCATACCTTCTTAAAAAAATTAACCGCTTTTTCTAGATTCGAAACACTTAGTATTATTTCCTGAAACCCTTTAACAAAAGTATCATCGGGTTTAAAATAAAGATTGTGTTTGTAGCCAGACATAGTACCAAGTATATAAATTAGTGCCCCCAACCTGAGTTACCTTCACTTTTTTGTAATGCTCTCATCTCTGCCATACCTTTTGGAGGGTTTAATCAATTAATTTTTTCGACTTTTGCCCTAGCTAGTATTTTAGGACTGAACTTCTTATGGATTTCATTTCTTTACCTTTATATTCTTTTGACACTTCACCAGTTTCTATATCTGTATAGGCATACGTTGTTCTCACTAAATGTTCAGCCTTGCCGTCAGGGTCTTTGAGTCAAAAAAAATAGTGCTATAAAACCCAATCATTCCAAATAGTTTCTTGCCTGAAGGATATTCATAAATATATCCATCTGCTAACCAATGTACAGTTTCTCCGGTTTCCGCTCCAGAATTGCTACAGATTTTTAAAGCCTCTGGAGCAGCAGTATAGGATGCCTTAGTATTAATTTCTATCAAAGGTTTATCAAATCACTTCAATTGGTTTTGTTTCGGCTTTACAACTATTACCAAAAGACTTACGACCATATATATTTTTAATTCTAAACTCATCTTGGGTGATGTTATCATCCATAAAATTGGCATTTTGTATCCTAACTTTGTTGATTTTTTTAACAGTAGCTGCGATTAAACCTACTTGATCATACAACAAAAGTGAAACTTTCCGATTGAAAACTAACACTTAATAATGAGTTTAATAAATTCCATATTAGTAGATCACACTTACTGAATGAATCATGTAAATTTAATAAAATTAGTTAATTAAATTAACTATTAAGGTATTTAATTATAGAGCCCTTTTTCTTATCGTATTTCTGGCGCTCATTCTAACCAGTTGCAAAAAAAAGTAGTTATACGATTTGCGATTAAAAAATTCGTATAAATTCATTGAATTATTTTTTCTTTATGCAAGGCAAAAAAATCAAACATAGCTATAGCTACGGTTTATTTTTTAAACGAAGTAGAAAGGAAAAAGAAACGATGAATATGCGAAATTTTTAGTTATAAATCGTATTATTTTAAAGATTCAATCTGTATCACTCACGTGAATCGTATAAATGGGCTGAAAAATTTATTATCAAATCCATAATACTTTTTGCTATTTACACTCGTCGGAAATAAAAAAAACAGATTAACATGCTCTTTTTAGAAAAAAATTAGTTAAATTAGTTAACTATTAACATAATTAATCATTAAATTAGACGACATTAATTCTTTTCTTACTAGAAAAATATGGTGTAAATGCATACAAATCAATAAACAATTATAATATGAAGCCAAAAAAAGTAATAAATTTTATTTGCTTATTGAGTTTTCTTTCCTTGAGTACTATTTCTATTGCTCAGGAAGGTACTATAAGTGGTAAGGTTACAGGAGAGAAAGGGATACCTCTTCCTGGAGTAAGTATTCAAATCAAAGGGACAAATATTGGAGTTATTACGGATTTTGATGGGAATTACAATATCAATGCTAAGCAAGGAGATGTTTTTATCTTCTCATCTATTGGATATGCTACCAAGGAAATAACGGTTAATGGCACTATTGTAGATATGCAAATGGAAACCGAGGTTAGTTTTTTAAATGAAGTTGTAGTTTCCACCACACGAAAACCAGTGCGCAAATTACAGGCAACAACTGCTATCAATAGTATAGGCGCTAAAGAAATATCAACTTTAAAACCAGAATCGTTTACAGAAGCTATTCAAAATACTCCTGGTGTGGTAATAGACGAAACTCAAGGTAGAAAAGGTGGTTTTAATATACGTGGATTTCCAGGAGGTTCAATATACGCGACTACATTAATAGATGGTTTACCGGTCTCTGGTATTGCTTCTCAATCCGGAAGTCAACAAGAATTCTTTGGAATTGACCAAAATGTTCAGAATATAGAGGTTGTAAGAGGCGCAGCTGCTTCGCTTTTTGGAAGAGCAGCAGCAGCAGGTGCGATTAATATTATTTCTAAAACTGGTGGTACAGAACATCATGGAGTTTTCTCACTAACCAAATATAGTAACAATTCAAGACAAGGACATCAATTCGAAGGTGAAACAGATTATAGAGCAGATTTTAACTTTAATGGACCTATTACCGACAAATTACGTTATAATATAGGTGGTTATGTATTAGAAGACTCAGGAATAAAAGAACAATTTGCAAAAGATAGAGGTGCTCAGGTAAGAGCTAACTTTGATTATTTATTTTCTGAAAACACATCCCTTCGTATATATGGTAGTATATTTAACAATCAGTTCCAAAACATCACTGACGCGCCCTGGGATCTAGAAAACGACCGCATTGCTGAAGGTTGGCACCCTGCAAATGCTTTTTTTAATGATCCTAGAAACTTAGACCGAGCCTTTGGTGAAATAGGAGTTCGACAAGGTTTTTTTAATACTGCTGGCGCAACAGAAGAGGATGGTACTCCTCTTAGAGATACACCTGGTGCTAATCGAGAAATTGCAAAAGGAGGTAATATTGGAATCGATTTTAGAACAGATCTGGGCAGTGGATGGTTATTAAGTGATAGATTACGATACAATGATTTTAGCTATGAAGATATTAACGAATTTAACTTTTCCACTTTTTACACTACAGATGCAACCGTAAATCGATTTAATGGTGAGGCATATAATCAAAATAGGAGTTTCATAACAGAACATAGGCTTACAAAACAAATTAAAAACCAAAATTCAGAACACAATATCAGTGGTGGTCTATTTCACAGTAACGCAAAAAGAGATCGTTTGGGGTTAAATTTTGTCTATGCTTCAAGTGTGGCATTCAGAAACCCTGAAATAAGTAGCTCTTTTGGTTTTAGTACGGGAACTTTTGATTTTCCACAACCAAGTCCAACATCCTTTGTATCTAATACGTCATCACATAGGGAAGAAGTTAGTACTGGCGTATTTATTGGTGATGAAATGGTGTTTAATGATAGGCTGAGTGTTAATGTAACATTCCGCTATGATTGGTTAAGGCACAAGTTCAACAATGATCCAGAAAAATTCAGAGAATCCGAAATTGATTTTGCTTTCTCTGATTTTGAAGAAAATGAACTAAAGTTTGAAGATTTCTCCTATTCGATAGGAGCTAATTATACCTTGGGAAAATCCTCGGCGGTATACGGGAATTTTGTGAGAGCTTTCTCATTACCAGGTTCGATAAACTTAACCACAATCTTACCCGATGATAATGAAGTAGTGAAAAACTTTGAATTAGGATACCGTGCAGGGCTTGGTGACCTAACGATAGACGTAACTATGTTTAATACAAAAATCGACAATAGAACAGCTACCGTATTTGATAACAATCTTGGTGAATTTGTAGAAAGACCAGCTGGTTCTAATAAAATATTTGGAGGAGAACTTTCAATGATTTATGCCCCAAAAGCAGTTACTGGACTGTTGTTAAGAGGTTCTCTAACCATACAGGACTCAGAATATGATGAATTTTTTGTTCCCTTATCCGTTGATACAAACGGAAATACAAATGTTGATCAGAATGGAGATTTGTTCGGACTACAATTGGTCGGAAGCGGTGCAAATGCCGGGATCAATATTGCAGGCTTAAAAGTTCAAAATAGACCACCGGTTATATATAACATTAATATTGCCTATAGCCGAAAAACCTGGGGAGCAGATTTTGGAGGGTATACATACTCCGGAGGATATGCAGATGCCTTAAACCTTTATGAGCTTCCTAATTTTTCAGAGTACAACTTAGGAGGATACTATATATTTCCTTTGGGAGATGATGAACAATTAAGATTTAGCGTAAGAATAAAAAACTTATTTGATGGAGAAAGTGCAAGGCAACTTTTGGTTGGAGGTCAAAACACAGATGCCGGTTTGATTGAGAAACAGAACAATCCAACCCGAGTAGGAAGATTAACATCCGCGGTTCTCCAAAACCCAAAAAGAGTTTTGTTTACTGTAGGGTATAAATTTTAGTTTTGTATGATTTGATAATAAAAATAGGATACTGTTAATTAATTACTACCAGTGTCCTATTTTTTATTTGTTTAACCGCTTAAAAGGATTTGGTTATGAAAAAAAATGGTTTCATTTTATCGACTCTACTACTACTATGCTATAGTTTTAGTAAAAATATGCCTCAAAGATATGAGGTTGCTTCAAAAGAAAGTAAAAGTCTTAATTTGGATCTCGATAGGCCCGAAGATAATATGACTGCTTTTGTTAAAGTAAGAGCTTCCTTAACAGACAATGAAGAGGTTATTTATTATGCTAATGGCAAAATCTATGGATTTGTAGATGGTGAACGAGATAAACCCTTAATGGGATTTCAGATGTATAATATTGGTCGTTCGATAAAAAGAGCAGAAAACAGCTATTATTTATTAACCAATGAAGTTCTATTGTATACTGATCTAAATACGGGTAAAGTATTAGAAGAGTTCAACAACCCGTATACAAAAGAAACAGTTGATGTAGTACACGTATGGAATTCTCCTGTGAACCAAAAACAAGATTTAGAAGGGCGATATGGCAAATGGGGAATCCCTCATCAAAAATTAGGCGAAGATATGATCTGCATGAATGCGGATATATTCTTAAAATACCCATCTCCTTTAACCATAGCTGAATTCCCTGAAAATGCACAATCAGATAACTATGAAGCTGCAGAATTATTTCAGTTTTTCTTTTCTGAAAAAGACATGAATAATCCTGATAAAGCGAGTATTCCCTGTACTATCTCATGGACACGTCTAGGGCCTTGGTTACCTTGGTTAAAGATGGGGCAGCGATCAGGCAATATGGTATATCAAGGAGCCGGTTACAAATTGATGGAATCTGATTATAATAAAATGCCAAAAATGCTAATCGACTATGTGTTGGCTAATCATCCCGAATACCGTCATGCTCCAACAAAATATACACAACCAAATGAAACAAGTTGGACCTACTTTAAAAAATTGAATTCAAACAAATAATCTATTATTACTAATAATTGGAACAATGAAACAAATCATACTTTTGTCGGTTATACCTTTCACTTTCTTATCAATAGATGCGCAGGTTACCAAAGTTACAGGCCTTGAGGCTATGCTGATCAGAATGAAATCTACTTGTGGTACCACCGAAGAAGGAAAAACTATTTATGGTATGTGGGAAGGGCGAGTTTATAGCCGCGTACCAGGAGAAAAAGATAAACACCTGTTTAATGTTGTTGGAATTAATGTCCGTCAATGTGATATGGAAAATGATAAAACACGAGGTATGGGTTTTAAAAGTGTTAGTAGAGAAATTATGGTGTATATAGATCCAAAAACAAACAAAATTATGGATGTTTGGAAAAACCCGTGGACTGGAGAAGAGATGGCGGTTGTACACGTAGCCAACGATCCTGTTAATATGAGATCCTGGGCTTGGGAAAAAGATGAAAAAGGAAATAACATCGCTAAAACCGAATATCGTAAATATGGTAAAATTGCAATGACTTCATATGAAATTCCATTATTTTATGACAACCCTCTGGGGAGTGATTATCAGGTATATGTCGGAGGAGCTTACCACGCTATGGAGATCTTTAACACTTCTTATAACGCTAATGAATTTACCGATGCTAAAATAAAAAATATAAACCAGTCTAATATTTCCTGGTCAAGAGTAGCACAATGGCTTCCATGGATGCAAATGGGTAGCAAAAGTGGTGTAATGATTTTTAATGCTACTGGGTATAGTACTTTTGATGAAAAAGAAATTTGGCCCGTACTAAAAAAAGCAATAAATGAACGATACCCATTATACAAGAAACCACCTCCTTTAGATGATAAAAGGCCGAACGAGACTTCCTGGATTGCATTCAAAAAACATATGGAAGGAAAAAAACTCTTAAAAGTGCGAGATCGACACTAATTCGAGGTTCCATAATAGTCAACGGCTTTTAACAAAATCAGAAGATGAGATTTGGAAAAAATGTAAGATGGTATATTGTTGGCACCATATTTTTGGCCACTACCATTAATTATATAGACCGTCAAGCCTTATCTGTTGCAGCTCCGGTAATAAGAAAAGACCTAGAACTATCAAACCAGCAATACGGTTGGATCGTTAGTGCTTTTTTACTAGCCTATGCTATCATGCAAGTCATATCGGGTAGACTTATTGACTCATTAGGGACAAAAAAAGGGTTTAGTATTGCCGTGATATGGTGGTCTATTGCGAATATGTTGCACGCTTTTGGTAAAGGCTTTTTGAGTTTAGGATTTTTTAGATTCTTACTAGGTATTGGCGAAGCCGGTAATTATCCGGCAGCCATGAAAGCTATTTCAGAATGGTTTCCAAAGAAAGAACGTAGCAAAGCAGTAGGAATTTTAAATATGGGACCTGGCATGGGTGCCATCATTGCTCCACCCTTAATGGCTTGGTTAATTATAACATTTAATTGGAAAATTGCTTTTGTTTTCACTGGAGCAATTGGATTTTTATGGCTGATTTTGTGGCGATGGATATACTTTCCTCCAGAAAAACATCCAAAAATTTCTAAAGAAGAACTAATTCATATACGAAATAAAAAGGCAAAAGAAGAAAAAGAAGAAATACGTTGGCTTCATTACTTTAGATATAAAGAAGTTTGGGGAGTAGCTTTATCAAGATTTGTGTCTGATGGGGCTTTTTACTTTTTTGTGTTTTGGCTTCCTTCTTGGCTTGCTGACGAAAAAGGGTTTAGCCTTACTGAAATAGGTTTATTTGCTTGGATACCTTTTGTATTATCTGATATAGGTAGTTTTTTAGGTGGCTGGACAAGCAGTATTTTGATGGATAAAGGAGTATCATTAGATGCTTCTAGGAAATGGGTTATTTGGATAGGTTCATTGCTGGTAATTCCGGTTTTAGGATGTTTATATATTCAATCTCCTTATTGGGCTATCACATTAATTAGTTTTGCGCTCTTTGCAACTCAATTCAAACAAGCAGCATTATTTACATTACCCATAGATTTATTCTCTAAAAAAGATGCAGCTTCAGTTTGGGGGATTTCTGGTTCGGCTGGAAGTTTTGGCGCTATGCTATTTACCCCTTTGATTGGGTGGTTAGTTGATACAATTTCCTATGCACCTGTTTTTATAATTGTAGCTTTTTTACACATGATCTCTGCAATAGTGGTTATGATATTTATTCCTAAAATTCAACTCATTCATAATGAAAAATAAACGATTAGTACTTGCTGCAAGACCCAAAGGCTTATTGGTTAAACAGGCCGATTTTAGAATGGAAGAAGTAAAACTCCCTGCTCTTAAAGAAGGCGAATTTCTTATCAAAGTTCTTTTTCTTTCTGTTGCTCCTGTTATGAAATTCTATATGCAGGATGGAGCGGGTATAGAAGCTCCTTTACAACTAGGCGATGTGATGCGTGGTCGCGGTGTTGGTAAAATAATTGCTAGTAAAAATGCTCAATTTAAGATCGGTGATATTGTTCAAGGAAAATGCGGATGGCAAGAATATGCTATCTGTGACGGAAGTCCTTATTTTATGATGTATAAAGTGAGACAGAGAAAATTACCTTACTCTACCGCTTTGGGAGTTTTAGGAATGACAGGATTTACTTCCTATTTCGGATTATATCATATTGGAGAACTGAAAGCTGGTGACCAAGTTCTAGTTTCTGCTGCTGCAGGTGGCGTTGGTACTACTATTGGTCATTTATCCAAAATTAAAAATGCAAAAGCTATTGGTTTGGCTAGTACCGATGAAAAATGCAAATTATTAATGGAAAAATTGGGATATCATGGAGCTATCAACTATAAAAAAGAAAATATAAGTGAGCGTATTGATCACTTTTTTCCAGAGGGCATAAATGTCTACTTTGATAATGTAGGAGGCGAAATTTTAGATATTGCCTTAACCAAACTAAAAAAATACTCCAGAATAGTAATATGCGGTAGAATCTCGCAATATGAAAACTCCTTAAACAGCTCAGAATACGCTTTAAAAAACTGGTATAAAATAGGCGCTACAAGATCTAAAATGCAGGGTTTCTTTATCTATGATTTTGAAAAGGATTTTAATCAGGCTGAAGAACAAATGGCAACATGGATATCTCAAGGAAAGCTTATGTATCAAGAAGATATCTTAGAAGGTTTAGAACAAATGCCAATAGCGCTTAATCGCTTATTCGAGAGAAAAAATATAGGTAAACAATTAGTAAAAATTGCTAACTAAACCCTTTTATATTTAATATCGATATGAAAAACAAACAACTCGTTATCCGGAAGTTTTCTAATGAGATACATGAGGCGGCAGTTATTATCGAAAATTCAATACCAAAACTAAGTTCAAAAGAAGTATTGGTCAAAAATATGTATATAGGTATCAACGCGCTATATGATAGAGAATTATATCGCGGAAATGTTCCCTATATTCAAATGAAATTTCCATATGTTTTTGGAGTAGAGTCCGTTGGAGAAGTAATTGCAATAGGAAAGCAAGTAAAACATCTCAAGAAAGGTGATGCAGTATCAACAGTAAAAGTTGGAACAGCCTATCAGCAGTACCAGGTAATTCCTGAATCTGAAGGTATATCAATTCCTGAAGCAACTCCAGAATATTTGACATTAAATCCTACAGGAGTTTCCGCCTATCTTGCTTTGAAAAAAGTTGCAGAACTTAAACCTAAGGAGACGATTGTTGTTTCAGCCGCTGCTGGAGGTCTTGGGCATATTGTTGTGCAATTAGCAAAACAAAAAGAATGTCATGTTATCGCAATCTGCGGTACAGAACAAAAAGTAGCATTATTAAAAACGCTTAATTGTTGTGATCGTATTATCAATCATCGAGATGAAGATGTAGCAACAATTTTGGATACAGAATATGCCTCAAAAATAGATGTCGGTTTTGACTCTGTTGGTCGTCATATATTCGATACTTTCTTAAAAAATCTAGCACCACTTGGACGTTTGGTTATATCTGGTATTGCCACCGAAATCAATGAAGGAAAGTTCCAGGAAATAAAAGCTCCGCGAGTTTATGAAAGTATCTATTGGAAAGGAGCATCTGTTCGTTGTTTTATGAATCATCTATTTAAAGAGGAACACTCTGAAGCCAGAAATATCTTATATAAACAATATGAGAACAAAGAATTACAAATCAAGGTTGATACAACCATATTTACAGGAATTGAAGCTATAATGGATGCTTCAGAATATTTACTTCAAGGAAGAAGTTGCGGAAAAGTCGTAGTAGCGTTGTAATAGAGAATTTAAAACAAGCTACAATTTTGCTTAATTCAGATATTATTCCTGATTTTCCTCAAAACCCATCATGGTTGCAGGAGGTTCTGTTTGAATCAATAGTGCTTTCTTTCTGAAAAATCGCAAGAAACCTGCATCTCCCATTCTTGAAGCATTGATACCAGACTCTTTAAATGAGTTTTTTTCGGCATCAAATACCTTATTAGTCAAACTGCCATCATTGATACTAATGGCACCTGCTTCAATCTGGGAGGAAATGTTAACAGCATTATCAATATCTTTAGAAAAGACAGAAGCTGATAAACCATAAATACTATCGTTTACCAACGTTATGGCCTCTTGTTCTGTGGTAAATGACATGATAGGAATAACAGGGCCAAAAGTTTCTTCAGTCATTACTTTCATATCATGAGTTACATTGATCAAAACAGTGGGTCTGCACCAAAGACCTCCATTAATATTTTCAACTTTCCCTCCTGTTAATACCTCTGCTCCTTTGGCTATAGCATCATCGATTTGATCATCTATTTTTTTTGCTTGCTTATCAAAAATCAAAGGCCCCATCTGTCCTTTTTCTGGATTAATAGTTAAAGTAACAACCGCTGCTTTTTGAGTAATTTTTTTTACAAACTCATCGAATATCGTTTCTGCAACGTAAATACGTTCTAGCGATTGGCATGCTTGTCCCGTGGCTCCCGCAGCACTTCTTAAAACAGCATCGGTTGCTATGTCGATATCAGCATCCTCCAAAACAATTGCCGGATCTTTTCCTCCTAATTCCAAAAAAGCAGGAATAAAACGTTCTGCACACACAGCACCGATCTTTTTACCAGTAGGCACACTACCTGTAAAACAAATAGCATCTACATTTTCTACAACAGACTTACCTGCATCTGCTCCCCCTCTCACTAATTTTAAAACCGAAGCCAACTCAGGAACAGCCTGAATGCTTTTTTCCAGACCATCCATAAATCTGGGAGTAACTTCACTAGGCTTCAACAAAACACTTGAACCTGCTAGTAACGCTGGTACAACATCAATCAATGCCAATAATAACGGAAAATTCCAGGGGCTGATAACGCCAACTACTTCATAAGGAATCCATTGCTGCTGCACCATAACTGTACTTACAGTTGCCGATTTTCTTTGTTCCGGAGATGATAATAATTGTGGCGCTCTGTAACACCAGCCTTGTAACAATCCTATAATACCATCCATCTCGATAGCCGCTATTTTTTTTCGTGCCGTATCGATCGATAATTGATCGATAATCTCATTTTGGAACTCTTTTAGAGTCTTCATCCAGTTTCGTAAAACTGCTACTCGTTTTTTTACACCAAGTCCACTCCATTGCTTCTGAGCCATTCTTGAATCTTGACCCTTTTGTTTAATGGTTTTTGATGTGTCTTCAATTAATTCGTAATCGTATAGTCCGGTTCTAGGGTTTCTAATTTTCATTGTTTAATTTTAAGTACTCTACCAAAAACTTAAGCAAGCCTGATTAGCTACTTATTTTTCTAAATATACTAAGTTAATTGAAAATTGTAAAATAGTTAAGTATATTAATTATTAATTTAATTAACTTTTTTGTATTTTAGTACTTTAATCAAATTAAATTTGGTTTATCAAAACAACATCCATGAAAATAATCCTTGAAGAACAGGGTCTTAGAGATGGACTACAAACATTATCACAGATCATTCCAACTGAAAAAAAATTGGAATATATTGATATGATTGTTGCTGCTGGGATCAAAAGAATACAAATTGCTTCTTTTGTTCACCCTAAATTAGTGCCGCAAATGGCAGATGCAGAAGAAGTCTGCAAAAAAGTAAACCGAAAATCAGATGTCATTTATAGCGGATTGGTTCTTAATCTAAAAGGTGTTGAGCGCGGAATAGCTTCGGGCTTAGATCATCTTGCTTGTTCTATTTCTGCAAGTGATACTCATAGTCAAAAAAATGCAAGGCTTACATTAAAAGAAGCAAAACAGTCATTTAAAGAAATGGTTTCTCTGGCCAAATCAAACAATATTTCAGTAAGAGGAGGTATACAATGCGCTTTTGGATGTCGTTATGAAGGAAAAATAGAAATGTCACATGTATTGGATATGGTAGATCACCATCTAGACTTGGGTATTGATGAACTAGCCCTGGCAGATTCTACAGGAATGGCAAATCCAAAAGAACTCAAAGAATTGACACAAAAAGTAGTTGAAAAGTCTCATGGAATTCCCGTTATCCTTCATTTACATAATACCGAAAACAAAGGTTATGTCAATCTGTATGCCGCGCTTGAAGCGGGGGTTCGCATTTTTGATACTGCTTTTGGAGGTTTGGGCGGATGTCCCTTTATTAAAAATGCCAGAGGTAATATTGCCACAGAAGACACTATCCATATGTTAAGACAATTAGGATATGAAACAGCAGCGGATATTTACAAAATAGCACGAATAAGCTATGCAATGGAAAAAACTCTGGGACATAAATTACCAGGGTATCTTTACAATTTATTAGATCATAAAGACATCAAAATAATATAATGGGACAAACAATTTCTGAAAAAATAGTATCTAATCACGTGGGTAAAAAGGTATATGCCGGCGAGGTGGTAGTGACCGAAGTTGATGGTGTTATGGCTACCGATACGACAGCTCCATTGGCTCTTAAGGCTTTTAAAGAAATGGGAGGGAACAGGGTATTTGACCCAAATAAGTTTGCTCTTATTATTGATCATGCTGCTCCGTCTCCAAATGAAAGAATTGCCAATTTGCATAAATTAATGCGCGATTTTGCCAAAGAACAAAACAGTACATTATTCGAGATAGGTGAAGGGATTTGTCATCAAATAATGGTTGAAAAAAAATATGTGAAACCCGGTCAGATTTTTATAGGAGCCGATTCACATACTCCTACCTATGGTGCTCTAAATGCTTTTGCTTGTGGTGTTGGATCTACCGACCTTGCCGCTGTTATGTTGACAGGGAAAATCTGGTTAAAAGTTCCACACAGTATCAAAATACAATGTAATGGAACATTACAAAAAGGAGTTACAGCAAAAGACCTTATTTTATTTTTAGTGGGTAAAGTAACGGTATCTGGAGCAACATATCAAGCTATAGAATTTTGCGGAGAAGCATTTGAAGGTTTAAGTCTCTCCAGTCGCATGACCATTGCCAATATGTCCTCAGAAATGGGCGCCAAAACAGGAATTGTACATCCTAATGGGCTTCAATTGGATTATGATTTTGTTTCCACAACTCCTGATAAAAATGCCAATTATATAAAGTCTTTTGAATTTGACGTATCAGATTTAGAGCCTCAGGTAAGTGCACCAGAATCACCGGATAATGTGCATAATATATCAAACTTTGAAGGCACAAAAATTGATTATGCGTTTATTGGCACCTGCTGTAATGGAAGGCTTGAAGATTTAGATATTGCAGCAAAAATTCTAAAAGGGAAAAAAATACATCAAGACACACGTTTAATTATAGCTCCTGCTTCACAAAGTGTGTTGCTCGATGGAATTAGTAATGGAAGTATTGCAACCTTAATCGAAGCAGGCGCTTCTTTAATCACTTCAGGATGTGGTCCTTGTGTAGGGACTCATCAAGGAGTCCCTGCTGATGGAGAGGTTGTGATATCAGCCGCAAACAGAAATTTCAGAGGAAGAATGGGTAATCCTAATTCTAACATATACTTAGGTGCTCCTTCAACTGTAGCAGCATCTGCACTCGAAGGTGAAATTACGAACCCAAAAAAATACCTGTCATGAGTGTAACCATAGCAACAAAATTCAGATCAAAATGTCATGTATATGGTGACCATATTGATACTGACCGAATTATTCCCGGTAAGTATACAAAGACGTTGGATCTTTCTTCACTAGCTGCACATGTTCTGGAAGATTTAGACCCTAATTTCAAAAATATTGTCAAAGTAGGTGATATTTTGGTAGCAGGAACCAATTTTGGATGTGGTTCCTCACGGGAGCAAGCTCCATTGGCACTTAAAAAATCTGGAATAGCTGTAGTAATTGCTCAAGATTTTGCCCGTATTTTTTTTAGAAATGCCATCAACATTGGGCTTCCTGTATTGGAATTGGGAGCACATGATATTCAAAAAGGATCGGAATTAGAAATTGATTTAAAGGAAGGTATAGTAAAAGACTTGACCGCTAGTAAGATATATACCGCAACTAAATTACCGAACATTATGATTCATATTTTAGGAGAAGGCGGATTGGTAAACTATCTAAAAAAACACAAAAATTATTCTTTATAAAATGAGCCGGATTATACCTATTACAGATTACGAAACCAGCGAATTGGCACCACTTTTATCACAAGCAGAAAAATGGATGGGTTTTCAGCCAAATGACGGTCTAATTATGGCCCATAAACCAAACCTATTGATTTCTTTTTTCAATTTTGCCAAAGCGGTATATGAGGAAGGCATGATAGACCAAGGGTTAAAACGTATGATTGGACATCTATCCAGTCTCACTTCAGGTTGCGAATATTGCAGCGCGCATACAGCTTATAGTGCCAATAAATTTGGTGTCCCCGAAGAAAAGATGAAAGCAATTTGGGACTTTCAGACTTCGACACTTTTTACACAAAAAGAACGTGTCGTATTAAATGTAGCCTTAAAAGGGAGTATGGTACCCAATCAAGTGACGGATGAGGACTTTGATGAACTTAAAAAATATTTTTCAGAATCGGCTATTGTAGAAATTCTTGGTGTTATTTCAATGTTCGGATTTTTAAACCGTTGGAATTCTACCCTAAAAACACAATTGGAATCCAAGCCAGACTCCTTTTACAAATCTTTAAAGACAGAAACAGATGAGTAGCATGCCCTTAAAAGGTATTAAAGTTTTAGAATTCACCCATGCTGTTATGGGACCATGCACAGGGCTTCTTTTAGCCGATATGGGTGCAGATGTTGTACACGTTGAACCCATTAATGGAGATACCACCAGAAGACTGCAAGGTTTTGGGACAGGCTATTTTTGGTTTTATAATCGAAACAAAAGAAGTTTAGCTATCAATCTTAAGTCTAAAGAAGGCATTGCCATTATTTATGATTTGGTTAAAGAATATGATATCGTTGTCGAAAATTTTGGGCCGGGCACTATGGATCGCCTTGGTCTTGGTTATGATACATTAAAGAATTTGAACAAAGGTCTCATCTATTGTTCGTTAAAAGGTTTTTTAAGTGGGCCTTATGAAAAAAGACATGCGATGGATGAGGTCGTTCAAATGATGGGCGGATTAGCTTATATGACCGGTCGTAAAGGAGATCCGTTACGTGCAGGAACTTCAGCAATTGATATTACTGGGGGAATGTTTGGCTACATCGGAATTTTACAAGCCTTATACGAACGTGAAAAAACAGGTGAGGGTGGTTTTGTAAAATCTGCACTTTTTGAAACCTGTTCTTTTCTAATGGGGCAACATATGGCTTATGCTTCTCAAATAGATTATGAAATTCCACCAATGCCATCCAGAGTAAGTGCCTGGTCAATCTATAAAGTCTTTGACACTAAAGATCAGGAAAAAGTATTTGTAGGTATCATTAGTGAAAAACACTGGGTACGTTTTTGTGAGGTTTTTGAATGGAATGATTGGCTACAAGACGAACGCTTAGCAACCAATAATTTAAGAATTGATGAAAGAGAATGGTTCATCCCAATGGTTGAAGATCGTTTGGAGCAATTCGATAAAGATGAAATTATACAAAGATGCGATTCGGGACATATCCCCTTTGCACCCATTAACAAACCTGAAGATCTTTTTGATGATATTCAACTTAATGAAGGTAATAGTTTAGTTGAAGTATCTATGGGGAATGGAAAAACTGTAAAACTACCTAAATTTCCTTTAGAATATAAAGGAACCCGATCCGGTATACGCTTACACCCTCCCAATATTGGTGAACATACAACTCAAGTTCTAAAAGAAATAAAAATGAATAACGATGCTATTAAAAAAATGGAAGCTGAAGGAATTATAAAAACTGATAATAATTAAATAACTTTATTCAAAATAAGAGTTTTAGCATGCAAAGTACAGATAAAACAGCAAAAGAAATTTATGATGAAGTCAAGGCAAATCCAGTAAGAAAGCGTTTTGGATTTGGAGAAAAAGCTGCTTTGGTCAATATAGATCTCCAGAAGGCATATACAAGAACAGATCTATTTAAAACGGCATACGAAAATGATCCAAATCAGTTAAAATATATCAATCAACTAGCTGTAAAATTTAGAGCAATGGGATGGCCGGTTATCTGGACCAATGTTGCTTATATGGAATCCGCAGAGGATGCAGGAGTCTGGGGTACGCGTACAAACACTCCCGACAGCCTCCAAAATATCAAATTTGGATCAGAGAGATCAGAACTAGATGATCGTCTGGAAACGGATCAGAACAAAGATGTCTTTTATAGAAAACGAATGCCGTCACCTTTTTTTGAAACCCCACTTCAATCTTTATTAATTTGGCATAAAGTAGATACAGTAGTCTTAACTGGAGGTTCAACATCAGGCTGTATTCGTGCGGCAGGAGTCGATTCACTTTCCAGAGGCTACCGAACTATAATACCAGAAGAATGTGTCGCCGACAAGCACGAGAGTTACCATTACGCCAACCTTACCGACCTCTCTTTAAAATATTGTGATGTACTTGAAGTTTTTGAAGTTTTTGAATGGATGAATAGCCTAAAAAAAAGATGAAAGAAGACCCTGGATATTATGACTACTGGCCTTATGAAAATCGACCAAAAATAGCATGGCCTAATGGTGCTAGAGTTGCATTTTGGGTAGCACCCAATATTGAGTTTTACGAATTGAATCCTCCTGATAATCCTTTTAGAAAACCATGGCCACAACCAAGTCCTGCTTTACCAGGGTATACAAGTAGAGATTGGGGAAATCGTGTAGGTCATACAAGACAAATGGAGCTTTTAGACAAGTATAGTATCAAAGGTTCTATTTCATTATCGACTGCATTATGTAAACACCATCCGGAAATTATTGAATTATGTAAAGAACGTGATTGGGAATTTTTTAGCCATGGCATCTATAATACTAGGTATACTTATGGTATGACAGAAGAACAAGAACGTGATATGATCAAAGACTCCATGGAGACGATCTATAAACACACAGGACAAAAATGTGCTGGTTATCTGGCACCTGCTCTTTCGCATTCTGAAAACACATTAGATCTTTTTGCCGAAGTTGGGACAGCGCTTTTTGGTCAGGATGGCGGATTTTACTCTTGTGATCTCTTTCACGATGATCAACCTACTCCAATTAATTTAAGAAGCGGAAAACGTTTTGTATCCATTCCTTATTCTCTGGAAATGAATGATACAATAGCATATTTGGTTCAGAAGATGACACCTAGAGGCTACGGACAGGAACTTAAAGAAAATTTTGACCGTCTATATATAGAAGGACAGGAAAGTGGTACAGTTATGTGTATTCCAACACATAATTATCAGGTTAGTAATGCACATCGCATTAAAGCATATGAAGAAGCTTTGGAATATATCACAGGACACACGGATGTTTGGGTTACTACAGGAAAAGAGATTGCATCGTATTTTCTTGAAAACTACTATGATAATACTTTAGTTGATGTAGCAGCAAAAAAGAATACATTATGACGACATTAGATAAAGACTATCTATCCTATCCGCAACGCTCATATGGTATGGATCACGACCGTTATGAATGGTCTATGCTCACGGATAGAAAAAAAATCAGTTGGCCTAATGGTAAGAAGATTGCATTATGGGTTAATGTAAACCTCCAATTTTTTCCATTAAATCAGAAAGGAATACCATTCAAAGCTCCTGGTGGTATGACCAAACCATATCCGGATCTGAGACATTTTAGTCTACGGGATTATGGAAATCGTGTAGGAATCTATCGCTTTTTTAAAGCTTTTGATACATATAACATTCGTCCTACTTTTGCTGTGAATACTCGGCTGGCGGAGCGTATTCCATATTTGACGAGTGTATTAAAGGAACGCGGTGATGAGATTATCTGTCATGGGTATCATATGGATGCACTTCACTATGGCGGGCTAGATATCAAAAAAGAAAATGAACAGGTAAAACGTTCGTTAGATAGATTGAGAAAATTAACTGAACAAGAAATTAAAGGTTGGGTTAGTCCAGCAAAAAGCGAATCAGAGAATACTCCTGATCTACTGGCAGCACATGGTATTACCTATTTCTGTGACTGGGTCAATGATGAGATGCCTTATGATTTTAATGTTAAAAATGGGAAACTCACGGCTATGCCACTTTCTACAGAATTAGAAGATTTCTTTATAATACTTAACAACTTACATACTGCAGGAGATTGGGCAGATCAAGTTGAAGATGCATTTCATTTTCTTTTAGAGGAAACCAAAACCCAAGGTGGACGTATATTAAGTCTTAATATCCATCCATGGGTATTAGGACAACCTCATCGTATTAAATACCTGGAAAGAGTATTAGATTTCTTAACTGGTCATCACGAAGTATGGTCAGCTTCAGCATCAGATATTTTAAATTTCTGGAAAAGCCAACAAGATTAATCATCAAAGGTGAAAGACTTATTATCACATATCCCAATGCTGCTGCAAATCACACTTTTTTTGATTATGTTAGGTATGGGGATGACGTTAACCCTAAAAGATTTCATTAATATAGGTCAAAGTCCTAAAGCTATTTTTATTGGCCTTTTTAATCAGGTTCTATTGGTTCCGTTAATTGCTTTTACCATTATATCTTTGGTACCTATGGATGCTATTTTTGCCATGGGATTGATGATAGTAAGCTGTTGTCCGGGAGGAGCCGTTTCAAATTTATTTTCTCATTTAGCCAAAGGAGATACTGCTCTTTCTATTTCCTTGACCGCCTTGTCAAGTATCATCACTGTTTTTACCATTCCGATAATTTTAGTATTTTCTCTTAATTATATTTTAGGAGAAACAACAACAATCGTGTTACCGCTGGGAAAAACGATTTTTAATATTTTTAAACTTACTGCGCTGCCTGTTTTTATTGGTATGCTGATTATTTACAAGTTTGAAAAATTTGCCAAAAAATCAAAACCTGCTATAAAATGGGGTTCGATTGCAGTTGTCATATTAGCTCTAATTCTGATGGTTATGAAACTTGAAGAAATCGGTGATAGTTGGGCATTCATAAAAGCCTCGTTTGTTGGTGTCATCTTATTAAATCTTTTAACCCTCTGTATTGGCTTTTTTTCGTCCAGAGTGATGAAAATTTCAACAAAACAATCCGCTACCATCTCTATTGAAAGTGGTATGCAAAATAATGTTTTAGGAATGACAATTGCTATTTCTCCTAACCTTCTTAACAGCCCGGAAATGGGTGCAACAGCTGGTGTTTACGGTGTTGTTATGTGTGTTTTAGCTATTGGCGTAGTTCGTATTTATAAAAAACGTATCACGAAAAAATCCATATATCAACTTTGAATGAAATAAAGAATTCGCAATGAAGAGTCATAGGAGTATTCAACAGAAAAAAATACGTTAGATTTAATGATAACCTCAGGTTTTCAAACTTTTCTCCTACATTCGACACAGAACGTCGAGGAATTTATAGATTAATAATAAAAAACTAGAAAACTACAATTAGAGCATCATCGCACCACCATTGATATGAATGCATTGACCGGTAATATGAGATGCACCAGTACTTAATAAAAATAAAATCACTGAACTTATTTCTTCAGGTTTTGCTATACTTCCCAATGGAATCATCCTTTGATATTGTTCTATATCAAAACGTGATGAACCGTCCTTTTGATATATAAAATCTGTATTCACAGCACCTGGTGCAACAGTATTCACTCTTATACTCGGTGCTAACTCTGTTGCCAAAGTTTTACTCAATGATAATACACTTGCTTTACTCGCACTATATGGGCCATAATTTTTCTGACCGATAAATGCCAAACCTGAAGACATATTTACAATAGCCGAACCATTGGATTTCTTTAGTAAAGGAGAAAATAGTTTGCAGGCATTAAAGCAACTTTTAAAGCTGATATCGTAGGTTTCATTCCAGTCCTCAACTGTGGAAGACGCTATAGTTTTAAATGATTTTATCGTACCTGACAAATTGATCAAGCTATCAATCTGAGACACTTTAGTTTCAATTTTTGAAACAACAGTTAGCATATCATCAATATCCAAAGGGTTCACTTGAAAATATTGGAAATTAGCATGAGTTGAAGCTTTAGATATTTTTTGAATATCCAGACCAAAAATCATTGCCTTACTTTCTAAGAATTGCGATAATAATGCCTGGCCAATACCGCTGTTGATACCGACGATGACAATCTTATGATATTCAGCTTCAAATTTTGAATGAATCATAGCTTCATAAATTATTCATTAGCATACCAATCCACAAGGCAAGTTTGTAATTTTTTAGCATTGAACGATACATTGTATTTTTTCAAAATAGTCCATGCCTTCAAAAAATGGCTACCATCTGATTCGACTTGTGGAACACTTTTATCGTTTGTTTTATATAAAATTGCTTTAGGTTTAACTTGAATCTCAGAACTAAAGTCTAGCACGACTTCGGATAAATTTAAAGCTTTTGACTTCATGTGTTCTGTCATTACATTAACCCGCTCATCAGGATTACCTTCAATATATAAAACTTGAACATTAGGAGGCATATCGTGTTTGATTAAATCATCGATATATTGTGCAATGATACTACCATTCCATCTAAAAATAGATGTCGATACTTCGAGTTGTTGTACATACTCAGCACGCTCATGTTCAAAAGCAACCTTGTAGGCATAATGATACGTCATACCCGTTTTCAAATAGTCCATAGAAATGATCTGTAATACCTCTGCTGATATTGACGGACGATTAAGTGCATATTCATCCTTCTGAAAACACCAAGGAAAATATTGAACCATATGACTAACCATAGTCCAAATTTTGGTGAGATGACTACCATCCATTTGAGGTGTAAAATCAGGAAAATAATGTTTCAAAATGTCAGCCCGAAAGTCATCATTAAAATGTGCGGAGTTGTCTAAAAAGAGATGGGAGATATCTTCTGGGTATTTCAAAGAATATCTAATTGCAATCTGTGCACCGGTCGCTGTACCATAGAGCGCAATTCTTTCTAGTCCCAATACTTTGAATAATTTGTGAATCACCTTTGTGTAGACACCTACGTTTTTAGGTGCTTCTTCCAACGGATCTGACTTTCCATAACCTGGTGTATCGATACAAATAACCGTATAATTTTCGGCAAGCTGTTGTGCTAATGGTAACAGCATGTTTGATGAATGTGGCGACGGATGCAATAAAGCTATTGCAGGACCAGTACCTAAGATTTGAACAAAAACTTTTTTTGTGCCTATTTGAATGTATTTCTTTGTAATAGAATGCATATAAGTCAAATATAATAGTTAATTTAGTTAATTATTTATAATATTAACTATTTTTTATTAATTTAAGTTCTTCTAATTGTAAGAAAAGACAATGATCAATACAAAAGTAATACTAAAAAGCAGGCCAAAAAGGCTGATTGAAAATAACAATTTTGATATTGTAACCGAGCCATTAGCAGACTTACAACCCAATGAAGTATTAGTACAGATTGAAGCGATATCATTAGACCCTGCCATGCGTGGATGGATGGATGAAGGTACTACATATATTAAGGGTGTATCGATAGGAGCGGTTATGCGTTCATTTTCTGCGGGTAAAGTAATCCGCTCAAAAAATGATATGTTCAAAGAAGGTGAATATGTGTCTGGGCTTTTAGGTGCGCAACAATATTCTATAAGTAATGGTGAAAATTTAACTAAATTAAATATATCAAAAGGAAAAGTTAGTCTTCATTTAGGTATTTTAGGTATGCCAGGTATGACTGCTTATTTTGGACTCTTGGAAAAAGGCACACCAAAAAAAGAAGATGTAATTTATATTTCGGGAGCTGCAGGAATAGTTGGCTCTACTGTTGGACAAATTGCTAAAATAAAAGGATGTACTGTTATTGGTTCGGCAGGCAGTGATGAAAAATGCCAATATCTATTAAACGAATGTGGTTTTGACAAAGTGATTAATTACAAGACAGAGGATATTGATGAAAAATTAAAAGAATATGCTCCAGAAGGAATCCATATCTATTATGATAATGTAGGCGGGCCTACCTTGGATATTGCTCTAGCTAATTTAGCCAAAGGAGCTAGAGTTGTTATTTGTGGAGCCATCTCTCAATACAATAACATGAACAATATCTATGGTCCAAAAAATTATATGAAGATTGTAACAGCAAGGGGTCACTTGACGGGAATTATCGTTTTTGATTATGCTGAAGACTGGCCAAACGCTATTAATGAAATTTCTAATTGGATTAACGAAAAAAAAATATTTGCTAAAGAACACCTTATACACGGTCTAGAAAAATTCCCCGAATCCCTGAAAATGCTGTATACTGGTGAAAATTTTGGAAAACTAGTATTGATGGTGTAAAAAAAGATCAGGAGAAGAAAATTATTTTCAATTACAATTTGTTTCATTTAGTTTGATTACTATGACTACTCAGAAAAAAGAATTACCCAAAACAGTTATTAGCGGAGTATATGAGGTGATGCTAGGTACAGATGATGCAACCTATGCTAAAAAATATTTTGCTGATTTTGGTTTTCAGATAACCCATAGTGCTTCTATTTCTGCTTCTGAAGCTAAAAAGCTTTATGGAGTAAACTCAGGGCTTACCTCTTACCGTTTGCAAAATGGCAAGATTGATAGTCATGGACTACTACGGATATTAGAATGGAAACAACCATTAGGTGAAGGTGTAGGTTATGCCTCTATCGAAACTATTGGGTCAAGAATGGCAGTTATGAGAACGCATGATATTTTCAGATTATATGACATCTACCAAACAGCCAGAGGCGTAGGTAAAAAACCTTGGTTTGCTACAGAACCTATTTCAGATGACCTTTTTGGTTTAAATACAGGAGAACGTGATTTTTTTAACCGTCCTGTATTGGTTCGCGAAAATGCAGTTTACGGTCAATTTTTTAATCATATTTTTTTTCAACGTTATGGTTACTTAATACCGGGATATGGTACCATTGAAGAGAGTACCAAGTTAAGAACAAGTGAGTTTACTCATCATGATTTTATAATCAATGCAACCTCATTGGATCAAATATCCTATCTATCCACAGCTTTGGGATTGCAAGCTGAAGAAGAACCAACTCTTGATGGCGACTGGCTTAAGGGTCCTAAGGAGGTATTTCAAATGGAGCCTGGATTTAGTCACTGGTATCAAGGCTTTGTGTCACCCAATAACATTTGCGGAAAGTTAAAGTTTTTTATACCCAACGGATTGAGACCTAATAAATCCCAACATCAGCGTATTGGCGAAAAGGGAATTACTTTGCATTCTTTTTACACTCCAAAACTAGATTACATATACCAACTGGTATTGAATCACCAGAATCTTACATGCACCAAAATTCAAAGAAATGAATTTGAGGAAGATTCTTTTGTTTTTTCGGACACAGCTGGTATAAGTTGGCAAATTATTGAGAAAACTAAAATTCCGAAAAACAAACCGGTAACTCAATTAAAATTTGAAATTATAGATTAGGTCTTCCTCTATATCTAGTATTAATTTTAATTAATGAAGAACGTATAATTAATAGTACTTTTGCCTAATAAATAATTAATGTAATTAACTAATTTTGTGTATTTTTAAGAAAGATTAAAATTCAACCCAGTGATAAAACAATATAAAGCTCTAGCTCTACAGACCGAATGTTTGGCAATTAATTCTTGTAAAGATAGTATTACAAGTCGTCAACACATGCAAAAATCATTACAAAAGGTATTGAGTCAGGTAAGTGCATCCAAACGTTTTATTGGTCCAGATCTAAAATTAGTAGTATTCCCAGAGTATTTCTTAACCAGTTTTCCCTTTGGGGAGAGTATATCGCAATGGCAAGAAAAAGCTTGTATATCGATAGATGATGACTTATTCAGTCAAATGAAGGCGTTTTGTGTAAAAGAAGCGATCTTTTTATCTGGAAATTTTTATGAAATTGATCCTCATTTTCCTGATTTATATTTTCAAAGTAGTTTTATAATTGATGATCAGGGAGAACTGATCCTAAGATACAGGCGATTAAACTCTATGTTTGCGCCAACCCCACATGATGTGCTGGATGAATATATAAACATATATGGAGAGGACTCTTTATTTCCGGTAGTAGATACGAAACTTGGAAAACTTGCGTGTATTGCCTCCGAAGAAATTCTATATCCAGAGATTGCCCGATGTCTTATGATGCGTGGTGCTGAGGTATTTTTGCACTCGTCTTCTGAAGTAGGAAGCCCGCAATTAACTCACAAAGAAATAGCAAAGAGAGCTAGAGCAATTGAAAACATGGCATATCTAGTTTCAGCAAATTCTGCCGGTATTCAAGGAATAGATATCCCACATTCGAGTACTAATGGAGCGTCAAAAATTGTACATTATGAAGGTCATATCCTTTCTGAAGCAGCTGTTGGAGAAAGTATGGTTGCTAATAGTTATTTAGACTTGCTGGCACTACGTGATTATCGTTCTAAAGTTTCTATGCAAAATTATAATGCACGGCAGCGATTTGAGTTATACGCACCTTCCTATGCATCATATACTCACTATCCTCCCAATACATTTAAAAACGTTTCCCCTAGCAAAGACTTATTTATAAAAACCCAAATACAGGTTATAAAAAACCTATTTAATTAGAACACGGTATAATATTTTAGAATTTTACCAGGTCATCAATTATGAACGAAATAAATAAAAATATGATAAAAAAAAGTATTGAAGAATCAATAGTATTAAGCATTTTAGACCTTTCTAGCCAGTTAAAGAAAATAGGGGATGAAGTATATCAAAAAGTAGGGTTAACAACGCAACAATGGCTTATTTTATTACACCTTGCAGACAACCCTAATTTACCTTTTTTTAAAAGAGAAAAGCACGAAAAAGATCTTATGGCTAGTGAATTAGCAGATTCTTTAAACGTTACAAGAGCAAATATAACTAACCTAATTAATATACTTCTAGATAAGGGTCTCATTAGACAATACGAAGACAACAAGGATAGAAGGAAAAAACGATTGAAACTTACTAAAAAAGGAATTACTTTAGTAAATAAAACACAACCATCAAGACTTGGTGTAATTAACTACCTTACAGAAGGTTTTTCTAAAGAAGAAAAACAAACTTTTCTTTGTTTCCTTGAGCAATGCATGGATAAACTAATTAATGAGGATGAAAAAATCAAGTCTTTTCATAAGTTGTTAGAAAATTCTGACGTTGATTTATAAATGTTAGGTAGTCTATCTTACTATTGAATAAACTAGTCAAAATATATCCTAAAATAGTCGATCCTTAAAAAATCTTTTTTAAGGATCGACTATTTAGTGATAGGGTTTCATCTGCTAAAACCTCGTTTTACCTCTTTATAAATATGAATCCAATTATTACCTCCTTCAAATCGCAAAAATTCCCATTCGGTAAGATGGTAAATCCCAAGAGATCTACTTCGCTTTCCTGATCCATATCGGATGTAATAATTCTTTTAAGATGATCCACTTTTAAAAGACTTTTGGCATAAAATAACAATACCTCCATTCTATGCAAAAGATCAAAAATTTCTATCTTTTGCACGCCTTCAAAATTACGCATGATTTTATATAATAGCTGTTGTTCTTGTTTCATTGGTTGTAGTTTCTATTAGTTTGGTGTAATAAAAAGAGATGTTACCCCTAATGTTTAATAATATAGGCTATTCCTTTGGTAAGCATCATTTCTGATACTGTATCAACCCACCTATATCTTTTTTGATCAGTTTTAAATATAGTTTGGCAAAATCACATAAATGTTCTATAGGATGGTAAAAATCTACAATCTGTATGCTCTCTGGATAGTTTTCCATATCCATTTAGCCCCATCGGTTATAAAGACTAGAGAGTTTAGTTTTTCTAAATGATAGTCCACCTTTTTAAGAAAACTTTTATGATCACCAAGATGGATAATGTAATCAGAATGTCAATAAGCTGCAATTTTCACAAGTCTGTATAAGATTTTCAGCTTGATATATTCTGCTTAATTTATTTTCTTTCCAACTCTCTCCCCTTGTTAGATACATCGCTCCATCTACACTAACATAATGAAGAACATTCGTTTTTTTGCTTCGTATTCTTTGTAGAGGTGGTCTTCGATCATCTGATTAATAGACCATACTGACGACAAATCCGTTCTATCTGTTTAGTATTAACTTGACAAGCTGTTAAAGTATGAAGTACTTGAGAGGCTTTAGAAAACACCAAATATAGCTCCATATAACACATGATTCTTGTGCCAGACTACAGATATTCATTGAACTCGAGCTTATGGATAACACCTAGGACTTACTGATTTCTATTTGTCTGAATTGGGGGTAGAGTTTTTTTGAGTTCTTACCTTTAGGAACTTTTCCTGCAGATAGCTGTAACATGTCTTGCTCAATCTTCTTCATCATAGCTGCATAGGTAGGTTCATATTGATAACCATTTTCCATACGATTTGGGTTAGATTCTCATGCTTCTATATGTTTGGCAAGTATTGCGGTCGCTTGTTCTTTAAAGTCCATTGTTTTGTTTCTCAATAAATTACAAAATTATTAAAAAAAAGGAAATTTGTCGTACATCCGACCTAACCCGAAAAATTCATTGAATGAGTTTGATTAAGTGTGTAAAGTTTTGAATTTAAGGGATAAATAAAAGAATTGACACTTTTTTATTACATCCAAAAATGAAATCACAAATAAAAAAAAAGTGTTTATTTTACTAGTAATCAGTAAATTAAATTTTAATTTATTTATCAATAGGATTTGTTACTTATAAATGGGTTTCGATCTATATCAGAACGTATCTTGACTAGTTTTGAATTTGGGGTTTTTCAAAAAGCTTCTGTAAAAAAAGCACCCAGTTTTTTGGCCGCTTGTACTCATAATATAGTATGTATTATCTCAAATATATCATCAACAGTAACATAACACTCAAATTGAAAGAACTACTTTATAATTCGCTCTAAATCCGCACTGAATTATCAGGGATTTCGGCTCGTTATGTATACTATTTGTTTTAATGTCACGTCCTAAAATACGGCTACAGATTAATATTAAAATTTAAGCGGCACTTTGGTGCACGTAATTAGGTGTTTTATAGTCTAAAGATAAATGTAATCTTTTATTGTTATATAATTTGATTGCGTT
>NZ_VTZU01000036.1 GCF_008370685.1 Aquimarina sp. RZ0
CTAGTATATTTCCCTGATCATCTGTAACCACCCATTGTGAGTTTTCACCGATATTTCCATCCAGTGTAACACCAGATACATTATCAGCAATTCCGTCGCCTACTGTGAAGGTAAAAGGTCCACCTGTAATAGTTCCTCCATCTACTGGTTCGGGAGTATCAGTACGTGTAAAAACTATAGTGCCTATTTTCTGATTATTAAAAGTATACATTCCTCGTATACTGGATATAGGTTCTTTGGGATTCGTAGGAGGGTTATTTAAAGAATAGCCTGTTCCTTCTTCTGTTCCAGCATCATATGGAAAAATATCCATAGTAAGGTTCTGAATCCACTCATTATTAGTACCTAATAATGATATACTGTTTACAGCCGCTATCCAATCTGGACTAGGGGCAATCATCGATATTAAGGAAATGAGTGGATGGTTTGTATCTACAGATACATCCTTAATCGTTATTGTTCTAAGTGAGCCATTAAAAAAAAGGTTGGGGCCTTTGATGTATTGGCTTGCATTTCCAGCGCTTATTGCTCTGTTTACTTCATTAGAAAAAGTTCTGTCAGCCCCCGTTTCTGCTACCTCTTCGACTCCAGGCGTTGCAATCCCACCAAGTTCAAAAAAGGTAATATTACTGTTGTGTGTAGCACCCACTAATTCAGTAAAATGAGCACTGGAACCCGGTAGTGGGCCATGGGCCTCCCAATTACTGGTAAAAACAATATCATAAGTCGCTGTGGACTGTCCATAGACTGAGACTCCAGCAATGAACAAGAAAATTTGAAAAATACATTTTTTCATTGTCAATTAAGTTTAGTTAGTCAATATTAATAATATAATTAGTCGATGTGATTTTAGTGTAATTACTAATAAAAAGGTTAATTATTTAATAAAATATGTTAATTAATAGTAAAATTTTAGAGATAATGAAATTTTGATTGTCTATGTTTTCTAAAAAAAATGACAAATCAATGTAGGGTCAGGGTAAAATGTAAATGAACTCATCTTGACTGTGAATTGAGTCAAAAAGAACATTTTTATAACGAATTGAAAAAAAGGTTAAACCATTTCAATGATAAAAAAAGTAAAAAAACTTATTTCTTTCACGAATGGATGCGAAAGTAAATGTATATTATAGTATGGAAATGAATTGGAACAGTTTACCGTTTTTAAGTCATTAAATATGAATAAAAAATAATAGAATTACCTCTGTCTTTGACTATATTTGCACACAAAAAAGTAAACATATTATGTCTGATATTACTATAAAAATAAAAGATAGAGAAGGTGTTGTTCACGAAATACAGGCGCCAACTGACATGGCTATGAATTTAATGGAAGTTTGTAAAGCATACGAATTACCTGTAGAAGGTACCTGTGGTGGTATGGCAATGTGTGCTTCTTGTCAGTGTTATATATTATCAGATCATCAGTTGGTAGAAATGAGTCAGGATGAAGATTTAATGCTTGCCGAAGCTTTTTATGTAGAAGACAATAGTAGATTAGGATGTCAGATACCGATAACTCCCGAGTTGGATGGTCTGGAGATTGAGTTAGCGCCAGAATCATAATATCAATTATTATTTTAAGATTACTTATTGGTCAAATTCTTTTCCTGTTGCTTATCAAAAAGTTTGAGAATTATGATGGACCTTCATAAGGTAGAATTCTAATACATTCTAGCTATGTAAGTATACTCTTCTTTTTTTAGTCGATACTCGAGATTTAAATGCTCTGAGGCTCACCTCAAAATCAAAATATTTTTTTCTAGCAAATGCTTCTTAGAATTGCTTTGAGCTAGTTTCTTCGAATCTCTATATTTTGATATTCCCAATTAGAATTGTTTTTGATAGCCTCAATGTCTAGTATTAAATCACCGTAAGCTGAATTAAAAAGAAATGATTTTAGTATGTAATTTCATTTGGGAATTGAATTGTGTTAATATCAACTAGACCTATTGTAAGCAGTACAGAATTGCTTATGTGTGGTACACCGCTTTCTGTAATCTGCGAAAATTATATGGCAGTATTTCTCCTAAACTCTGTTGAACTGTTCTATTCTGTTTTGTGATTTACAGTATATTTTCTATTGCTTCTGGTTCTAAAAATATAGAACATACCTAACTATTATCAAATGTAAATGACCTGAAAATAGTTTCAGTGTCTATTTTATACTAAAGGTAAACATTTTTTTTAGGGGATTTCACTCTTTTATTAAGGTTGGTTCAACCCTTGAATTATGGGTTGTATGCTTGGCTAAGATGTTGTGCGATCCATGTACTTTTGAAAAGTTTTGATTTCCGGAGGATCAAAGAGAATAAGAATTTTTATGAGCTCGTCATAAATTCTTATTAATAGCTAATTGATAGAAAAACTTAAAACTTAAAAAAATGAAAAATAACATATTTAGATTTAAATTTTGGATTCCGCTTTACTTTATATGCAATATTGTATTATTTACAAGTTGCGAGCAAGATTTTGAGACTATTCAGGAAGAAAGTGAAATACTCGAAACGCTGTCTCAGGAAAAACATATACAAGAAATTGCCTTTCCTGATAAAACAGGAGAAATTGTTGATATTACTTACGATAATCAAAATTTGAAAGCAGAAAAAGTAAATAACCTCTATGTATATGAAGGAGATATTATTATTACAGAGGAAGATCTGAAAAGCTTTGAGAAAAGCACCGGGAGAACAAGCAGATATTGGCCTAATTGTACTGTTTATTATTCAATAGAGAGTAGTTTGCCTAATAAGCAGCGTGTATACGATGCTATTGCACATTGGGAAAAATATAGCAATTTCAAATTTATAAAGAGAACAAATCAAGTGGCTTATATAAATTTTAAAGTAGGCACTGGCTGTTCTTCTCAGGTTGGAAGAACAGGAGGAAAACAAAATATTAATTTGGCAGGAGGCTGTTCTACAGGTAATACTATTCATGAAATAGGGCACGCAATAGGGCTATGGCACGAACAAAGTAGAAAAGATCGGGACGATTATGTCACTATTAAATGGGGAAATATTCAGTCTGGAAAGTCGCATAATTTTCAGACATATGTACAGCGTGGAGAAGATGGGGATGAGTACTCTCCTTATTTGGATTTCGGGAGTATTATGATGTATGGACCTACAGCATTTTCTAAGAATGGTCTTCCGACAATTACAAAAAAAGATGGGAGTAGTTATTCTGTGCAAAGAAATGGGCTTTCATATTGGGACAAACAGGGTATTAAAAAAATGTATAAAAAAATATGCGGAACTATCGAGAATATGTCCGGATATTATAAAGCAAATGATGGAGGTCACTATTATGTCAGACATATAGGTACTAATATATATTGGTTTGGAGAACACCCTTCTGGTACCTGGGCGAATGTATTCAAAGGAAAGCTTGATGGCAATATCATAAACGGACAATTCTATGATGTGCCAAAAGGAAAGATAAAAGGATACGGATCATTAAAATTATCTGTGAATTCTACGGGTACAAAAATTACGAAAATTACAGGAAGTAATTTTGGAGGATCTGTTTGGACAAAAATGACAAAACCGTCAAGTTTACCTCCAACGAGACCAGCAGGGTTTGGAACCAGAAATAATATAAATGATCTTACTGCCAGGTGGTATGGTAATGATGGAGGCTACTATTATATGAGACAATTAGGGAATACCGTAGTTTGGTTTGGAGAGCGGCATTTTACCTCTGGTCGTCCTTCCTGGTCTAATGTAGCAGTAGGAACACGTACAGGGAATGCAATTTGGCTTAGTTGGGCAGATGTGCCTAAGGGTTATGCCGGTAATTCTGGAGTGTTAGGCTTAAAAGTAAGTAGCTCAAATAAAATAACCAGAACGTATTCTTCCGGAAGTTTTGGAGGATCAAGCTGGACGAGATAGCTGGTCTGCTACTAATATAAATATTGATAACCTTCAGGGATTTTTAAATCTCTGAAGGTTTTTTTAGTTTTTCTTGCAAAACAAAAGAGGATGTCTTTAATTTGTACCTAGAAAAACGGATAATACCGTTTAGTTCCTATATTTATTAAAATGTTATCAAGAAAGGAGGAGGGAATAGACCCTATGATACCTTAGCAACCCTTTATCTGTTAAAGAAGGTGCTACATTCTATTCGTATTGTGCGGAATAGATAACAATGATTCATAGCTTTTGCTATATCTCCATTTACTTTTCTTGATATTGTTCCTTGTTTAGAAGGAAAAAAAAGTATTGTTTCAGAATTAACTATGACACTCAGTTTATTGAAGTGTTTTATTACTAATAAGAAACCAAAATAGATGTAACGTCCAGTATTGATTGGATCTATGTCCATAATTGATCTTTATATGAAAGACATAAGAAAAATATTAGAAGAAAGGATTCTTGTACTAGATGGAGCCATGGGTACCATGCTACAACGTCATAAATTTACAGAAGAAGATTTTAGAGGAGAGCGTTTTAAGGATTGGTCAGTTTCTGTTCAGGGGAATAATGATCTTCTAAGTATTACTCAACCCGAAGCTATTAAAGAAGTGCATCGATTGTATTTTGAGGCTGGAGCGGATATTGTAGAAACCAATACGTTTTCAGGGACGACGATTGCTATGGCAGATTATGAAATGGAAGAGCTGGTATATGAATTGAATTTTCAGTCGGCTAAGATTGCAAAAGAAGTTGCTGATGAATTTACTGCAAAAGAACCAAATAAACCTCGTTTTGTTGCAGGATCAATAGGTCCCACTAATAGAACTGCGAGCATGTCTCCAGATGTAAACGATCCAGGATTTAGAGCAGTAACTTTTGATGAATTAAGAATTGCATATAAACAACAGGTTGAAGCATTGATTGATGGAGGTTCTGATATATTATTGGTAGAAACTATTTTTGATACTTTAAATGCTAAAGCAGCACTCTTTGCCATAGAAGAGGTTAAGGATGAAAGAAGTATTGAAATTCCTGTCATGGTTAGCGGAACAATTACAGATGCCAGCGGTCGTACATTATCTGGTCAGACTGCAGAAGCATTTTTAATATCGGTTTCACATATTCCTATGCTTTCTATTGGGTTTAATTGTGCATTGGGAGCAAATCAATTAACTCCACATTTAGAAGTTTTGGCTCAGAAAGCAAATTTTTGTGTTTCGGCACATCCTAATGCAGGATTACCTAATGCATTTGGTGAGTATGATGAGTCTCCCGAACAAATGGCAACCCAGATTAAAGAATATATGGATAAAAGTCTGGTAAATATTATAGGAGGATGTTGTGGAACCACACCAGAACATATAAAAGCTATTGCTGAGCTAGCGGCGGATTATAAACCTCGTACGTTAGCAGTTGAAAGTTTTTAGGTAAAGGTTATGGAATATGTAGCATTAGAGGTTTGGAAAGAATCTGGAATATTGGTCAATAATTTTTATGAAATAGCTAAAGAATTTCATAAGGATAAATTGCACGGATTAATAAGTCAGATAAGAAGAAGTGCGGTTTCAATTCCATTAGACATTGTAGAAAGATGTGGAAGAAGAACTTCTGAGGATATGATTATGTTTTTGCCCGTTTCACAAGATTCTTTTTACAAATTAAAAATTCAGTTATATCTGGTTTTAGATCAGGATTATTTTAATTTAAAAGTACGTCAGAATCTTTTAGACCAAATTTTAAAATGTAAAAAAAGATTAAATGGGTCTGTTAATGATTATAAGAATTTATAAAATATGATGGAGAATAGTTCAAGCAATCTATCAATAGAAAGCGCTCAGCAATCAACCAGGAAATACCTAAAACTTTCGGGTCTGGAACCTATGATTGTTTCTGCCGAAACCAACTTTATTAATGTTGGAGAACGAACCAATGTAGCAGGATCACGTAAGTTTTTACGTTTAGTTAAAGAAGAAAGGTTTGACGAAGCACTGGATGTTGCCAGGCATCAGGTAGAAGGAGGAGCACAGGTTATCGATATTAATATGGATGATGGTCTGATTGATGGTAAAGAAGCGATGGTGAGATTTCTTAATCTTATTATGGCAGAACCTGATATTGCCAGAGTGCCTATTATGATAGATAGCTCCAAGTGGGATATTATCGAAGCAGGTTTGCAGGTGGTTCAGGGAAAATGTGTTGTGAACTCCATTAGTCTTAAAGAAGGTGAAGAAGAATTTATTGCACATGCAAAAAAGATAAAGAAATATGGAGCGGCAGTTATTATCATGGCTTTTGATGAAGTCGGTCAAGCAGATAATTATGAACGCCGTATAGAGATTTCAAAAAGATCCTATGATATTCTGGTAGACCAAATTAATTTTCCTCCAGAAGATATCATCTTTGACCTCAATATATTTCCGGTTGCTACCGGGATGGAAGAACATCGAAAAAATGCAATTGATTTTATAGAAGCAACCCGTTGGGTAAGAGAAAATCTCCCACATTGCAGTGTAAGTGGAGGCGTGAGTAATGTTTCTTTTTCGTTCAGAGGGAATAACCCGGTTAGGGAGGCAATGCATTCGGTATTTTTATATCACGCTATAAAAGCAGGAATGAATATGGGAATTGTAAACCCGGCGATGTTAGAGATTTATGATGATATTCCCAAAGATTTGCTAGTACATGTTGAAGATGTGATTTTGGATCGCAGAGATGATGCTACAGAGCGCTTATTAGATTTTGCAGAAACGGTTGTGGGAACTAGTAAAGAGAAAACTGCTGATCTTTCCTGGAGAGAAGAATCTTTACAAGATAGAATCACCAGGGCTTTGGTTAAAGGTATTGATCAATATATTGTAGAAGATGTAGAAGAAGCTCGACAGCAGGCAGAAAAACCCATTGAAGTCATAGAAGGAAACCTAATGACGGGGATGAATGTAGTTGGGGATTTATTCGGATCCGGCAAAATGTTTTTACCTCAAGTAGTAAAATCTGCAAGAGTCATGAAAAAAGCAGTTGCACATTTACTTCCTTATATCGAAGAAGAGAAGAAAAAGAATGCCCCCCAACCCCCAAAGGGAGAGCAATACTGGAAAACTGCTGATCCGACATTGTATGGATTACTGAAAGAGTATGCAAAAAAAATGCGCAACCAACCTACTGATGCAGAATCTTACCTATGGAAGGCGTTAAGTGGAAAAAAATTAAATGGATATGAATTTGAAAGACAACATATCATTGGCACTTATATTGCTGATTTTATTTGTTTAAAAGAAAACTTGATTGTAGAAGTTGATGGGGCTATTCATCAATTGCCAGAGAACAAGTCAAGTGATAAAGAACGAACTCAATGGTTAGAAAGTGAAGGATATAAGGTGATACGCTTTACTAATGAGGAAGTAATACATGAATTAGATGTTGTTTTAGATAAAATTTTAGAAGAATTAAAAAAAACTCCCCCTTTGGGGATGAAGGGGGCAGGAAAAGTACTCATGGCTACAGTAAAGGGAGATGTACATGATATTGGAAAAAATATTGTTTCTGTGGTGCTGGGATGTAATAACTATGAGATTGTTGATATGGGCGTAATGGTACCTCCAGAAAAAATTATTCAGACCGCCATCGATGAACAAGTAGATATTATTGGATTGAGTGGTTTGATCACACCTTCATTGGACGAAATGGTGTTTTTGGCAAAGGAAATGGAACGTAGAAATTTTAAAGTTCCATTGTTAATTGGAGGCGCCACCACATCCAAAGCACATACAGCCGTAAAGATCGATCCGCAATATCAGAATGCAGTGGTGCATGTTAATGATGCATCAAGAGCCGTTACAGTTGTTGGAGACTTATTAAATAAAAGAAGTAATCAAAAATATGTGGGCGATCTTAAAGAAGATTATGAAAAATTCAGGGTAGGTTTTCTTAAAAGAACAAAAAAGAAAGAATACTTGAGTATTAAAGAAGCCCGCAAGAATAAATATACGATTGATTGGACTTCTTCCCAGGTAACAAAACCTAATAGATTAGGGATTGAGGTTATTGAAGATCAGGAGCTAAGAAAACTTGAGTCATTTATCGATTGGACTCCATTTTTTAGATCCTGGGATTTACACGGTAAATATCCAGCTATTTTAACCGATGATATTGTAGGAGAGCAAGCTACCTCTTTATTTAATGACGCTCAGAAATTGTTGCAGAAAGTATTAGATGAAAAATTATTAGGAGCTAAGGCAATTTATGGATTGTTTGAGGCTAATACTATTAGTGATGACGATATTGAAGTTACTTCAGAGGACACTATAATTACCTTTAGGACACTACGCCAGCAGCTTAAAAAACATGCAGGTAAACCTAATTTTGCATTATCGGATTTTATAGCGCCAAAAGAATCAGGTATACAAGATTATATAGGGTGTTTTTGTGTAACTACAGGATTCGGAACCAAAGAACTGGCTGAAGCATTTGAAAAAGATTTGGATGATTATAATTCAATTATGATCAAAGCGCTGGCGGATCGTTTGGCAGAGGCTTTTGCAGAGTATTTGCATAAAAAAGTACGGATGGATGATTGGGGATATGCAGCTGGAGAAGAATTGACGAATCAAGAATTAATCAAAGAGTCGTATAAGGGAATTCGTCCAGCTCCAGGATATCCAGCGTGTCCGGATCATCTGGAAAAAATAGCGATATGGGAATTACTTCGAGTAAAAGAAAAGATAGGAGTAGAGCTTACAGAAAGTCTTGCTATGTGGCCGGCAGCATCTGTTTCTGGTTATTATTTTGGAAACTCTGAGGCGCGGTATTTTGGATTGGGAAAAATAAAAGAAGATCAGGTAAAAGATTTTGCAAACAGAAAGAATGTAGGTTTTGAGTATGCTAAAAAATGGCTGAACCCTAACATACTTGATCAATAGACTTATAATATGGATATCGAGGATAGCATAACGCAATTAGAAGAAGTTTTTGAAGGGTTCCCTTGGTATGGACCACCTATCTTAAAATCTTTAAAAACAATTCCTGTTTTATTTTGGGATCAAAAAATGGATGATGATTCTCATTCTATTACAGAATTAGTATATCATATGATCGATTGGAGAATATTTGTAATTGAAAAAATCAAAGGGAACGAATTGTTTAGTATAGAAATGAATTCAGAAAACGATTGGAGAAAAAAGGTTTTTATTGCTACCGAGGTTGATAAAGAAGAAATTCTTAAGGAATTGACCAGAACACAAAATTTGTTAATAGAATTGTTAATGACAAAGCCTGATTCCTGGATGAATGAATTGGTAGATGGTAAAGATTATAAAAATAGTTATATGGTATTGGGATCTATTCAGCATGATATTTATCATACAGGTCAGATCAATTTAATATATAGTCGATTGCAATAATGTAATAAAGGGTATATTCTTTATGAAAAGATAAATATGTGTGCTAGCAGGCAAATCTATCCAAATAAAAGAGTATAAAGCGAAATGGTGATTCTATTCTAAATTTTTTTATGCAAAATATTGATAACTTATTGTATAAGATTGAATTGATAAATTACTGAAAAACTAAATAACGAAAATCAACAAAAATATAACAAATAGAGAGTAGATGAAAGTTACAGATCACATAAAAAATGCTAAGGGTAAAACATTATTTTCATTTGAATTGATACCACCACAAAAAGGAAGAAGTATACAAGAATTATATGATAATATAGACCCGTTGATGGAGTTTAAGCCTCCTTTTATTGATGTAACTACATCTCGGGAAGAATTTATCTATATTGATCGGGACGGATTACTGGATAAAAAACTAACGCGCATGCGCCCAGGTACTTTGGGTATTTGTGCATCGATCACGCATAAGTATAGTGTAGATACAATCCCTCACGTGTTATGCGGTGGTTTTACCAAAGAAGAAACAGAGTATTTATTGGTGGATTGTCACTATTTAGGAATTGATAATGTCATGGCATTACGAGGAGATGCGATGAAAGAAGAAAAATATTTCATTCCTACACAAGGAGGGCATTGTTATGCCAGTGAATTAGTAAAGCAAATATCCAATATGAATAAAGGTCAGTTTCTTCATGAAGTGATTGAAACCGATAATAAATCTAATTTCTGTGTGGGAGTAGCAGCATATCCAGAAAAACATATGGAAGCTCCTTCTATGGATTCTGATATCAGAAGATTAAAAGCTAAAGTAGACTCCGGAGCTGATTACGTAGTAACTCAGATGTTTTTTGATAATAAAAGGTATTTTGCTTTTGTGGAGAAAGCAAGAGCCGCAGGAATTGAAGTTCCGATTATACCGGGGATCAAACCTGTTGCCGTAAAAAGACACCTGCAATTATTGCCTCAGGTATTTAAATTAGATATGCCTGATGACTTGGTGCAAGCAGTAGAAAACTGTAAAAATAATAAAGAGGTGCGACAAGTTGGAATTGAATTTTCAATTCAGCAATCCAAGGAATTAATGGATTACGGAGTTCCTGTATTACACTATTATTCTATGGGGAAATCAGATAATATTAAAAAAATTGCCTCAGCAATTTTCTAGCTTTTTTATATTGAACTCATCTTGAGTATTGCTTTGACCTGCAAAATTTACATTTTGCACGCTGATTTTGTTGTTTTTTTTTAACCGTAGTTATGATTATGCTAAAAAAAACTAAATAGGTATAAAAGCCAAACTTTTCGGCTGAAAACCACTACTCAAGATGAGTTCATTCTGAAAAAAGCTTTTTTCGAATTTATTCTAGTTTTATTTAGATCAAATTTGTTATTTAATCCAATTTGCTAAATTTGCCGAATGATAAAACGAATATGTTTCGTACTCATACTTTTTGGTTCTATTTTATATGCTCAGGAACATAAAAAGTATTATAGTTTTGATGTTAATAATTTTTATGGAACTGTTTTAAAACACAATCCTGATATATCACATTTAATTACAGGGCATCCGTCTGGAGTACTTCTATCCATAAACCGAAAAACTTTTGGAGACAAAGAATGGCAGCGGTTATATAATTCCCCTGATTATGGAGTGTCTTTTATATATCAAGATTTGGATAACGAATTTTTAGGGGAAAATCTAGGGATATTTGCTCACTATAACTTCTATTTCTTAAAACGTTCCTTAATGCTAAGATTAGGGCAAGGGATTTCGTATGCTACTAATCCTTATGATGAAGATGATAATTTTAGGAATATAGCATATGGCTCTCATTTATTGAGCGCTACTATGGTATATCTGAATTATAAAAAAGAGAACTTAATTGGTGGATTAGGTCTTCAAACCGGATTAGGGATTATTCATTATTCTAATGCTAATTTTAAAGCACCCAATAAGAGTACGAATACTTTTGTTTTTAATATAGGTGTTAATTATCGTTTAGAGACAGAATTGCCTGAATATGTGAGAAAAGAAAAAGGAGAAGTTAGCGGTGGAGAACCAATTGGTTTTGGATTTGCTGTTAGAGGAGGAATTAATGAAAGTGATGTGGTAGGCTCTGGACAATTACCCTTTTATACTATAGCTGCATTTGCAGATAAACGCATTAACAAAAAAAGTTCAGTGCAATTAGGTACAGAGTTGTTCTTTTCTGAGGCCCTCAAAAGATTTATAGATTTCAGAGCTACGGGAAGGTTTGATGATGGTATAACCGGGGATGAAGATTCAAAACGAGCAGGGATATTTTTAGGGCATGAATTAAGAATCAATAAAATATCCATACTAACACAATTGGGGTATTACGTTTATTACCCTTTTGATTTTGAAGGACAGATGTATAATCGTATGGGTACGCAATATTACTTTAGTAAAAATATTTTTGGCTCTATTACAGTAAGATCACATGCAGCAAAAGCTGAAGCCGTAGAGTTTTCAATTGGATATAGATTATGATGAAAAGGTTTGTGTATATCGTAAGTTTGTTTTTGATCTTTGGTTGTGATGCAGAGAATGCACCAGATTGTTTTCAGAGAACCGGTACTATTATAAGAGTCCCTCTTCAGGTTACTGATTTTAAAAGAATTTTGGTCAACCCTAATATAGAATTAATTATCAAGGAAGGTGATAATACTACAGTTTTATTAGAAACCGGCGATAATTTGTTAGAAGAAATATCAGCCACTGTAGAAGGAGATCAATTGATATTGAATAATACCAATGATTGTAATTTTGTTAGGAGTTTTAATCAAACAAAGATTTTTATCACTGCTCCTGATATTACAGAAATACGAAGTGCCAGTCAATTTGATATTTCTTCTGATGGAATATTGACATATCCTTCATTAAAATTGTTGTCAGAAGATTTTAATGAAAATACGGGCACAACAACAGGTACTTTTAATTTAGAAATACGCAATGAGCATATTTCAGTAGTTTCAAATAATATCGCTTCGTTTTTTATAAGAGGAAGTACAGCCTCATTAAATGTTACTTTTGCTTCTGGGATAGGAAGATTCGAAGGAGCAGAATTAGAAGTGCAGAATGTTACTATATTTCACAGGGGAACCAATAAAATTATTGTCAATCCGCAAGAATCAATAAAAGGATCTATACGAAGTACCGGAGATATAATTGCTGTAAATAGACCACCTATTGTCGAAGTCGAGGAATTCTTTATTGGGAGATTAATATTTCAATAATAGAATGTCTTTAAAAATATACTTCGAATTATACGATTTGTGATTAAAAAATTCGTATAAATTCATTGAATTATTTTTTCTTAATGCAAGGCAAAAAAATCAAGCATAGCTATAGCTACGGTTTATTTTTTAAACGAAGTAGAAAGGAAAAAGAAACGATGAATATGCGAAATTTTTAGTTATAAATCGTATTAATGCCATAGGATTATTGAGGTTTTTTAGTATTGCTGTTTGGCGGATTATCCTTACATTGAAGTAAATTCCTACTTGTGCTATTCTCTCTTTGTATAAATTAACGGTTGAAGTAATGAAGCTTAAAAAAAATGTAGATGTTAATCTGATTTTGGATGATAGTGATCACTATTTGAAGGAAGAATTATATGACCTTATCAAACAAGATAGCTCAATTTTTGAATTCTTGCAAGAAGCATCTTTTGATGGTCTTTGGTTTTGGGATTTGGATAACCCGGAGAATGAATGGATGAATCCTAAGTTTTGGACTACACTAGGTTATGATCCGGATAAGATGCCACATAAGGCTTCAGCTTGGCAGGATATTATATTTAAAGAAGATTTAAAACAGGTGTATGCTAATTTTGCTAAACATTCTGAAAACCCTTCATATCCGTATGATCAAATCGTTAGGTATCATCATAAGTTAGGTCATACTGTCTGGATTCGATGTCGAGGAATTATATTGCGTGATGAGCTGGGTACACCAAGAAAAATGCTGGGAGCTCATATGGATATTACAAAAATTAAGATCGCAGAAAAAGAGCTTCACAAACAGATCAACTATTTTGAACATATTATTAGTGGCACAGATTTAGGCACCTGGCAGTGGAATATACAAACTGGAGAAGCAATCTTTAATGAGCGATGGGCAGAGATTATTGGATACTCGCTTTCAGAGCTAGAACCAATTTCTATTGAAACCTGGATGAAATATTCGCACCCTGATGATCTTGAGAAATCTAACAAGCTATTACAAAAACATTTTTCAGGAGAAATAGCTGTCTATGATTGTGAAGCGCGCATGAAACATAAAAATGGAGAATGGGTTTGGGTATTAGATAAGGGTAAAGTAGTAAGTTGGGATCACGAAGGAAAACCACTATGGATGGTTGGATCACATCAGGAAATAACTAAGAATAAAAAAGATTTCGAAAGAAATAAACTTTTTATAGAACAAACCCCTAGTGCCATTGCAATGTTTGATAATGACATGAGATATGAAGCGGCATCGCAGAAATGGTTTGAGGTTTGCGGTATTAACGATACAGAAGTTGTAGGGAAATCGCACTATGAAATCCTTGCGGGAATAAGTAAAAAATGGAGATCCAATTGTCAAAAATGTTTGAAAGGAGAACATATTGAGAATTATGAAGAACGTATTAAAGGAAAAGATGGAAATGTACAATGGCTATCCTGGGAATTACGGCCTTGGTTTTATGAAGAAAATAAAATAGGTGGTCTGATAATTCACGTTTCTGATATAACCAACATTAAGAAAGAAAAAGAACTGAAATCCTTATTAAAAGTTACTGAAGATCAAAATAAGAGACTGAAAAACTTTGCACATATTGTTTCGCATAACCTGAAATCTCATTCTGGAAATTTCGAAATGTTATTAGATTTATATATCCAGGAAAATCCAGAAATTGAAGATGACGAAATGATACAATTGTTTAAAACAGCATCCCAGAACCTTTCAGATACCATTTCACACCTAAACGAAGTTGTATTAATTAATACTTCGCTCGATAAAAATTTGGTTTCAATGAACTTAAGACAAGTTATTGATGAGGTTACAAGAAGTGTATCTGCAATTACGTTGGAATCAGAAGTCATCATTAATAATAGAGTAGATGAGGAGGTTAACGTTTTAGCTATCCCTGCTTATTTAGATAGTATCATACTTAATTTTATTACCAACGGGATTAAATATAGATCAGAAGAAAGAAATAGCTTTATAACTCTTAGTGCAACAAAGAATAGTAATTATGTTATACTGTGTATAGAGGATAATGGTTTAGGAATTGACCTTGTAAAACATCAGTCTAAATTGTTTGGGATGTATAAAACGTTTCACCCTAATATTAAGAATTCCAGAGGCATTGGATTGTTTATTACTAAAAATCAGGTAGAAGCCATAGGAGGTAAGATAGAGACTCAAAGTGTTGTAAATCAAGGAACAATGTTTAAAATTCATATGAAGTATGAAAAGAATTGATATCGCTTATGTTATAGATGATGATCCTATTTTCGTTTTTGGGATAAAAAAAGTCATGAAATTGATCGATTTTTGTGATAGAATCATGATTTTTAAAAACGGACAGGAAGCACTTCATAATCTAAAAGCAATTATTTCAGAAGAAAAAGAGCTGCCAGATGTAATTTTATTGGATCTAAATATGCCTGTATTGGATGGGTGGCAGTTTCTGGAAGAATTTATTAAAATCAACATTCCTTGCAATAGAAACGTAATTATTTATGTTGTTTCCTCATCTGTTGACCCAGAAGATGTATTAAGAGCTAAGTCGTACGAAGGAGTTAGTGATTATATTGTTAAACCGATATCAGTTGAAAAATTAAAAGAAGTTCTGAATGATTTTGAAAATGCTTTTTAGCTTTAAATTAGTTAGTCAATTCTCTAAATAAACTTTCTAAATCTTTATTCTTTCTGGAAAGTTGTAATGTTTTCAACTCATTATCATGGGCAAAATCAAAAACTGCGGGGCGCATATCTGTAAGAGTTTTAAACGTAAGTAAGTACGTGAAACCATGAATGTTTTTTACCTCTTTTATATCAGGAAGTTTTAGTAAAAAAGCTTCTTCTACCCGGTAATCAAACTCCACTTCAATAACCTGATCCGTTTGATCGATTATTTCGTTTAAATTTTTATCTGCTACAATTTCGCCCTTATTAATAATGATAACCCGATCGCACATGGCTTCTACTTCTTGCATAATATGTGTAGAGAGAAAAACAGTCTTTTCTTTGCCGACAGATTTGATAAGTTCTCGTATTTCTACCAATTGGTTAGGATCTAATCCAGTAGTAGGCTCATCAAGAATTAATACGGCAGGATCATGTAGCAAAGCACAAGCCAGACCTACTCGTTGTCGGTATCCTTTTGATAACTGACTGATTTTTTTATTCGCGTGAGAATTAATACCCGTTAATTCAATGACATCTTCTATTCTTTTTTTTGAAATTTTGTATATCTGTGCATTGAATGAGAGATATTCTCTTACATACATTTCCAGATAAAGAGGATTATGTTCAGGAAGATAGCCTACACTTTTTTGAACAGCCGTTGATTGAGTTTTTATATCAGAATTATGAACAGAAGCGCTCCCATCAGTCGGTTCTAAATAGGTAGTCAATATTTTCATCATGGTAGATTTTCCAGCACCATTAGGTCCTAAAAACCCAACGATCTCTCCTTGTTTTATTTCAAAAGAAACATTATGTAATGCTTTTTGATCCTGATAAACCTTAGAAATATTTGAAACTGAAATTGACATATACTAATATTATAAATCTACTTAGATCCAAAAGTACATAAATCCATAATTATTGCCTCGGATACGAGGAAAAAATGCAAAAAGAATCATAATAGTATGGTAACATTAACTTAAAGACAATAGTTTATTGATTCAGTATATTTATAAAGTAAACATTTATAGTATGTTATATAAATATCTTAAAAAGAATATTGCTGTTTTTCTGTACAAAATTCATTGCTTATTACAGCGAGTCGTTTTTTTACTTTTGTTCCCTTTCTTGAAAAGAGGAATGTTTAAACACTAGAATTTATTGTTGTTTTAGAGTGTAAGAGTGGTAATGGATGATTTTGAGAATTTTACCTGGGGTGTTACCATAGCAGCAGCTCAAACTGAAGGAGCGTATCTGGCAGATGGAAAAGGAATGTCTATTTGGGATACATTTACACAGAAATCCAGAAGGATCAAAGATCGATCTAATAATCAAATAGCTACAGATTTTTATCATAGATATAAAGAAGATATTGACTTGGCAGTTGATATTGGATTAAAAATTTTTCGTTTCTCCATTTCCTGGTCTAGGATTCTCCCTGATGGTTCAGGAAAGATAAATCAAAGAGGAATAGCATTTTATAATAATGTGATTGACTATTGCCTTAAAGCAGGGATTGAACCATGGATAACAACCTATCACTGGGATCTTCCTCAGCGATTACAGGACAAAGGAGGTTGGAAAAACCGAGAAATACTTCTTGATTATGAAAACTATGTCGCGATTCTTCGAGATCATTTTGCTGATAAAGTAAAAAACTGGATACTTATAAATGAAGCAATTGTTTGTATCGGAGCTGGTTATTTTTTAGGAATTCATGCGCCTGGAAAAAGAGGAATTAGAAATTTTAGCGCTAGTATTCATCATATGCTGTTGGCACAAGCCATGGGGTTTAAGGTTCTGAAAGAAAAAGAAAACCTCAATGTGGGTACAGCTGTTAGTTGTACTAAAATAGAACCTTTTACTAACAATTTTTCTGATAAAAAAGCAGCGGATAGAATTGATGCGCTGATGAATAGAGTTTGTATAGAACCCTACCTGGGTTTAGGATATCCTGAAAAAGAGCTGCCTTTATCAAAAAGAATCAAAAAGTTTGTACAAGAAGGAGATATGGAAGCGTTGAAAACTGATTTTGACTTTTGGGGGATACAAACATATGCCAGAGAGGTGGTAAAAGGAGCTTGGTATATACCTTATTTGGGAGCGATGTTAGTGAGTCCAAAAAAAAGAGAGGTTCCTGTTTCGATTATGGGTTGGGAAACCTACCCACACGGAACTCAGTATTTTGTAGAACGATTTGCCAGGTATGACCCCAAAAAGCCCTTGTGGCTGTCTGAGTGCGGAATAGCACTATCACAGGAGGAGGATGATCAGGAAAGAATAGCTTACTACAAAGACGTTATCAAAGGAGTTAAAAAAGTATTGCATAAAGGAATCCATCTTAAAGGAATTCTTATTTGGACATTGGTTGATAATTTTGAGTGGGCAGAAGGATATGTTCCAAAATTTGGAATTATTAAAATGGAAGAGAATACGTTAAACAGAAAAATGAAAAAAACAGCAATATGGTTAAAAGAGTATTTGCTAAATATAAAACTCTGAAGAATGTTTGATTTCTTTTAGTACAAAAGTACTGTTCAATATGCCTATGTTTTCAATTTTAGAAAGTTTGGTTTTTATAAAATCGTGATACTCTTCTAAGCTTTTGGTATGAATTTTTAAAATAAAATCTACTTGTCCTGCCATATGGTAACATTCCTGCACTTCTTCCAGGTTTTGAATTTGTTTTTCAAATTTTTCAATAAAAGCTTCATTGTGATACCGCATAGAGACCTGACATATAGTAGTTATAGATCTGTTGATTAGTTTTTTGTCTAAAATTGCTACATACTTTTTAATAAAACCTTGTTTCTCTAATCTTCTAACTCGTTCATACACAGGAGAAGGAGTTATATTGAGAATCTGTGCAATCTCTTTAGCAGTTTTCTTAGAATCTTTTTGTAGAATTCTGAGGATAGTGATATCGGTTTGATCTAATTGTTCCATGAATAAGTGTCAAAAAAATTACTTCAAAATAAACATTTTTATATTAAAAAAAGTAAATATATCTTAAATGAGTATATATTAAAGTGATTATTACTTAATTATTGTAAAAATTCGGATTTAAAATTGGCAATTTATAGATTAGTAAGTAAATAATGCTTTTAAGTGTTAAAATTTTAAGATTGAATTATGGAGACAAAAGTTTTAATAATTGGTGCAAACGGACAATTAGGATCTGTGCTCACCAAAACTTTAAGGAATAAATTTGGAGGTAAAAATGTAATTGCATCTGATCTTATAATGCAAGAAAATTCTGAAGGAATATTTGAGGAGATCGATGCTACTGATATATGTAGAATTCAAGAAGTAGTTGTACAGTATAGCATTACCCAAATTTACCATTTAGCCGCAATTTTATCTGCTAAGGGAGAAGAAAACCCACTATCTACCTGGGAGATAAATATGAAGACTTTATTTAATGTATTGGAAGTGTCTAGAAAAAATAGTATAGATAAAGTATTTTTTCCTAGTTCTATAGCAGTTTATGGAGAAGATGCGCCTTTAGAGAATACCCCAAATGATGCATATCTTAATCCAGCGACTGTTTATGGTATAAGTAAGGCTGCTGGAGAAAACTGGGCATATTATTATTTCATAAAATATGGACTGGATGTTAGATCCATAAGATATCCGGGAGTTATAGGGTATCAATCCCTTCCGGGAGGAGGAACCACGGATTATGCGGTAGATATTTATCATAAAGCGGTATTAGAAGAAGAATTTAGTTGCTTCTTGAATGAAGATACCACGCTTCCCATGATTTTTATGGAGGATGTTATCAGAGCTACCATAGAATTAATGGATACTCCCATAGAGAATATTACTGTAAGAACATCTTATAATGTGTCAGGAATCAGCTTTTCTCCATCAGAAGTAGTTGCCGAAATTCGTAAATTGTATCCTGATTTTAGCGTAAATTATAAGCCGGATTTTAGGCAGGATATAGCAGCCAGATGGCCAAAATCGATTGACGATTCTAGAGCAGCAAAAGATTGGGGATGGAAATCAGAATATACATTAGAAGATATCACCATAATTATGATACATAAGCTGAAGGAACAATATGAATTAAATTCTAAACATCTAGAGACTTTATTGCATAGGAATTGAACTCATCCTGCATAGTGGTTTTCAACCGAAAAGTTTGGCTTTTGTACTATAATGAAATAGTTTTTTTTAGCATAGCCATACGATTAAAAAAAACCAACGAAATTAGCGTGCAAAATGTAAATTTTGTAGGCCAAAGCAGTACTTAAGATGAGTTCATTAAAAAAAGTCTAAATCGCATCGCTAACAAGACAAATAATAAAACTACTAATTAAAAAAATACTATGTTTTCAAATATAAAAGCAGATATAGAAAAAGAACTTAATGAGATTAAATCTGCGGGATTGTATAAGTCCGAAAGGATCATAACCACACCTCAGGGAGCAGAAATTGATACGACTAATACAAAGCAAGTACTAAATTTTTGTGCAAATAACTATTTAGGACTTTCTTCACACCCAGAGGTAATAAAAGCAGGTAAAGATGCTATTGATTCACATGGATATGGATTGTCATCTGTACGTTTTATCTGTGGGACTCAAGATATTCATAAAGAATTAGAAAGAAAAACAGCTGATTTTTTGGGTATGGAAGATTGTATTCTGTATGCTGCAGCGTTTGATGCCAATGGTGGTGTGTTTGAACCGATTCTTACTGCTGAGGATGCGATCATTTCGGATTCCTTAAATCATGCCTCTATTATTGATGGAATTCGTTTGTGCAAAGCAAAACGTTTTAGATACGAGCATAATAATATGGTCGATTTAGAAAAACAACTGGAATCGGCAAAAGATGCGCGAAGAAAACTAATAGTGACAGATGGCTCTTTTTCTATGGATGGTACCATTGCACAATTAGATAAAATTTGTGATTTAGCAGATAAGTATGAAGCATTGGTTATGATAGATGAATGTCATTCTACTGGTTTTCTGGGTAAAACAGGTAGAGGCACTCACGAATATAGAGATGTAATGGGGCGAATAGATATTATTACCGGAACCTATGGTAAAGCCCTGGGCGGAGCTTCTGGAGGGTTTACTGCAGCAAGAAAAGAAATTGTAGCGATGTTACGACAACGCTCCAGACCTTATCTATTTTCTAATACAGTGGCACCATCTATCGTTGGAGCATCCATTAAGGTGTTGGATCTGTTAAGTTCATCTACAGTGTTGAGAGATACATTAGAGGAGAATACCAGATATTTCAGAAAAGAAATGACCGCTGCAGGATTTGATATTGTTTCTGGGGATCATCCCATTGTTCCGGTTATGTTGTATGAAGCAACTCTGGCACAGGAGTTTGCCTCAAAATTATTAGACGAAGGTATTTATGTAATAGGTTTTTTCTATCCTGTAGTACCTCAGGGAAAAGCGAGGATAAGAGTACAGCTTTCTGCAGGACATACACGTGATCACCTGAAAAAAGCAGTGGAAGCTTTTACTAAAGTAGGTAAGGAGTTAAAGGTGATTTAAAACGAAAAATCATTTTTGTTTTTTATGAATACAAGATCTCAAAAGCTATTTAATAAGATAAACTTCCTTAGAAAAATCAATTATTTCTGTAAATAGCTGATAATGTAGGATTCACGAACGTTTGTTAGTGGTTTTAAAAGTAGAAGATTCATATTATACAAGGATATTCGTTTAAAATATTTCAGTAATATGAATTAAAATTTTAATATTTGATGATAATGCTTCTGAATTGTTGAAAAAAAATAAAAATTATTTTGAATAGTAATAGTTTTAGCTACTTTAGCACCGTAATTAATGAAACAATAATGAGCAATTTATTTACTTGGAATCGATTTTATTTTTTCTTCTTTTATTTTAAAAGAAAGAATGGGATCGTTATGTAAATAAGTTAACAAATTTATAAAACTTGAATCCCGATGAAAAATCGGGATTTTTTTTTTGAAATCAAAATTTAAAACGTTTGAGAAAGAAAGTTGCCATACAAGGAATAAAAGGATCATATCACCATGGAGTTGCGCAAGCATACTTTGGTGATGAGATTGATATAGATGAATGCATGTCTTTTCAGGATTTGGTACATAGCTTAGAAAAAGCAAAAAGTACAGATGCTGTAATGGCTATAGAAAACTCTATTGCGGGATCAATCATTCCTAATTATGCTTATATAGATGAGCATAATTTAACAATTAGCGGAGAATATTTCTTGCCGATCCATCATTGTCTGATGGCATTGCATGGGCAAGAACTTTCTGATATAAAAGAAGTGTATTCTCATCCTATGGCATTATTGCAGTGTAAAGAATTCTTTAGAGGATTGCCACATATCAAATTGGTAGAAGATGCTGATACGGCAGATGTAGCCAAGAGGATAGAAAAACAAGGGCTACAAGGAGTAGCAGCCGTAGCTGGGGAAACAGCGGCAAAGATTTATAATTTGAATATACTGGCAAAAGAAATTCAGACTATTAAATCTAATAGTACCCGTTTTTTTATTCTTAATACAAGAGAAGACTCTGGCGTAGACGAAAAAGATATAAATAAAGCATCCTTGAAATTTCTTACAGATCATAAACGAGGAAGTCTGGCGACAGTATTAAACGTAATGAGTGATTGCAGGTTAAATTTAACAAAGATTCAATCCCTGCCAATTATAGAAATGCCATGGAAATATTCTTTCTTTGTAGACGTAACTTTTAATAGCTATAACGATTATCAAAAGGCAATTTCGATATTAAAAATAATGGCTCTTGAGCTTAAAGTTTTAGGAGAATATAAAAATCAAAACGGATGAGTGTTCAGACCGCAAAACGATTAGAAACTGTAGAAGAGTATTACTTTTCCAGGAAGTTACGAGAAGTAAGGGCATTAGCAGCTTCTGGAAAACCAATTCTAAATATGGCTATTGGAAGCCCTGATCTGGATCCGCCCAAAGAAGTAGTGAAGGCAATTCAGGAAGGTGTAATGGTAACTGGAGCTCACAAATATCAGAGTTATCAGGGGATTCCTGAACTCAGACAGTCTATGGTTGATTTTTATGCCTCTAAGTATAAGGTGTCATTGAATCCTGAAAATGAAATCCTTCCTTTGATGGGTTCTAAAGAAGGAATTATGCATATTTCATTAGCATATCTCAATGAAGGTGATGAAGTATTAATACCTAATCCGGGATATCCCACATATACCTCCGTGAGCAGATTGGTAGGTGCAAATCCTGTATACTATGATTTGACTCGTGATAGTAATTGGGAACCAGATTTAGAAAATTTATCTAAAAATGATTTGAGCAAGGTGAAACTCATGTGGATAAATTATCCACATATGCCTACTGGCGCACCAGGAGATACCAATCTTTTTAAAAAATTGATCGCTTTTGCAAAGACTCATGATATTATATTGATTAATGATAACCCATATAGTTTTATACTAAACGATACACCTACAAGTATTTTATCAGTAGAGGGTGCAAAAGAAGTAGCTTTAGAGTTGAATTCTCTAAGTAAAACGTTTAATATGGCAGGATGGAGAGTAGGAATGGTGAGTGGGAGTAAGGACAAGATAGAAGCTATTCTGAAGGTAAAAAGTAATATGGATAGCGGCATGTTTCAGGGGATACAAAAAGGAGCAATAGCAGCACTTACCATAGCTGATAATTGGTATGCAGATATGAATGCTATTTACAAGAGCAGAAGAGGATTAATTTGGGAATTAGCTTCTCTTTTAGGATGTACTTTTGATAAAAATGCAATAGGAATGTTTGTCTGGGCAAAACTACCTGAAGGAATAGATGCAATGGAATTTATTGATGATATTCTCTATCAAGATAGTGTTTTTATTACTCCAGGGAATATATTCGGTAGCAATGGAGAAGGGTATATTCGTTTTTCACTTTGTGTTACACAAGAAAATATAAAAGAAGCACTGAGAAGGTTAAAAAATAGAGGTGTACAATTCGCAAATAATAATAAAGTAAATTAAAAACCATAACGGGTCAAAATAGCATGAAAGTATTTGTAATTGGGGTAGGGTTGATAGGAGGATCATTTGCAATAGATATCAAAGCCGCATTTAATGAAGCAGAAATTTATGGGATCGATAACAGTGAAGATAACCTGGAGAAGGCATTGTCATTAGGAATAATTGATGAAAAATCAACAATTGATGATGTAGACAAGGCAGATGTTATCATCACAGCAATACCCGTGGATGCTACCGTAAAGATTTTGCCGGAGATATTAGAAAAAATAAACGATGAATGCCTGGTATTTGATGTGGGATCTACCAAAGAAAAATTATGTAGTTCTTTGAGTAATCATCCCAACAGGAGAAATTATCTGGCTGCACATCCAATTGCCGGAACCGAGTTTTCTGGTCCTCAGGCAGCAATAGCTAATTTGTATAGAGGAAAGACAAATATTATTTGTGAAGTAGAGAAAACAGCCTTTAAATTGCAAGAAAGAGCCATGGAAATCTTTACCAGATTAGGAATGCGAATTCGATATATGGATCCTGCTTCTCATGATAAGCATATTGCTTATGTATCTCATTTATCACATATCAGTTCTTTTATGTTAGGGAAAACAGTGATAGAAAAAGAAAAAAATGAACGAGACATTTTTGATATGGCGGGTAGTGGATTTGCCTCAACCGTTCGGCTGGCAAAAAGCTCCCCGGCAATGTGGACACCAATTTTTAAACATAATAAAGAAAATGTGATCGAAACTTTAGAAGAATATATAGCCAACTTAATACAATTCAAGGAATTGATAGAAGAGGGTGATTTTTCTAAAATTTATAAAGAAATGGAAGATACAAATCACATAAAAACAATTTTAAAAGGAATTTCATAAACTAATAATTGAAACCAATAACCATAAAAAATAAAACGTAGAAATGGAAAATAAAAAAGAACTAAGAAACTGGTTAGACGAATATAATCTGGATCATCCATTAGTGATAGGAGGTCCTTGCAGTGCAGAAACAGAAGAACAAGTAGTAAAGATTGCTCATCAACTGAAAGACTCTGATGCCACCGTAATGCGTGCCGGAATCTGGAAACCCAGAACCAGGCCTGGTAATTTTGAAGGTGTGGGCGCCTTGGGTCTAAAATGGTTACAGCGTGCTAAAGAAGAGACAGGAATGAAGATCGCTACCGAAGTGGCAAACCCTCATCACGTAGAATTAGCACTAGAACACGGCGTAGATGTATTATGGATCGGAGCAAGAAGTACAGTATCACCGTTTATTGTTCAGGATATTGCTGAGGCTTGTAGAGGAATTGATAATCCTGTTTTGATTAAAAACCCGATCAATCCTGATTTATCCCTTTGGCTGGGAGCAGTAGAACGCTTCTATACTTGTGATGTTAAAAATCTGGGAGTTATCCATAGAGGATTTTCTACCTATGAAAAAACAAAATACCGTAACATTCCAGAATGGCAGATCCCAATTGATCTACAAAATCGTTTTCCTGATCTACCATTGATTTTAGACCCTTCACATATTGCAGGTAGAAGAGATTTGATTTTTGACCTTTCTCAGACTGCATTGGATCTTAATTTTGATGGACTTATTGTAGAGACCCATTATGATCCAGATAATGCCTGGAGTGATGCGAAACAACAAATTACACCCGATACACTAATTCAGATTATGAATGATCTGAAAATTCGTAAAGAATTAGGAGTAGATGAGGCATATCAGAAAACACTAAATGAGTTGCGTGCAAAAATTGATGTTGCAGATAATCAATTGCTTGATATTTTATCTAGAAGAATGAAAATTTCTGATGAAATAGGAAAAGCTAAAGCAAAACAAAATGTAGCAATACTTCAATCTAAACGCTGGAATGAAATTTTAGGAAAAATGATTCTGGAAGGAGAAGAGAAAGGGTTGAGTGAAGAATTTATTTTAAGAATCTATAAAGCAATCCACCAAGAGTCAATCAACCATCAGGAAAAAGTTGCCAAAGCTTAAAAATGAGTAATACTTATTTAGGGATAAGCGATTTATTTGCATCTTTGTGTTTATGACAGGAACTGTATATAAATCTACCGGAAGTTGGTATACCGTAAAAACAGATAATGGTAAGATATACGAGTGTCGTATTAAAGGTAAGTTTAGAATCAAAGGTATAAAAAGTACCAATCCTGTATCTGTAGGAGACAGGGTTGATTTTAAACTAGAAGCTAAGAATGATCAGGAGACAGGCGTCATCGAGAATATTAGGGAACGGCGTAATTACATTATTCGTAAATCCGTAAATTTATCTAAACAAACTCACATCATTGCAGCAAACATTGATGTGGGTTTTTTATTGATCACTCTTAATAATCCAACTACTTTTACAGCATTTATTGATCGTTTTTTAGTAACAGCAGAAGCTTATGAGATAAAAGCTGTGCTTCTTTTTAATAAGATTGATGCTTATAACGAAGATGAGTTACTAGAAATAAAGTATTTGGCAGCACTTTATCGAAAGATTGGATATGAATGTATCGGCATTTCTGCCAAGACCGGTAAGAATATCGATAAAGTAAAAGAACTAATGGAAGGCAATGTAAGTATGTTTTCTGGTCATAGTGGTGTTGGTAAATCTACATTGGTTAATGCAATAGAACCGGGATTATCTCTGAGAACGGCAGAGATTAGTGACCAGCATCAGCAAGGTCAACATACCACAACATTTGCAGAAATGTTTGATCTAAGTTTTGATGCCAAAATTATTGATACCCCAGGAATAAAAGGTTTTGGTATTGTAGATATGGATAAAGAAGAGCTCGGAGATTATTTTCCAGAGTTTTTTCAGTTAAAATCTCAATGTAAATTTAATAACTGCATGCACATTAATGAACCCAAATGTGCCGTTAAGAGCGCATTGGATGCTGAAGAAATTGCCTGGACACGATATAAAAGTTATTTGCAAATTCTAGAAGGAGAAGAAGAACATTATCGTAAAAATAACTACGAAAACGAAAATTAATTATATTTTTTGCGAAATATAGGGTAACAAAAGCATATTTGGTGACACTCATACATAATGAAAGCAGTTATTCAAAGAGTTTCTGAGGCATCAGTTTCTGTAAATGAAAAGAAAATTTCTGAAATTGATCACGGATTATTAATTTTAATTGGTATAGAAAATGAAGATTCTAACGAGGATATCCTATGGTTATCGGGCAAAATAAGTCGTCTTAGAATATTTGGAGATGAAAACAATGTTATGAATAAGAATGTTGTGGATATAGGTGGTGATGTCATTGTTGTAAGTCAATTCACGCTACAGGCGAGTACCAAAAAAGGAAACAGGCCAAGTTATATAAAGGCGGCAAAACCTGATATAGCCATTCCTGTTTATGAAGATTTTATAAAACAATTAGAAATCGATTTAGGAAAAAAGGTAGGAACGGGTGTATTTGGAGCCGATATGAAAGTAACACTGCTTAATGACGGACCTGTAACAATACTTATAGATACCAAAAACAAAGAATAATAACTACCCCAGAATAAAACTTATATGCAAAAAAAAATACAACTACTCCTGGTTGCAGTTTTTCTATGTACGTTCATACGAATTTCTGCACAAGATGACTTGAGCCTGCAAGCCGTAATACTTGATTCGGTTTTGACTGAAAATGCAAATGCAATTGTAAGATCTGAAGCTGTAGAAATACAGATCAACTCAGTAAATTCTGTTACCGTAAAAAACAAGAGGGTCGTTACCGTTTTGAATAAGTATGGGAATGGATATGCCGATTCTCGTGAGTATTATGATCCTTCTACTAAAATTAAAAAATTAGAAGCGATCGTATATAATTCCTTTGGTAAGGAAATAAAAAAATATAAAAAGAAGGACTTTATGGATAGAAGTACATATGATGGCTATTCCCTTATTGGTGATAATCGCATGTTGTATTTTGAACATACTCCTATTGGATACCCCTACACGTTGGTTTATGAAAGTGAAGTTGAACATAAGAGCTCTGCATTTATGAAACCTTGGTTCCCAGTTGTTGATTATCATATAAGTGTAGAAAATTCTTCATATAAAATAGTGAACCCCAATAAGATTCCGTTACGGTATAATGAAAAGAAATTTGATGGATACCCGGTACAAATAGATAGAGGTGATCAAGAAGTTTCATATGTGATTTCTAAAGTGCCGGCGCTGGAACCTGAGCAAAAAAGCCCTGCGCTTAAAAAGCTAGTACCAAATGCCTGGGTCGCATTAAAGGATTTCTCTCTGGTAGATATAAAAGGTTCTGCTGTAGATTGGAAATCTATGGGTAAGTGGCAATATGATAATTTAGTTTCTGGTAGAGATCAATTATCTGCAGAAACTGTTCAAAAAATAACAACTCTAGTGGCTGATGCTACTTCGAATAAAGAAAAGGCAAAACGTATTTATGAGTATGTACAGGATAAAACAAGATATATAAGCGTACAATTAGGGATAGGTGGATGGATGCCTATGCAGGCTCAGGATGTAGATAGATTGGGATATGGAGACTGTAAAGCATTGACTAATTATACCAAAGCATTGCTAGATAGTCAGGATATTGAATCTTATTATACTGTTGTTTATGCTGGTAAAGGTAAAATAGATATAGACTCAGAATTTGCTTCAATGCAAGGCAATCACGCGATATTAAACGTTCCGAATGGAGAAGAAGATATCTGGTTAGAGTGTACAAGTCAGACCGCACCTTTTAATTTTATTGGCAATTTTACAGATGACAGGAATGTTTTGGTGATCAAACCAGAAGGAGGAGAAATCAAAAGAACAAAAAAGTATGCTCCAGAAGAAAATATAATGACTACTACAGCAACCATAACTCTAAAAGCTGATAAGTCCATAGAAGCCGAGGTTACGTCCGTATCAAAAGGGTTACAATATAATAAGAGATATTTTATCAAACAAAAACCTGTAAAAGATCAAAAACTATATTATAAAGAGTATTGGGATTATGTAAATAATCTGGATGTAGTATCCATAAAATTAAATGATGATAAAAATGAAATAAGTTATACAGAAAAGATTAAAGTGAGCGCTACAAGTTACATGACAAAAGCCGGGAGCAGACTGTTAGTGATTCCTAATATGTTTAATAGAGTTAAAAGGAGAATGCCAAAATATGAGGATAGAAAAACAGCCTTGGTAGTCCCCAGGGGATATGTGCATACAGATGAATATATTATTAATATTCCTGAGGGGTACACATTGAATTCAGTTCCCGAAAAGAAAGAATTAGAAACGATTTTTGGCAACTATACGTATGAATTAGAAAAACTAAGCGAATCTCAATTGAAATTTAAAAGATTCTTGAAGATGAACGATGGGACATATCCTAAAGAACAATATGAGGAGTATCGGGAGTTTATGTCTAGAGTTAGAACGATGGATAAGTCCAAAATAGTACTAAAACAACAATAAAATTAATTAGTCATGGGAAAACTAAAAATAGTAGGAACTTGTATATTCTTCATTGTTTTTCAGTGTATACACTCGCAGGAATATAAATTTGGGAAAGTATCAAAAGAAGAATTGCAAGAAAAATTCTATCCACTGGATAGCACTGCAAATGCAGCTGTTTTGTATGAAAGTAAAAATATACATATTGAATATAATCAATCAGATGGATTTCAACTCATCACAGAAGTATATAAAAGAGTAAAATTGTACAATAAAGAAGGCTTTGCCTATGCTACAGATGAGGTGTTTTTGTATAAAAATAACAGTGATGAAGAAAATGTAAGTGGTCTCAAAGGAATTACTTATACTATAGTTAATAATAAAATTGTAGAAACAAAGCTTAAAAAAGATGGTATTTTTGAGGAAGAGCTTTCAGAAAATTATGATCAGAAAAAATTCACCATGCCAGCTTTACAAGAAGGATCTGTTATCGAGTATAAATATAAGATCATTTCGCCATTTATTAGCAATATTGATAGAATTTATTTGCAATACCAGATTCCCATAAAAAAAATTGAGGTAAAAGTAGCATCTCCTGAGTATTATAGTTTTAAAAAATTCACCTCGGGATATCTGCCTGTTGATTTAAAAGAATCCACTCATTCTGGCAAGATTTTTTTGACCTCTAAGACCAGATCTGGAGGAAACACTAGATCAGTCTCGAAAACAACATTTCACAGGGATGAAATCGATCATAAAATAGAAGTAAACAATATAATTTCTACAAATGTACCTGCATTCAAGAAAGAACCATTTTCTGGGAATGTAGAAAATTATATTTCATCTATAAGTTATGAATTATCATATGTTAAATTTCCAAATGAATCGATAAAATACCGATCGACTACCTGGGAAGATGTGACAAAGACAATTTATAAGAGCCCAAAATTTGGAGATGAATTAAAGAAAATCAATTACTATAAAGAAGATATAGATAATCTTATAAGTGGTGTGAGTGATCCTGTAAAAAGAACAGCAGTAATTTACAATTTTGTAAAGAACAAAATGAACTGGAACAGAAAGCGTTCTGTGTATACTAGAAATGGAGTTAGAAAAGCATATAAAGAAGGTGCTGGAAATGCTGCAGAGATTAATTTAATGCTTACTTCTATGCTTACATATGCACATATAGATGCGAATCCTGTGGTAGTAAGTACTAGTGATAGGTTAGCGTCCTTATTTGCTACATTAAATGGATTTAATTATGTAGTAACCAGAGTGAAACTACCTGATAACAGGATGATGTATCTGGATGCTACGGATAAATATGGGATGCCTAATACGCTTCCAGATAGGGTTATTCGTGGTACAGGTAGAGTAATTGCTAACAATGGAGCATCTCAGGTTGTTAATTTTAGACCGCAAAAACCTTCTAAAAACAGATATAGTATACAATGCAATATCGATGATCAGGGTGTGGTGAGAGGAAAGCTTAGTATGCATCATCTTGATTATTTAGCTCATAATTTTAGAGTTGCATTTGCGGAGAAAGATGAGGAAAGTAAAATAAAGCGTTTAGAAGAGAAGTATAATTTTAGTGAATTAGAAGCGTATACCATAACAGGAATAGAAAAATATGGAAAAGGGGTGAACGAAAGATTCACTTTTATATCCGAGGATGAAGTAGAGGTAATCGAAGATGAAATTTTCTTTTCACCTTTATTGTTCTTAAGAGATAAAGAGAATATTTTTAAAACAGAAAAAAGAGAATTTCCAATTGATTTTGGTTTTGGTTTTTCTAATACGTATGTGGTGAATATTAAAATTCCAGAAGGGTATCATGTGGTTGAATGCCCAGAATCAATAGCGTTTAAACTACCAGAAAATATGGGTGTATTTTCTTTTAGATCTCAGGTAGCAAATGGCATTATACAACTTATGATAGATGAAACGATGAATACTGCATTAATTCCTGCGCAGTATTATCAATCAATAAAAGAATTCTATAATCAAGTTATTCAGAAAGAAAATGAACAAGTAGTTCTTAAAAAAATATAGTCATAGTTATAAGGTATAGTAATGTATAAAATATTCAATATGTCAACATGTAATAATTTAAAAATACTACAAGTGTGTGTGTTACTTGTTTTGTCACTTACTATAAATGCGCAAGAGTTTAAATTTGGGAAAGTTTCTAAAAAAGAATTGCTAGAGAAGTCATATCCTTTAGATAGTTCTGCTAATGCAGCAGTTTTATATGAAAGTAAAGGAGTTCATTATGTATATAATCAATCAGAAAAATGGTTTCAGTTAGAAACGGAGGTTTTTAGAAGAATAAAACTGTATAACAAGCAAGGTTTTATACATGGTACTGATAGGACGTATTTATATAAAAATAATGTTTCAGAAGAAGTTGTTAGTGGCTTAAAAGGTGTGACTTATAATTTAGAAAATAATAAGATTGTAAAAACAAAACTTAAAAAAGATGGTGTTTTTAAAAATGAATTTTCAGAGGATTATAATCAACATCAATTTACAATGCCAGTACTAAAAGAGGGATCAGTTATAGAATATTCATATAAGATTGTTTCTCCATTTGTGTATAATATCGATAGAATCTATTTGCAAGAAAGAATTCCAATCAAAAAGTTAGCAGTCAAAATTGAATTTCCAGAATATTTTAATTTCAAAAAGTTTACTACTGGGTATTTACCAATTAATCTTAAAGAAACATTTTCTAATGGTGATTTTGTTTATATGCCTGATCCTAAAACTCCAGACATGTTGAAACAAGGACTAGGTGTGACAGGCAAAAGAACTAAGCGAAAACAAAGTATAATTGATTATAAAATAAATGTAAATACAATTCTGTCATCTGATGTTCCGGCATTTAATATAGAAGCTTATTCTGGTAATGCCAAGAACTATATATCCTCTATTGTTTATGAATTACAATATACAAAGTTTGGAGATAATATTAAGAACTATGCTACCACCTGGGAGGATATTATAAAAACGATATATAGCAGAGCTGGTTTTGGGGAAGAATTAAAGAAAAGTAATTATTATAAAGAAGACCTTAATCAATTACTTATGGGAATAAGTGATCCGGTAAAGAAAACTGTTTTAATCTATGAATTCTTAAAGAAGAAAATGACATGGAACAGTAGACATTCTGTTTATACAAGAAATGGAGTAAAAAAGGCATATAAAGAAGGGGTTGGCAATGTTGCAGAAATAAATATAATGCTTACCTCAATGTTGTCTTCTGTTGGGATTGATGCTAATCCCGTATTGATAAGTACTAAGGACAGGGTGGCGTCACTATATCCTACATTAGATGGTTTTAATTATGTAATTACCAGAGTTAGATTCTCTGACGGCAATATGATGTATCTAGATGCTACAGATAAATATGGTGAGCCAAATATTCTCCCTGATAGGGTACTACATGGGGCTGCAAGAATAATCTCTGATAATAAGACATCCCAAAGCCTAAACCTAAGACCCAAAAAACCTTCAGAAAGCATTTCTAGAGTACAATACCAAATAGATACCCATGGATTAATAAAAGGAAAAGCTAATTTATATAATATGGGGTATTTAGCGCATCGTTTTAGAGTGAGACAAGGAGAAGAAAGTCTAGAAACTCAAGAAAAAAGAGTAAAACAAAAATATGAGATAAGCGATCTAGAACAGTATGATGTTAAAGGAATTAAAGATATAGGAAAACCAGTTAATGAGCGTTTCGAATTTTCTTTAGAAGACCAGGTAGAGGTAATTGATAACGAAATGTTTTTCTCTCCATTATTGTTTTTAAAGTATAAAGAAAATATTTTTAAGTTAAAAAAACGTGTGTATCCTATTGATTTTGGTTATGGGTATATTAATACTATAAGTGTCAATATTAAGATTCCCGAAGGGTATCAAATAGTAGAGACTCCAAAAGAAGCAGTTGTTCAATTACCTGACAATATGGGAAGCTTTGTGTATAGATTAAAAATAAATGGGGATTCAATACAGGTTTCGGTTGCAGAAACTTTAAATGAATCCATTATTTTAGCAGATAAGTACCCTGTTATAAAAGAATTCTATAATCAGATAATTCAGAAAGAAAACGAACAAGTAGTTCTTAAAAAAATATAGTGATGAATATTAAAAATGCGCAAAGAGCTGTAGATAAGTGGATACAAGAACACGGAGTCAGATACTTTAATGAGTTGACTAACATGGCGCAACTTACAGAAGAAGTAGGAGAGGTGGCTAGAATTATTGCCCGCCGTTATGGTGAACAAAGTGAAAAAGAAAGTGATAAAAATAAAGACCTTGGAGAGGAGTTAGCAGATGTGTTATTCGTAGTTTTGTGCCTCGCAAATCAAACGGGTATTGATTTACAGGAAGCTTTTGATAAGAAACTAGATTTGAAAACAAAAAGAGATCACGATCGTCATCATAATAATGAGAAATTGAAATAATGTTTAAATCGATAATTACGTCCAAAAAATATTGGATTTCTGTATTGTTATTAGGAATAGTTTTTATACTGCTTTTTAGCTTAATAGAACATTTTATGGAGTACGGAGGTTTGATATTTACTGCCTTCAAAGAAGAAAAGCTAGCGAATGGGCATTGGATTAGATATCTTTTATCGCGTCTTGTCGGAGGGTTTGTTTATGGAGCAATAATGGCGTATTATTTTGAATTAAGAAAAAGAAAATAAAATAGAATTAAGATATATCTGTTAATTTTACCTTCCCTAGAATACGTGTTAATAGATTCATTTTAATAGTAAAAACAACAAATAAAGGCTAATGAAACTTGACCATATCTCTAATACTATAGATGCTACGATACAGATAACGGGTTCTAAAAGTGAAACAAACAGGCTGTTAATATTACAATCCCTATATCCAGAAATTACAATAGAGAACCTGTCAAATAGCGATGACTCTCAATTAATGAAGAAAGCGTTGGCGAGTCGAGAAGAGCTTGTTGATATTCATCATGCCGGAACTGCGATGCGATTTCTTACGGCGTATTTTGCTGTTCAAGATGGCAGAACTACCGTTTTGACTGGTAGCAAGAGAATGCAGGAACGCCCGATTAAAATTCTGGTAGATGCATTAAAACAACTGGGATGTACTATTAGTTATGAAAAAGAAGAAGGATATCCCCCAATAAGAATTTCAGGAAAGAACCCTACAGCTAATAAAGTGTCACTGGCTGCAAATGTGAGTAGTCAATATATCTCTGCATTAATGTTGATAGCATCTTCTCTGCCAGATGGATTAGAGATTTTGTTAGAAGGTAAAATTACCTCTGTTCCTTATATTAATATGACATTAAGTTTGCTTGAGGATGTTGGGATAGATGGGAATTTCGAAAATAATTTAATTAAAATCAAGCCGGTAAAAGTAGTCTCTCCAAAATCTGTTGTTGTAGAATCTGATTGGAGTTCTGCATCATATTTTTATAGTATTGTCGCATTGTCTGAAGGTAGAATAATTACATTAGGGAGTTATAAAAAATACAGCTATCAGGGAGACTCTTCATTAGCTGGGATTTATAAAAAACTAGGTGTAGAAACTACCTTTGGAGATCATACAATTACCCTAAAAAAGGTTGCATTACCCAGACATTTTGAAATATTAGAACTAGATTTATCTAATGCTCCTGATATTGCACAAACTATTGCAGTAACTTGTTTTGGACTGGGAATTGCGTGTTATCTTACAGGTTTACATACCTTAAAAATTAAAGAAACTGATAGATTAGTGGCTTTAAAAGTGGAGATTGAAAAATTAGGAGGAAAAGTGAACATAACTAACGATACACTTAGCTTAGAAGCTGTCAAAGAAATTAAGAAAAATGTTACAATAGCCACTTATAATGATCATCGTATGGCTATGGCGTTTGCCCCAATTGCACTAAGAACATCCATTGAAATAGAAGATGCTGGAGTGGTTTCAAAATCGTATCCTGATTTTTGGTCAGACTTAAAGAAATTAAATTTTAAAATCTCGTAAATGTAAAATATATGGTCATTTACTTGACAACCCCTATTTCCAGATTGTATATTTGCATCTTGAAAAAAACAAATACTAATGAAGTTATCACATTTTAGTTTTGACCTTCCACAAGATTTATTAGCCGAATATCCTTCAGAAAATAGAGATGAAGCGCGTTTAATGGTTCTTAATAGAAAAGATCAAACAATAGAACACAAACAGTTTAAAGATCTTATTGATTATTTTGAACCTAATGATGTAATGGTTCTTAATAATACTAAAGTTTTCCCTGCAAGATTATACGGTAATAAAGAAAAAACAGGAGCTAGAATTGAAGTGTTTTTACTAAGAGAATTGAATTCAGAAACCCGTTTATGGGATGTTCTTGTAGATCCTGCGCGTAAAATACGTATTGGGAACAAACTATATTTTGGTGATGATGAAAGCTTGGTGGCAGAAGTAATTGATAATACTACCTCCAGAGGTCGTACGTTACGTTTTCTTTATGATGGTTCTTATGATGAGTTCAGACAGAAACTTACTGATTTGGGAGAGACACCTTTGCCTAAGTATATTAAAAGAGAAGCTGAACCAGAAGATGAAGAAAGATATCAGACAATATATGCCAAAAATGAAGGCGCTGTAGCTGCACCAACAGCAGGATTACACTTTTCTAAACATTTGATGAAACGCCTGGAGATAAAAGGTGTTGATTTTGCCGAAATTACACTGCACGTTGGTTTAGGAACATTCAATCCTGTAGAAGTAGAAGATCTATCCAAACATAAAATGGATAGTGAAGAAGCATATGTGACTGCGCAAGCTACAAAGGTTATCAATCAAGGAATCAAAAATAAGCAGAGAATTTGTGCTGTAGGAACTACAGTAATGAGAGCATTAGAAAGTTCGGTTTCTTCTGATAATACGTTAAATGAGTTTAGAGGATGGACCAATAAATTTATTTTCCCTCCCTATGATTTTAGTATAGCTAATAGTATGATTACTAATTTTCATACACCTAAATCTACATTGTTGATGATGGTTTCTGCTTTTGCAGGCCATGATTTTATTAAAGAAGCATATGATCAGGCAGTAAAAGAAAAATATAAATTTTATTCTTACGGAGATGCTATGTTGATTATTTGATATAAAAAAAATGATTTTCTCTTTCATCTACAAAAATGAGTTTTTTTAAGTTTAAAATAAAAAAAAACAGAATGTAGAATAGAGATAATCTTTTCTAAATATTTATAGTAGAACTTCACTTTTAAGTGTAAAAGTGAAGTTCTCTTTTTTTTTGTAAAAATATATTCTTCATTTATAATTTTTGAACTAAATTCTTGAAGGATATGTTGTAATAATCTTAAAATTAACTAGTTGATTAGTTATTTAGTGAAAAATTAGTACTTTGCGGATTTTTGCAAATTACGGTTTAACCGTAATTCGTAAAATATATAGATTTAGTGACACAATTTTTTATCAAAAACATGATGTTTCCCAGTTGTTACAATATACTTTTTGATAAATTATTTCGTTTTTTTGTGTAACTGTATAAGTAGAATTATTTTTAATTTAAAAACCAACTTATGAAGGGAAAAATACTTATTATTTTCTTTTTTCTTACTTTTTTATGTTTCTCACAAACAAAGGTGGGGGATGTACACTTTAATGATATCGATGTTTTTGACAAAACAGAACTGATGCTTAATGGGGCAGGAGAAAAAGATAGATATTATGCGATTGCTTTGTATCTGGATTTTGAGGTAGATGGTGTTGAGGATGGCATAATGGTAGCCGATAAGGATACTGATATGGCATTTACGATAAAGCCGATTTCTAATATCTCTGGAGATAGATTAAAAGGGGTTATCAGAAATGGTTTAGAACGTGCCACTGACGGTAATAGTTATTTGCTGGAAAATCAAATCAGGGATTTTTTAAAACTATTCCCTCAAAAGATTAATAAATATGAAATTTTTAGAATTGTCTATTCTAAAGATAAAAAAATTACTCTTTATAAGAATAAAGAACGATTAGGTTCAGTAAACGATAGTTTTGAGTTCAAAAAAGCTCTTTTTAAAGTATGGCTCGGAGATAACCCGGAAGATGCTGGATTAAAAGAAGATTTGTTAGGAGCCTTTGAGGAAAATCCTATATTGGGAAAATGGAAAGCATATGATAAAAAGACAGGTGTAGCTATCAATATTGTTCAGTTATATATGATAGAGAATAGAGTTTTTGGATCTATAGAAAGAATGTTACGCCAATCAGAAAGAGATGCTGTATGCTATGAATGTGAGGGAGATGATAAAAATCAACCGGTAGAAGGGTTGGTCATTCTTAAAAGATTGAGCGACAAAGGTGGAAATAAGTATACAGGAGGGAAGTATACAAATATAAGAACAGGAGAAGTCTCGGATTGTCAAATCTGGATAGATAAAAATGATCCTGATATACTTAAGGTAAAATATAAAGGTAGCGGTGGGACTCATCAGTGGAAACGGATTAAAGCATCTGTTAAAAATAATAGAGAAGATTTTCGAACAGTAAAAGGGTTTTAGCATACTGTCTTCTTTTGTATATATAAATAATGGTTTAAGCTTTTCAATTAGATATCGATGTATCTTTTGTATACTTTTGCAAAGAAATGAAGTCAGTAAAAAAAGATATCAGAGCATTAACAAAAGAACAATTACGTCAGTTTTTCGAAGATAATGGCGATAAAGCTTTTAGAGGTAATCAAGTATATGAATGGTTATGGGGCAAGGGAGCACATAGCTTTGAAAATATGACGAATATTTCTAAAACTACCAGAGAAGTTCTAGAACAAAACTTTGTAATTAATCATATCAAAGTTGATCAAATGCAACGAAGTGCAGATGGTACTATCAAAAATGCCGTTAGACTTCATGATGGATTAGTCGTAGAATCAGTATTGATTCCTACCCCCACAAGAACGACTGCTTGTGTTTCTTCTCAGGTGGGATGCAGTTTGGATTGTAGGTTTTGTGCCACATCCCGTTTAAAAAGAATGCGAAACCTAAACCCGGATGAAATTTATGATCAGGTCGTTGCTATAGATAACGAAAGTAGATTGTATCATAATAGACCCTTGTCCAATATTGTTTTTATGGGCATGGGTGAGCCGCTTATGAATTATAATAATGTCCTCAAAGCAATTGATAAAATTACGTCAGAAGAGGGCTTAGGTATGTCTCCTAAAAGGATTACAGTATCAACTTCAGGAGTCCCGAAGATGATTAAGAAAATGGCAGATGATAAAGTGAAGTTTAAACTAGCTGTTTCTTTACATTCGGCTATTGATGAAGTGCGCACAGCTATAATGCCATTTAATAAAAACTTTCCACTTTCAGAACTAAAAGAAGCATTAGAATATTGGTATACCAAGACAAAAAGCAGGATTACCTATGAATATATTGTATGGAAAGGAATCAATGACAGAGAAGAAGATATTAACGCATTGATTAGGTTTTGTAGTTATGTTCCTTGTAAAATAAACTTAATAGAATATAATCCGATTGATGATGGAGAGTTTCAGCAAGCATCCAATCAGTCTATAGATAATTATATCAGAGCGTTAGAGTCAAAAGCTTTTGTGGTGAACGTGCGTAGAAGTAGAGGAAAAGATATTGATGCTGCCTGCGGGCAATTGGCGAATAAGTCCTGAAAAGCTGTCAATATAAATTATTTAGTTCGTGGTTTGACGCTCCATCGGGATTGTAGTATCTTCGCATACAATAAGAAAACAAAATTAGCTGCTTCATATTGAAAATAGTTGAGCAAATAAAACTACCTATAATTGATGAAATGGAACTTTTTGAACAGAAGTTTTCACAATCAATGTCTTCAAAAGTAGCTTTGCTAAATAGAATTACACATTATATAGTCAATAGAAAAGGCAAGCAAATGCGCCCAATGTTTGTTTTTCTTGTGGCCAAAATGATTTCTGGTGGTAATACAAATGAGCGAACTTATAGAGGTGCTTCCGTTATAGAACTCATACATACAGCAACATTAGTACACGATGATGTAGTTGATGATTCTAACAGGCGTAGAGGGTTTTTCTCAATCAATGCGCTATGGAAAAATAAGATTGCAGTATTAGTAGGAGATTATTTGCTGTCCAAAGGCTTATTATTGTCTATTGATTATGGAGATTTTGACCTCCTGAAAATTATATCTGTAGCAGTTCGCGAAATGAGTGAAGGAGAATTGTTGCAGATAGAAAAAGCCAGAAACCTTGATATAACTGAAGGTGTATATTATGAAATTATTCGTCAGAAAACAGCAACGTTGATTGCTGCTTGTTGTAGTTTAGGAGCTTGTTCTGTAGATCCAGATTCTGAATCAGTTGAGAAGATGAGAAAATTTGGCGAACTTATTGGTATGGCATTTCAGATAAAAGATGATCTTTTTGATTATGGAGATGATGTAATTGGTAAGCCTATAGGAATTGATATCAAGGAACAAAAAATGACACTTCCATTAATTTACACCTTAAATCATTGTTCTAAAGAAAAAAGAAAATGGCTTATTAATTCCGTTAAAAATCATAATAAGGATAAAAAAAGGGTTAAAGAGGTTATTGGTTTTGTGAAAGTGAGTGGGGGGTTAGAGTATTCTATTAATGTAATGCTTCAGTTTAAAAAAGATGCACTGTCACTTCTTTCAGAATATCCGGATTCAGATTATAAATCATCTTTAGAGCTTATGGTTAATTATGTTATAGACCGTAAGAAGTAAATGGTGTACTAGCGCCAAGTAATATTTCTAATTAGAATATTGATTATTTTATTCCTCAGGCAACCTTTTTTATTTTTATAGCGTCTATGTAAATAGAGAACCTTATAAAATAAACGATTTTACTTTGAAAGTTATTCAGTTTTATAAAAACGAAACACAGCTTATCCATAAAGCAAGAAAAGGGCGCAGAGATGCTCAGCATCAATTGTATGAGAAATATGCTCCCAAAATGCTAGGTGTTTGTAGACGATATATAACTGATATCCAGTATGCAGAAGAAGTTATGCTAAGTGGCTTTTTAAAAGTTTTTACAAATTTAAATATGTTTAAATTTCAAGGAAGCTTTGAAGGGTGGATTCGTAAAATAATGGTTAATGAATCTATATCTTTTCTAAGAAAACAAAAATTAATATTGTTTACAGAAGATATTTCCAAATACAAAGAAGAATCCTGGAATAATATAAATGAAGAATTAGAAGTAGAACAAATTCAGGAATTAATTGATAGTTTACCAGAAGGGTATAGAATGGTATTTGTATTATATGCGATAGAAGGATACAAACACAGTGAGATAGCAGCTATGTTGGGGGTGAGTACGAGTACATCAAAATCCCAACTTTTTAAAGCTAGAAAAATGTTGCAGGAAAAGTTAAATCAACAAAATAATATTAGCAATGGCGCCATTAAAATTTGAAGAAAGTATAAAAGAGAAGTTGGAGCAACGCGCAATACAGCCATCAGAGGGATCTTGGGAAAAACTAGAACAAGAATTAGATCATAAGGAAAAGAAGAAAAAGTATAAAAAATATTGGTTTGTAGGAGTGGCGGCCAGTTTAATTGGTTTTTTAATGATTACAACTTTTATGACAAGTACAGATGAAGTGATCAAAAGTGAACAAGTAGATCTTGTCGATACAACCAAGAAAATTAATGTTGAAAAAGAACCTCTGGATTCTTTAGAAAAAATAGAGCTTACTCAAACCCCATTGGTTCAAAATAAGAAAAAAGAGGAACCTGTTATAGAAAATGTTATAAAAGGACAACATGCGATTGTAGTTGATGCACATTTGAAGATTCCAGAAATAATTGATTCGATAAACGATTTTAAACCAATGGAGTCCATTGTATCAAAAACTACTTCTGTAGACGATAACGGGATGAATGAAAAAGCTATCGATACATCTGTTTTAGTCAATAAAATGATAATAGATAATAAGCTTGCTGGTGTTATAGATAAAATCAAAGAATTAAAAGAAAGCGATGTGCTGGTTACAGATGAGGAGATCGATAAATTGTTACGCAATGCACAGCAAGAAATTACACAGCAAGAAATTTTAAAATCTAATACGGTAGATGCTTTGTCACTGCTTCTGGATGTGGAATCAGAGCTTGATGAAACGTTTAAACAACGTGTCTTTGAAGCGCTTAAGACAGGTTTTCAGAAACTAAAAACTTCCGTAGTAGAACGAGATAATTAATATTCATCAATCAATCTGGTAAATTCTCTCTCCTTTATGGAGAGGGATACCAGTTAAATTCTAAAGTATACATGAAAACAATTATAGTATATATCGCACTAGCGATGATGGGACTTTGTACCCAATTTTTAATGGCGCAAGAAAAAAATATAGTAGAAAAAGTAGAAGAATTAGAACAAGAGAAAAAAGAAATAATTCGATCAGAAAAGGAAGCATTAAAAAAAGAAGTAGAAGCCATTAATGAAAAATTAGCAAAAGAGGAATTAACAATAGAAAAGGCTAACGGGTTAAAAGAAGAGGCAGCAAAAAATCGAGCCTTAAATATAGAAAATAGAATTGCTATTCTCAATAATAAGATAGAATTATTAAAGAGAAATGGAAGTGAATACTTAACAGGAGAAAAAGATGAAATATCTTTAAGAATAGGGAATGGAGGGGGAAATGATGATATCCTTTTGGATATTAAAATAAAGAATGATAAGAATAAAAAAATCAAATATGATAAAAGAACCTATTCCAATGCAGTGGTTGCTTTTGGTTTAAATAATGTTATTGTTGATGGGCAATCACTTGATGATTCTGACTATAAAATTATCGGAAGCCGGTTTTTTGAAATAGGTTGGGCATGGAAAACCAGAGTTTTTAAAAACTCGAATATCCTAAGAATAAAGTATGGAATTTCATACCAATCTAATGGATTAAAACCAACAGATAATAGATATTTTGTCGAAAATGAAGATCAAACAAATTTAGAAGAATTTAGGATAGAATTGGATAAGTCAAAATTTAGAATGGAAAATATTGTGATTCCAGTGCATATGGAACTAGGTGCTTCAAAAGCTATTAAATCATCCGAAAGTATTAGATATACTACAAGGCACAAGTTTAGAATTGGATTAGGCGGTTATGTTGGTGCGAATATCAGTACACGTCAAAAGCTTAAATACAAAGAAAATGGGGAACGAGTTAAAGAAAAAATCAAAAGAGATTACAATACAAGTGATTTAATTTATGGGTTGAGTGCGTATATTGGTTTTAGTGATATGTCAGTATATGCAAAGTATGATTTATCAACAATTTTTAAAGATTCACTAGTAGATCAGAATAATGTGTCTTTAGGGTTGCGTTTTGACCTATAGTAATAATCTATGAATGGATAAGTCCTCCATCAAGGCATGAAAATAGGGTGAATTAGTTGACGATTTTTGTATTTTTTTATGATTATGTGTTAGCTGTTTGACTGCAAGCAAAGAACCGTATCGAATATGCGGTTCTTTGTTGTGATATATACTATTGTATGTTTATTATACTAGTATATTCAATATATCCTATCAAAGTACAATGATAAATAGCATGATTATATTTTGTTAAATAATGTACAAAAAAACAGATTGTTGTTAGGGAAAATGCGCTATTGTATTTCCTTAATTTGATTGCGGTTTTTGCTCAAGTTATTGATTGTAAGTATTTTATGACATTTTTTTATTTTTTATTTTTTCTCAAATAACATACATTTAAAATTCTAGAATTCTACGAAAAGACTTATAAGCTTTTATTATTTTTTGTGTTTGTATTTACCCCATTTTTGATACAGGCTCATAGAACTACTTATGTTAAAAATTGGCCTTAATTATAAATATTTAACCAAATTTTATATATATGAAAACACAATCTTATTATTTAGTATTCCTTATGTTGTGCAATCTTGGTCTTGTTGCGCAAGTTGGTTCCAAAGGCCCTACAACTATTACTACCTCTGAGTACATGAGAGAAATTCAAGCATTATCTTCGATGGATAATATTATCTCTGCAAAAAGTTTTGAACACAAAGCCCCTCCTAAAAAGAGAGGTTCTAATACCTTTGTTCCCGGTAAAGGTTTTCCAAAAGGTGAAGATCCTTTTTATTCTGGAATTCAGAAAAGTACAGCAGGTATGCAATTAAAAGCACCTATCGCATCTTTTGATGCACATGTGGGTACTGTGCTAAACGATGCTACCGGTGCCATAGGTCCTAATCATTATGTTTATGCTTTTAATTCAGGTTTTGGGATTCTGGATAGAGCGGGAAATGTATTATTACCAGAAGCTTCATTAGGTACATTGTTTCCCGGAGAAACCTTAGGAGATCCTATAGTAGTATATGATAATTTTGCAGACCGGTTTATTATTATGGAATTTAGCAATAGCCCTAATGGATTCTTAATTGCAGTTAGTCAGGGACCTGATCCCGTGAATTCAGGATGGTTTACTTATCGATTTAATACAGGAACATTTCCAGACTATGAAAAATTATCAATTTGGAGTGATGGATATTATATTACAGCTAATAAAGATCAAAATGCTCCGGATTCTAATGATGTAGTATTTGCCGTAAATAGAGATCAGATGTTAGCTGGAGAGGCTTCTGCTCAAATGATTGGATTTCCATTACCTGGAGCAGAAACTAATGGTTTCTACAGCCCGGGAGGATCTAATGCTACCGGGACTACTTTGCCACCAGTCGGTGTAGGACATTCTATTATCTATTTACAAGATGATAGTTGGAATGGTATTACAACAGATCATCTAAAGGTATGGACTACAGATGTTGATTGGGCCACTCCAAGTAATTCGTCAATTTCTCAGCCTCAGGAAATTATAACTACACCGTTTGATAGTGTTTTTGACAATGGTTCTTTTCAGAATTTAGATGAACCAGGCGATGGACCAGATATCGATGCGATTCAAGCAACAATGATGTATATGACAAATTACAGACGTTTTCCAACTCATAACTCTATGGTTTTGAATTTTGTGGTTGATTTAGATGGTACAGACAGTCTTGCAGGAATCAGATGGTATGAGTTGAGGCAGACGGCAGATGGTCAGCCTTGGACAATTTATCAAGAAGGAACGTATACACAACCAGATGGTCTAAGTGCATTTTGTGGTAGTATTGCTATGGATGGTCAAGGAAATATTGGGCTGGCATATACTGTAGTAAGTAATACTGTATTCACCTCATTGCGGTATACGGGTAGATTAGCAAATGATCCGCTTGGTACAATGACTGCTGCAGAAGAGGTTTCGGCAGATGGTGATGCACAAAATAATAGAACTGATGGTCGATATGGAGATTATGGTCAGATAACGATTGATCCATTAGATGATACAACCTTTTGGCATATTAGTGAGTATATGAAAGGACCAGCACCAAACGTAAGAAGAAGTCATGTAGTTGCTTTTAAAATAGAGCCAGCAATTATTGATAATGAAGCACCGTCAGTTCCTGCAAACTTAGAAGCATCAAATACTACTGCGAGACAAACAACGCTTACATGGGATGCGTCAACAGATAATATTGCGGTTACGGGCTATGATGTATACCAGGATGGAGCAATTGTTTCTACAGTAGCTGCGACGACGACGACGATCACTGGATTAACAGCAGAAACTACATATTCCTTTTTTGTAATAGCCAAAGACGCTTCAGGAAATCAATCTGGCGAGAGTAATACGGTGACTGTAACTACATTAATTAGTACTACCGGTCCAGGGTGTTTGGATGGATTGATTGCACCTTATGATGAAGGTTTTGAAAGTGGTCTTGGTGCATGGACACCAGCATCTGGAAATGATTTAGATTGGACAGTAGATACCAGTGGAACACCATCTAACAATACGGGACCGTCCAGAGCTGCTCAAGGTTCTTCTTATATTTATGTAGAAGCTTCAGGTGATGGCATCGGGTTTCCTGATAAACAAGCAATTCTTAACTCTCCCTGCTTTGATCTTAATGATATAACCTCTGCTCAGTTCTCATTCCAATACCATATGTTTGGTTCTAGTGATTTCGGTTCTTTGGATGTAGAGGCAAGTAATGATGAAGGGGTAACCTGGATAAGCATTTGGAGCAGAACAGGGAATCAAGGTAATTCATGGCAGTCTGCTACTATTGATCTTGCTGCGTATATAGGTTCAGGACTACAATTAAGATTTAATAGAGTAACAGGAGGTACCTGGAGAGCTGATGCGGCTATTGATGATGTAAAACTGACTGCTGGTGATGCAGGTGGTAGTTGCGCTAGCGGAGATATAATACTAAGTATAACGTTTGATAATTTTCCTCAAGAGACTTCTTGGGAGTTGACAAATTCGGGAGGAACTGTAGTGGCATCAGAGAGTTATTCTACTGCTAATCCTGATGGGTCTACCGTTACAGAAACCATAAGTGGACTTTCTGCAGGAAACTATACATTTACGATTTCAGATTCAATTGGAGATGGTATCTGTTGTAGTTTTGGTAATGGATCGTATACCTTATCAAGTGCTGTTGGTGAGATCGCTTCTGGAGGAGATTTTGACGATTCAGAAGCTACAAATTTCTGTGTAGAAGGAGTCGCTAAATTAGAAACACGCGCACTTAGTGGTATTCGGGCAGAGAATGATATAGATGCTTTTAAAATATACCCTAACCCAGCAATTGGTGTCTTAAACGTTGCTATAGAGAATAAATCTTTGGATAACGTAAAAATCTTCTCTATGTATGGTCAATTAGTGAAAGAAATTTCTGATCAAGGAACTAAAAAGCAAATTGATATTAGTGATTTGTCATCAGGAACCTATTTTATCAGATTTACTTCTGATAAAGAAGAATTAGAGATAACACGAAAATTTGTAATAGCCAAATAAATGACTCAGTTATCTAGTTTGTAATTCAGTTATGTAGAGGCTGCCTTTGTAAGGTAGCCTCTATGTTTTTTTAGATACTATACTAGACTACCTCAGGGCATGCTCGCGAGGTGTTTATTTGGAAAAAAAACATTTCGATTTCTAGTTAAGCGCCGGAGTATTTAAATATCGATTATCGAGTAAATATAGTACCTTTGTTAGCTGTTGTAATTATTAGATTTGTAGCTAAATGATCCATAAGACCACTATAGATGCCGTATTCGAAATTGCCAGATTAGAAGAGGTAATAGGTGATTTTGTCCAATTAAAAAAATCTGGAAGTAATTTCAAAGGATTAAGCCCTTTTAGTGAAGAGCGCACACCTTCTTTTATGGTTTCGCCCGTTAAACAGATTTGGAAAGATTTTTCGAGTGGTAAAGGAGGAAATGTTATAGCATTTTTAATGGAGCATGAGCATTTTACTTATCCTGAAGCTATAAAGTATCTAGCCAAGAAATATAATATCGAAATTGAAGAAACAGAGCAAACTGATGAACAAAAACTGCAAGCCGATGAGCGAGAAAGTATGTATTTGGTTAGTGAATTTGCAAATACTTTTTTTCAAAACACATTGCATAAAACCGAAGAAGGAAAAGCCATTGGGTTAACTTATTTTAAAGAACGGGGTTTTACAATAGAAACTATTAAAAAATTTGAACTTGGATATTCTCCAGACACTTGGGATGCATTTACTTCTGAGGCAATTAAGAAAGCTTATTCATTAGAATACCTTGAAAAGACAGGGTTAACTATAGTAAAAGAAGAAAAACAGTTTGATCGTTTCAAGGGGCGGGTTATGTTTCCTATTCAGTCTCTTTCTGGTCGCGTTTTAGGTTTTGGTGGCAGGATACTTTCTAACAATAAAAAGGCTGCAAAATATCTAAATTCTCCTGAGAGTGATATTTATCATAAGAGTAAAGTGCTATATGGAATCTATCACGCAAAACAATCAATTGCAAAAGAAGACAATTGTTTTCTTGTAGAAGGATATACAGATGTAATTCAATTTCATCAAACAGGTATCACCAATGTCGTTTCCTCTTCTGGTACAGCACTAACTTCGGATCAGATCCGATTGATACATAGATTGACTAAAAATATTACGGTTTTATTTGATGGAGATGCTGCAGGAATGAGGGCTTCAATCCGGGGGATTGATCTGATTTTGGAGCAAGGAATGAATGTAAAAGTATGTAACTTTCCTGATGGCGAAGACCCTGATAGCTTTGCTAAACAAAATACCCTGGAAGAATTAAGTGTTTACCTACAAGAAAATGCGCAAGACTTTATACGGTTTAAAGCTTCACTATTGCAAGAAGAGTCTAAAAGCGATCCGATCAAAAAGGCAGAATTAGTAAGAGATATGGTTGCTAGTATTGCTAAGATTCCTGATGTTATAAAACGAGAGATTTATGTACAAGAATGTGCTCGTATTATGGATATTTCTGAAGAAGTGCTCTTTGATACATTAGCACAGATTCGTAATGTTGATACAAAAGAACAAAGGAAACAGGATAAGCAAACCAGGAAAACCCTGGAAGTTGTAAAGCAAGAAACTCCAAAAAGACCAAAAATTAATGAGCAGGATGGTTTGGAAAAAAAAATTATAGAAATATTATTACTGTATGGAAATCAGGAAGAAGAGTTTGAAGATCTTATCCTTAAGGAAAATGAAGAAGGGGAACTCTTTTTAGAACAAGAACAATATACAAGTAAAGTATTTGAGAAAATTTATCTGGATCTTCAGGAAGATGAAATTGAATTTACACATGCTACTTTTAAGAGCGTTTATACAATTTTAATGGATCAATTAAATCAACAGGATGATTTTAAGATAGAGCAATTTATTAATCAGGTTCCTCCAGAGGTAGCGTATGAAATTACAGAAATAATGATGAATGAAGAACAGCACACTTTACACAGGTGGGTAGATATGGAAATCCATGTGAAGAAAAAAGAGCATTCGATCTCCCAATATGTCTCAGATACCATTCTTAATTTACGTAGGTTTTTGATTAATGAAAAAATAGAAGAACTTTCACAAGAAGTGAAAGCTCAACATATAGAAAATAAAATAAGTATTTTAGAAGATATCAGAGATTATCAGGCTCTAAAAAAATTGTTATATCGTAAATTAAATCGCGTAATTTAATTAATATGTAATAACCTTGATTGATGGATTAAATCTGCAAGATTATCCACTTTAAGTTTTTTAAGTAATCTTGTTTTATAAGTACTTACTGTTTTTTCATTAATAGACAATGTACTGGCAATGTCTTTGTTTCGTTTTCCAGAAGATAAAAGATTTAAAACTTCGATTTCTCTGGACGAAAGTTTTTTATACTTTACCACCATGTTATTTTCATTAGTATTACCATTAGCTAACTGTTGAGTTAAGTTATCATTAAGATAAATACCACCGCGGGCAACACGTTCTATAGCCTTTTTAAGCGTTTTTGTGGCAACAGTCTTTGATAAATATGCAGAAGCTCCGGCTTTTATGGCGCTAAGTGCATACATCTCTTCGGGGTGTGAGCTAAAAATAATTACTTTAATACCTGCAAATTCTTTTTTAATGGTTCGCAACGCCATAATTCCATTGATCTGAGGCAGGTCCAACTCCATGATAAGTATATCAGGAGTATTGGATTTCAAAATATCATACATTTCGTTCCCATTACTTACTTTTCCAATGATTTCAAAATCTTCGGAGTTTCTAAGCAAAGAAGCGATCCCTTTTCTTGTAATAGGATGATGATCTGCGATTAGTACGTTTGTCATTCTTGTTTACGGTTGATAATGTTAATTTAAATTTAGGGTTAACATTTCTAGGGGTAATTCTGATAATCGGTTTAATTGCAAAACTACTAAGAACTAAGTAATGGTAAAACGCTTTTTATCAAATTATCGATAAAAAGTAAGTTATAATAGATCAACGGGTATGTTGCATACAGGAATTGGGATCATTTTGTGCTGATTTACGGCGTTTAAACGAGAGTATGTCTTAAAAACCTCTTGTTCACGATCAGTAAAATCAATACTGTTTTTTCCTTCATCTGTCATTTTCATGGCCCATTCTAGTTCGTCATAACTAGCCCCAATCTGATCTTCATCACTTCTGCTGTCACCGAATAACCCATCCGTCGGAGCAGCAATTTGTATTGAGTTAGGTACTTCTAAATATACACCTAATTTATATACCTCGCTTTTTAATAAATCTGCGATTGGACTTATATCAACGCCACCATCACCATATTTAGTATAAAAGCCTACACCAAAATCTTCAACTTTATTTCCAGTTCCCACAACAATATACCCATATATGCCAGCCAAATAGTATAAAGATGCCATTCTTAAACGAGCTCGAGTGTTTGCCAATGCAAGATTTGTAGTAGTTTCAGACTCAGTTATTGGGACAGAATTTTTAAATTCTTCAAAAACTGGAGTTAGATTAATTTTAGTATCAGATACATTCGTATAGTTGTTTTTTAGTTGACTAATATGTTCTTGCGCTCGGTTAACTTGGCTTTCGGCTTGATGAATAGGCATTTCTACACATAAAGTATTTAGACCGGTTCTGGCACATAGAGAAGAGGTTACAGCACTGTCAATTCCTCCACTAACTCCAACAACAAAACCTTGTATGTTGGATTTTTGTGCATAGTTTTTTAACCAGGTGGTAATATGATCCACTACTTTTTCCGTTTGCATAATTTATTTTTTATTATTGTTTTGTAATTCGGGATAAATTTGTTTTCTCTACATTAATCTTACAATTTGTATTCAGAGAGTGATAACTTTGCGATTATAAAATTAATAAAAAAAGATGTCGTTAAAGGGTAAGAGAATTTATTTATATAGATATTGTAATATTGGGATGAAGAATATGAAGTTTTTAAAAATTGTCATTGTTTTTTGCATTATATGGTCTTGTAAAGAAGAAAATGAAGTTGAGAAGCAAATAGCAGGGATACCTGTGGAAATAGGAATCGAGCGTTTTGATCGGATTTTTGCAGATGCCACTCCAGAAAACTTAACAGACATAAAAAACAGATACCCTTTTTTGTTTCCTGAAAAAGAAGCAGATAGTGTTTGGATTCAAAAAATAAAAGATACCATACAAATAGAGATTAATGAAGAGGTAGAAAAAAAATATGAAAATTTCTCTAAAGAAAAGGAATCACTGGAATCACTGCTACAGCATGTCAAATATTATTTTCCAGAAGTAACAGTGCCCAGAGTGATAACAGTCACATCTAATGTAGATTACCAGCGTAAAGTAATTTTGTCAGATGATTTGCTCATTATATCCTTAGACACGTATCTGGGAGAACAGCATCATTTTTATCAAGGTATGCAATCATATCTTAAAAAGAATTTTGTACGAAGTCAAATTATACCAGATGTTGCTACGATGTATGCCAAGCAATTAGTAGAACTACCTAGAAACAGAACTTTTTTAGCAAATATGATTTATTATGGGAAAGAACTGTATCTAAAGGATCTATTCTTGCCTAATGTACTGAATTCCATAAAAATGAGTTATACAGAGGATCAATATAACTGGGCAGAATCTAATGAGGAAGAAATATGGAGATATTTTATAGATCGACAGTTGCTATATAGTACTGATGCAGATTTATCTCCTCGTTTTCTATATCCAGGACCTTTTTCTAAATTTTATCTAGAAGAAATAGATAAAGAATCCCCGGATAGAATTGGTCAATATATAGGCTGGAAGATTGTAGCTTCTTATATGAAAAATAACAATGTATCTTTGCGACAACTATTATTGGCAGATGCCGAGACAATTTTTAATACATCAAGATACAAACCCGTAAGATAATGGCAAATACAAATACGTCTGAAATTAGAATTGATATTGAATTAGACGAAAATAAGGTTCCTGAAAAATTGAGATGGACAGCAAAAGACGGAGGGATAGAAAATGAAGAAACAAAAGCTATGTTGTTGTCAGTTTGGGATTACAAAAATAAAGAAAGTCTTAGAATTGATTTATGGACTAAAGATATGCCCGTAGATGAAATGAAAATGTTTTTTCATCAAACGCTGGTGTCAATGAGTGATACATTTCAAAGAGCAACTCAAGATGAAAAAATGGCCGCAACCATGAAAGATTTTTGTGGTTATTTTGCGGAAAAACTTGATCTTATCAAGGAGTAGTACTTTTTTTGAAATTCTTAACTTTTAATCTTGAAATGGAAGTGTTATCTACAAAAACAACACATTTTGATTATTTGTTGATTATTTGAGAACAGTTTGATTCAAAAAAGATGGTTTTAAAATTTAAAAGTTCGAAATCAAAATGTTTTTTTCAATAAATGAATCGTGGGCTTGCCCCGAGGTAGTTTACTGTGAAAAGCAGTTAAGTTGTTTGTTTGTAATCGATTATGTTACTGCTTAAGTTGGATTGTAGAAATTTATTTTTTCATTTTTTCTTTCATTGGTTTTTCATAAGTGTTAGATATCTAACATTTTAGCTTGTTGGATTGGTTTATTTTTGATAATGCTTAAATAATCAAAAAATAGTCTAAGAAAATGAAAAAAAAATTACTTCAAGCAGATGTATTTGTTAAATATGTTTGCTTATTCGCGTTGTTTGTATTTACTGGTTATTCTGTTTTAGCTCAGGCGAATCCTCGTTTAACATCAGTTGCACCCGAAGATGATCTAGCCACTGTTACTATTACCAATTTTGGAGATATGGCTATAGATATGTCTGACTACTGGTTGTGTCTTAGGCCAGGTACTTATAGACAGATTAGTACATTAAACCCTGTGGGGAATGTTACTGTAATGCCTTCTGAAACTGTTACGGTTTCTTATAACGTAGATGTAGGTGTTGCAGATGATGGATTGTCATTATATGTTCCTGATACTCCTACTAATGGAGGTTTTGGAACTGCCTCTAATTTGATTGATTTTGTTCAATGGGGCGGATCAGGTAATATCAGAGAATCCCTTGCTGTTCAGCAAGGAGTGTGGGGAACAGGAGATTTTATCGTTGGGTCTGGTCCTTATACTTATTCTGGAAACGGAACTGAGAATGGTGTTAACTTTTGGAATGCTTGTACAGTTGATGCTGTAGCAATTCAATTAGTTGGTGGAGGTACAGAAATAAGTACATGTGCCGGTGATGGTGCGGATGATCTAATAGATGTAGAAGTAGTAGGAACAGGTGTCGGTACCAATAATGGTTGGGTGATCACCGATAATGCAACAGGAGAGATTTTAGGATTACCTGCAGCACCTCCATTTAATCTGGAAGGAGCCGGAGCCGGAATTTGTGGAGTTTGGTATATCCGTTATGAAGATGGATTGACTGGATTAACAGTTGGAGCAGATGTAGCTGGTTTATCAGGATGTTTTGATTTGTCAAACCCTGTATTAGTAGACAGATCAGGAGTTGATGGAGCAGCAATTCAATTAGTTGGTGGCGGTACAGAAATAAGTACATGTGCTGGTGATGGTGCGGATGATCTAATAAATGTAGAAGTAGTAGGAACAGGTGTTGGTACTAATAACGGCTGGGTGATCACCGATAATGCTACGGGAGAGATTTTAGGATTGCCTGCAGCACCTCCATTTAATCTGGAAGGAGCTGGAGCCGGAGTTTGTGCAGTTTGGTATATTCGTTATGAGGATGGATTGACTGGATTGACAGTTGGAGCAGATGTAGCTGGTTTATCAGGATGTTTTGATTTGTCAAACCCTGTATTAGTAGACAGATCAGGAGTTGATGGAGCAGCAATTCAATTAGTAGGTGGTGGTACAGAAATAAGTACATGTGCTGGTGATGGTGCGGATGATCTAATAAATGTAGAATTAGTAGGAACAGGTGTTGGTACTAATAACGGCTGGGTGATCACCGATAATGCTACGGGAGAGATTTTAGGATTGCCTGCAGCACCTCCATTTAATCTGGAAGGAGCTGGAGCCGGAGTTTGTGCAGTTTGGTATATTCGTTATGAGGATGGATTGACTGGATTGACAGTTGGAGCAGATGTAGCTGGTTTATCAGGATGTTTTGATTTGTCAAACCCTGTATTAGTAGACAGATCAGGAGTTGATGGAGCAGCAATTCAATTAGTAGGTGGTGGTACAGAAATAAGTACATGTGCTGGTGATGGTGCGGATGATCTAATAAATGTAGAAGTAGTAGGAACAGGTGTTGGTACTAATAACGGCTGGGTGATCACCGATAATGCTACGGGAGAAATCTTAGGATTGCCAGCAGCACCTCCATTTAACCTGGAAGGAGCTGGAGCCGGAGTTTGTGCAGTTTGGTATATTCGTTATGAGGATGGATTGACTGGATTGACAGTTGGAGCAGATGTGGCTGATTTATCAGGATGTTTTGATTTATCAAACCCAGTATTGGTAGATAGATCAGGAGTCGATGGAGCAGCGATTCAATTAGTAGGTGGTGGTACAGAAATAAGTACATGTGCAGGAGATGGTACAGATGATTTTATAGATGTAGAAGTAGTAGGAACTGGTGTTGGTACCAATAATGGCTGGGTGATCACAGATAATGCAACAGGAGAGATCTTAGGATTACCTGCAGCACCTCCATTTAACCTGGAAGGAGCTGGAGCCGGAGTTTGTGCAGTTTGGTATATTCGTTATGAGGATGGATTGACTGGATTGACAGTTGGAGCAGATGTAGCTGGTTTATCAGGATGTTTTGATTTGTCAAATCCCGTATTAGTGAACCGATTTACTGATGGTGACTGTACGTTATCAGTATCAGATTTTGATAATCTTGGAGTTTCAATATTTCCTATCCCGGCAAAAGATGTGCTTTCTGTACAGATAAATGATGTGGTATTGGGGGATGTTGATATTCAATTGTTTAATATGTTAGGTCAGCAGGTAAAGGCAAATAATGGGGTGAAGTCATCCGATGCTATTTTGATGAATGTAAGTGATTTACAATCTGGGTTATATGTTTTGTATGTCGTTAATGAAGCTGGACGCAGTGCTTCTGTGCAACAGATTGTTATCGAATAGATTCTCAAAGTTTATGTTAAAAACAAAAACAGTATACTGTCAGTTCTCAAATGAAATTACCGTAAACTGGATCAATTTTTTTTAAAATCATAGGAGAAACAAAAAAGAATGATTTTAGTAGGTAATTTTACATAAGAAATGTTATAATATATTTGGAAGCCGTTTTGTAGAGATTACAAAACGGCTTTTTTATTTTTGAAGTATAAAAGAAAAAGAGTAAATTTTGAAGAATAATTTTAAATCAGAACAGGTATTATACCTTATCCTATTATTATTGTTATTTGATTTTATTATGAATAGAAGAATATTATTTGTTTATAATGCGAAGTCTGATTTTTTGAATAAATATTTGGATGTGGCTCATAAGATTATAAGTCCTTCGACATATTCTTGTGATCTCTGTAGTTTGACACATGGAAATTTTTCAGAAAAGAAAATTTGGAAAGATTTTAAGGAAAAAACAAATCATGAATTTATTTTCCAATATAAAAATGAATTTCTACAGCAATATGGCAAAAAAAATAACGAAAAGAAATTTAAGTTCCCAATAATTCTAGAACAAAGAAAAAATGGATTTAATGTTTTAATGAGTGAAGAAGAGCTTGGATTGTTAACGTCTGCAGAAAACCTGATAGAACGCTTGGAGAAGAAACTGAATTAAGATTTTGCCAGCTGTTGGTTTACTTCTCGGATGTAATCTAGTACTTGATCTTTGCCTAATCCAGAAGAGGATGAGGTGATAAAGTAATTAGGCATCTCCTCCCAGTATTTGAGCATCTCATTGGTATATTGTTCTATATTAAGAGGTAATTTGGTTTTTGTGAGTTTATCTGCTTTGGTGAATATGATTGAAAAAGGAATTTGATTTTCTCCTAGCCATTGCATGAACTCTAAATCAATTTTTTGCGGTTCGTGTCTGCTATCGACCAATACAAATGCAGAAACTAATTGTGCGCGCTTTGAAAAATACTCCGTAATAAATTTTTGAAAAACTTTTTTTGCAGATTTAGAAACTCTGGCATATCCATATCCTGGTAAATCAACAAGAAACCAATTTTTATTAATAATAAAATGATTGATAAGTTGAGTTTTTCCAGGTCTTCCAGAAATTTTAGCAAGGCTCTTGCGTTCAGTTAGCATATTAATTAAAGAAGATTTGCCTACATTAGATCTTCCTATAAATGCATACTCCGGTAATCTGTCTTTAGGGCATTTTGCTACATCACTATTACTTATTACGAATTCAGCACTGCTAATTTTCATGAAGTAGGTATTAAAAATTGCGTTCTTTCAACCAAGAATGTAATAATTTATTAAATTCTTCCGGGTGTTCCATCATAGCGGCATGACCACATTTGTCAATCCAATATAGGTTAGAATCCGGTAATAATCTATTAAAGTCATCAGCAACTTCCGGAGGGGTTACATTGTCGTCTTTTCCCCAAATGATACAGGTTGGATTTTTCATGTTGGGTAGATCTTTTGCCATATTATGGCGGATAGCACTTTTTGCAATTGCTAATGTTCTAATCAATTTGTTACGATCATTGACTGTTGCATATACTTCATCAACAATCTCTTTAGTCGCAATTGCAGGATTATAAAATACATTTTCTGCTTTAGCTTTAATGTATTCATAATCACCTCGTTTAGGATAACTTTCGCCCATGGCACTTTCGTATAACCCAGAACTCCCGGTAATGACTAATGCTTTTACTTTTTCAGGAAACATTTTTGTGCATAATAACCCAATATGCCCCCCAAGCGAATTGCCAAGTAGAATTACTTTTTCATACCCTAACTGATCTATAAAATCTTTGAGGTATTTAGCAAAGGTACCCACACTTGTTTTTACTAAAGGCATCGCGTACAAAGGTAATTCAGGGATCAGTACTTTGTATCCATTTTCAGGAAAATAAGTACTTACACCATCAAAGTTGCTCAAGCCACCCATCAGTCCGTGTAAAATAACAATTGGCGTGCCTTCCCCTAATTCAAGATAGCTAAATTTTCCGTCTTTTTTTAATTCGTGCTTCATTAATACTTCTTACAAGAATTAAAAGCAAATATAGCATTTTCATAATTAGTTTGAAGATTTTTTATCAATAGTACGGAATGATTTTTCTTGATTTTTTCTTTGGCAGACTTATTTCAATCCTGAATAGGTCAAAACCAATATTTTAAGAGAGAATAGATGGCATCTTGATGAACAAAATATTAAAAATAAGATGTTTGTAATTTTATTTTTTCCTGACAACTTATTAACAATGTGGTAGATTGTGGTAAAAAGTGGTATATTTTTCAATATATTTGACTAATTAAACCAGAAGGGAGTTAAAAGTGGTAAATCTTATCGGCACATATGAGTGTAAGGCGGATGCTAAAGGGCGTTTGATGATACCTGCTGCTTTTAAGAAGCAACTTTTGCCTGTGTTACAAAATGGATTTGTGTTAAAAAGAGCTGTGTTTCAACCTTGTTTAGAGTTGTATCCAATGGAAGAATGGAACCTTTTAATGCAGAAAATGAATAAGCTAAACCGCTTTAAAAAGAAAAACAATGATTTTATCAGAAGGTTTACTGCTGGTGTAAAAATAGTTGAGATAGACGCAACAGGTCGTCTTTTGATTCCTAAAGATCTAGTAAGTTTTGCTGGTATTACCAAGGAATTAGTATTGTCTTCTGCTGTAAATATTATTGAGGTATGGGACAAGGAGAAGTATGAAAAAGCAATTGATGATGCAGCAGATGATTTTGCTGATCTTGCAGAAGAAGTAATGGGATTTGATGATGAAACAGATGGAATATCATAATCCGGTTTTGCTTAAAGAAACCGTAGATGGACTCTCTATAAAACCTAATGGTGTGTATGTTGATGTCACTTTTGGAGGTGGAGGACATTCTAGAGAAATAATGAAACGTTTAGGTCCGGATGGAAGGTTGTTTGCTTTTGATCAGGATCGAGATGCATTGCTCAATGTTATTGATGACAGTAGATTTACATTGATACCTGAAAACTTTAGGTTTATTAAACGTTTTCTTCGTTTTCATCAGGTAAGAAAAGTAGATGGCATTCTTGGGGATTTTGGTGTGTCATCTCATCAATTTGATGTAGCAGAAAGAGGGTTCTCTACAAGATTTGAATCAGATCTGGATATGAGGATGAACCAAACAAAAGGATTATCTGCTTACAATGTTATTAATGAATATGAAGAATTAAGTTTAAGAAAGGTGTTTCTGGAATTTGGAGAGTTAAGGAATGCACCCAAACTTGCCAGATCCATTGTAGGAGCTAGAAGAAGTGAACCAATAAAAACCAGTGTTGAATTAAAAGAAGTTTTAAAACCTTTTTTACCAAAACACAAGGAGCATAAAATATTAGCACAGATATATCAGGCAATTAGGATTGAGGTAAATCAGGAAATAGAAGTTCTTAAAGAATTTTTATTGCAGACTCAGGAATTGTTGGATAATAACGGAAGGATTAGTTTAATATCATACCATTCATTAGAAGATAGATTGGTAAAAAGGTTTATCAGAAATGGAATGTTTGAAGGTGAGCCCGAAAAAGATATATACGGTAATGTATATGTACCATTTAAAAAAGTAGGAGGCTTGATAGTTCCTTCTGATCAGGAGATTAAGATTAATAACAGAGCAAGAAGTGCAAAACTGAGAATAGCAGAAAGAGTTTGAAACAGACAATATATGATATATTAAAAGGTAAGTTTCTTATTGCAGATGATGCAATGAAGAATTGGAGAATGCTGCTCTTCCTTTCCTTTTTGGCAATTATTATGATTGCCAGTTCTCATAATGCAGAAAGTAAAGTGCATGAAATAGCAAGGTTGAATAATGAAGTAAGAGAGTTAAGAACACAATTTGTAGACGGGAGAACAGAATTAATGCAGCTTAAAATGGAGTCTTCAGTTATCGAAAAAATGACCAAAAAAGGAATTAAACGCCCTACGAAACCTCCACAAAAAATAATTGTAAAAGAATAAAGTTGTTTTGGCAATAAAGGATAAAAACATATTAAATCGATTATACTTCATTTCAGGATGTATGGTTCTTTTTGCAATTTTGGTAATTGTTAAATTGGTAGATACCCAGTTTGTAGAAGGAGATAAGTATCGTGCTAAGGGGGAAAAACGTGTTTTTAAAACATTCGATATACCAGCAAACAGAGGGAATTTATATGATAGCAAAGGAAATCTATTAGCCACATCAGTTCCAAAATATGATATCAGATTTGATGCGGTGACAGTTACCGATAAGGATTTTAGAGAAAATATAGTTCAGTTGTCTGAAGCATTGTCAAAAGAATTTGGGAAGCCTTCGGCATACTATAATAAGATATTGAGAAAAGCACGCGATCATAAAAATAGATATTTTTTGATTAGAAGAAATATGGGATATTCTCAATATATGAGGGTAAAGAGTTTTCCACTTTTTAAATATGGAGCTAATAGAGGCGGATTAATTGTAGAACAAAGAACAATTAGGGAACATCCTATAGGGAAGATAGCAGAACGTACTGTAGGGTATGAGAGAAAAGATGCGCAGGGGTATTATACCAGAGTCGGATTAGAAGGTGCGTATGGTCCTTTTCTAAGAGGAAAAGAAGGAAAAAGAAAGAAACAGAAGATTGCAAAAAATCAATGGAAACCGATAGGAGATGCTAATGAAGTAGAGCCGCAAGATGGTTATGATGTAATTTCAACAATAGATGTTAATGTTCAGGATATAACACACCATGCGTTATTAGCACAATTAGAGAAATTTGAGGCAGAACATGGTACTGTGGTGGTAATGGAGACAAAAACAGGGGAAATAAAGGCAATTTCGAATCTTGGTCGTACGAAATCCGGAAAATATTATGAGAAACTAAACTATGCTGTAGGCGAATCTCATGAGCCAGGGTCTACTTTTAAGTTAATGACTATGGTTGCAGCGCTGGAAGATAAAGTTATTGACTCAAGTTATGTTGTGGATACAGAAAACGGAAGAGTAAAATTTTATGATAGAGTAGTTAAAGATTCAAAATGGGGAGGGTACGGCAAAATATCAGCAGCCAAAGCTTTTGAGCTATCATCAAATACAGCATTTGCAAAAATCATTAATGAAAAATACAAAGATGATCCTAAAAAATTCGTAAATCGCCTAATGAATATGGGGTTACATAAGCCATTAGGATTATCTATTAAAGGAGAAGGGAAACCTAAGATTCCGTATCCTGGTGATAAAGACTGGTATGGTACAACCTTGCCATGGATGGCTCATGGATATGGCGTGTCACTCACACCCTTGCAAACACTAGCTTTTTACAATGCAATCGCTAATGATGGGGAAATGGTGAAACCGAGATTTATAAAAGAGGTAAAAGCCTGGGATAGAACAAAAGAAAAGTTTGATAAAACAGTATTGAATTCAGCAATATGCTCCAAAGAAACTGCAAGAGTGGTAAAAGAGATGATGAAAAATGTGGTGATAAGAGGAACAGCTGATAATGTACAGACCAATAATTTTCAGATAGCAGGTAAAACGGGTACGTGTTGGGGGAACTATGGCGGAGACAAAGAAAGAGAATATATTTCTTCTTTTGCAGGGTATTTTCCGGCAGAAGATCCTAGATATTCCTGTATTGTGGTAATTCATAAACCGAATAAAGAAAAGGGATATTATGGTAATATAGTAGCAGCTCCAGTGTTTAGAGCAATTGCCTTAAAAGTATATAATGATATTCCTGTAGTTGATGAGGTCTCATCAACCATAGTAGAAAGTGGATTAGTCAGGGAGAATTATGAAGATTATTTTGAGAAAGCACAGAAGTATAAAACAATAATGCCTGATGTAGAAGGAATGCCTGCAATGGATGTTATTTCTCTTCTGGAAAATATGGGATTAAAGGTAGAGCTAAAAGGTTCGGGAAAGGTTAAGAAACAATCGATAGAACCAGGAACAAAAATACAAGTAAATCAAACCATAAGGTTAGAGTTGTCGTGAAAGAGTTAAAAGATATATTATATAAAGTTGCTATCAATGCTGTTGTTGGGAATACTACGACGCACATTAATAGGATAGAATTTGATTCCAGAAGAGTTGTTCAGGATGATATGTTCGTTGCGATTAAAGGAGCTTTGACTAATGGTCATGAGTATATCGAAAAAGCGATAAATCTTGGTGCAATAGCTGTAATATGTGAAAAAATACCCGAAATAACAGTAGAAGGTGTGACATATGTTCAGGTTGATAATACACAACAGGCATTAGCAATGGTGGCGGCAAATTATTATGAGATGCCGTCAGAGAATCTAAAATTAGTTGGGGTAACAGGAACCAATGGAAAAACTACCATCGCAACACTATTATATCAATTATTTAAAAAAGCAGGTTATAAAGTTGGTTTACTTTCTACTGTAAAAATTTTAGTAGATACTACAGAATATACGGCTACACATACAACACCAGATTCTTTGACTATAAATCATTATCTGAAAGAGATGAATGAAGCAGGAGTGGAGTATTGCTTTATGGAAGTAAGCTCTCATGGAATTCATCAGAAAAGAACAGAAGGATTAGTGTTTGAAGGAGGAGTATTTACCAATCTCTCCCATGATCACTTGGATTATCATAATACATTTAAAGAATATCGAGATGTAAAAAAGATGTTTTTTGATGGATTAGGAACCAAGGCATTTGCTTTGGTAAATAAAGATGATAAGAACGGAAGCTTCATGCTTCAGAATACAAGGGCAAAACAGTATAGTTATGCTTTAAAATCATATGCAGATTTCAGAGGTCAGATTTTAGAAAATAGTTTAGGAGGATTATTATTGAAATTGAATGATAATGAAGTCTGGACAAAACTAATAGGAAGTTTCAATGCTTATAATATACTCGCAATTTTTGGAACGGCAGAACTTCTGGGACTCGAAACATTAGAGATATTGAAATTGTTGAGTGATCTGGAGAGCGTAAGTGGAAGGTTTCAATACCTGATTTCTGATGAAAAAATTACGGCTATCGTAGATTATGCGCATACTCCTGATGCACTAAAGAATGTATTAGAAACCATAGGAGATATACGAACCAATAACGAAACTTTAATTACTGTAGTGGGTTGTGGAGGAGATCGGGATAAAATGAAGAGACCTGTAATGGGTAATATTGCTGCCAGATTGAGTAATAAAGTCGTTTTTACAAGTGATAATCCGAGAACAGAAAATCCAGATAAAATTATTGAAGATATAGAAAAAGGGGTGGAACCTCAGGATTATAAAAAAATCCTATCGATAACAGATCGAAAACAGGCGATAAGAACAGCTTGTCAATTAGCAAAAGAGAATGATATTATTCTCATTGCAGGTAAAGGTCATGAAACATATCAGGAAACGGACGGAGTGAGAGTAGATTTTAATGATTTAGAAATTATAAAAGAAGAGTTAAAAAAACTAGGAAAATAAATAAACCCTTCTGCTTAGTTAAACAAGTAAAAGGTGATCTAAAAATATGTTATATTATTTGTTTCAATATCTAGAGAATGAATACCAGTTTCCGGGTGCTTCTTTGTTTCAGTTTATCACTTTTAGAGCTGCGGTGGCAATTATATTCTCACTATTAATCTCTACAATTTACGGTAAGAGAATCATAAGTTTCCTTGGGAAAAAGCAGATGGGTGAGAGTATTAGGGAACTAGGATTAGAAGGACAGGTAGAAAAAGCAGGTACTCCTACTATGGGAGGATTGATTATCATATTAGCGACACTGGTACCCGTACTGCTTTTTGCTAAGCTTGATAATATATATATCGTTTTGTTGATAATAACAACTTTATGGATGGGTGTTATAGGTTTTACAGATGATTATTTAAAAATTAAAAGAAAAGATAAAGAAGGGCTTGCAGGGAGATTTAAAGTAATTGGTCAGGTGGGACTGGGTCTTATTGTAGGCTGTACTATGTATTTTCATGAAGATATTACAATTAAAGAAGAAAAAGTAGCCCAAGATATAGAGCAGGTTGAAACCACTGAGAATCATTCAGAGTTTAATCCAGCTATAAAATCTACAAAAACGACTTTGCCTTTCTTTAAGAATAACGAATTTGATTATGCTAGTTTAATTACCTGGATCAGTCCGGAATTATCAAAATATGCCTGGTTGATCTTTATACCTATTGTGATTGTTATTGTCACAGCAGTTTCTAATGGTGCAAACCTTACTGATGGTATTGATGGATTAGCAGCTGGCTCTTCGGCAATAATTGTATCGACACTGGCACTGTTTTCCTGGGTATCTGGTAATATAGTTTTTTCGGATTATCTGAATGTAATGTACATCCCTAATTCTGGCGAAATAACAATTTATATAGCAGCATTTGCGGGAGCTCTCGTTGGGTTTTTATGGTATAATACCTATCCGGCTCAAGTATTTATGGGAGATACCGGTAGTCTAACAATAGGAGGAATCATAGCTGTGATTGCAATTGCTATTAGAAAAGAATTTTTAATCCCAATTGTATGTGGAATCTTTTTTATTGAAATCGTTTCTGTAATACTTCAAGTAAGTTGGTTTAAGTATACGAGGAAGAAATATGGAGAAGGAAGAAGAGTATTTCTAATGTCACCATTGCATCATCATTATCAGAAAAAAGGGATACACGAGAGTAAGATTGTTACAAGGTTTTGGATTATAGGAATTTTTCTGGCCATCATAGCTGTTGTTACTTTAAAATTAAGATAAGGTGAAAGCATTAGTGGTTTTGGGAGCAGGAGAAAGTGGTGTAGGAACTGCTATTTTAGGAAAAAAAGAAGGATTTGATGTGTTTGTTTCTGATAAGGGAATTATAGCTGATAAATATAAAAACGTTCTTAAAAATTTAGAAATCAAATGGGAAGAGAAACAGCATACAGAAGATAAAATCCTGAATGCTGATATCGTTATGAAAAGCCCAGGGATTCCTGATAAAGTGAATCTCGTCAAGAAATTGCTTGATAAAGGAGTGCCCGTAGTATCAGAAATAGAATTTGCTGCAACATATACATCGGCAGAGATTATCGGGATAACCGGAAGTAATGGAAAAACTACCACTACAATGCTTACACAACATGTTCTTGAGCATGGAGAATTAGATGTACGTATGGCTGGTAACATTGGCGATAGTTTTGCAAAGCAGGTAGCAACAGATGATACTGCGTATTACGTACTGGAGTTGAGTAGTTTTCAGCTTGACGGAATTAAAAATTTCGCACCGCATATAGCAGTGCTGACAAATATAACACCTGATCATCTGGATCGATATGAATTTAAATTTGAAAATTATATCGCCTCAAAATTCAGGATAACGATGAATCAAATAGAAAGTGATTATTTCATTTATGATGGAGATGATGAAGTAATTGTGAAATATATAGAAGAGAATCCTATTCGCGCAAGATTATTGCCATTTTCATTAAAGAAAAAGGTAGAAAACGGTGCATATCTGGAAGGAGAAAATATAAAAATAACAATAGACAACAACGAATTTACCATGCCAACAAACGATTTAGCTTTAAAAGGAAATCACAACGTGAAAAATGCTATGGCGGCTGCCACAGTATCTCAATTATTGAAAATAAGGAAAACAACGATACGTGAGTGTCTGGAAAACTTTCATGGGGTAGAGCATCGATTAGAAAATGTGCTTAAGATTAATAACGTACAATATATCAATGATTCTAAAGCAACAAATGTGAATGCTACTTTTTATGCGCTAGATGCTATGAAATCAGCTACTGTATGGATTGTAGGAGGCGTAGATAAAGGGAATGATTATACTGAGTTATATTCTTTGGTAAATGAAAAAGTAAAGGCAATCATTTGTCTTGGCATTGATAATACCAAAATTATTAATGCATTTGGTAATTGTGTGGATAATATTGTAGAAACGCAATCAATGAAAGAAGCTGTAAATATGGCATATAAAATAGCAGAACGTAATGAAAATGTACTGCTGTCTCCTGCTTGTGCAAGCTTTGATTTGTTTAAAAATTACGAGGAGAGAGGTAGACAGTTTAAAGAAGCTGTGAGAGAATTATAGAAAAAATACGAACCTATTTTTGAGTGGTAAAAAAGTTAATGAACAAGGTGCTAAATAAAGAATAAAAAGCGAAGTGACTAAAGTTTTAAATAATATAAGAGGAGATAAAGTAATTTGGGCTATTGCAGCACTGTTGGCATTATTTTCATTTCTTCCTGTGTATAGTGCGAGTAGTAACTTAGCTTATTTGTATGGTGATGGTAATACGTTCTCATTTTTGGTAAAACACTTTGCACATTTAATTTTAGGGTTTGGGATCATGTATTGGGTGCATAAAATACCATATAATTATTTTAAAGGGCTTTCTATTGTAATGATTCCCGTTGTAGTGATTTTATTGCTCTTTACAATGGCTCAAAATACAACGATCGGAGGAGCGAATGCCAGTAGGTGGATACGCTTGCCGCTCGTAGGAGTTACTTTTCAGACCTCTACATTGGCTGCCTTGGTTTTAATGACTTATGTAGCGAGATATTTGTCTAAAATCAGGGATAAAAAAATTACTTTTAAGGAAACGATACTTCCATTATGGTTTCCGGTATTTATAATTTTAGTATTAATTTTACCAGCTAATTTTTCTACCACAGCTATTATTTTTTCAATGGTAATGATATTAGTATTTCTAGGCGGATATCCTATAAAATATATAGCAACCATTCTTGTAACAGGTTTTTTCGCATTGACATTTTTTGTGTTGGTTGTTAAGGCATTTCCAGATTCTTTCTCTAATAGAGTTTCAACTTGGGAAAATAGGATTGATAATTTTCTTAATGGAGAGGATGGAAAAGAAGACTATCAAATAGAGCGAGCAAAAATAGCAATCGCAAGAGGAGGACTTATAGGAAAAGGCCCGGGAAAAAGTGTACAACGTAATTTTTTACCACAATCATCTTCGGATTTTATCTATGCAATTATAATAGAAGAATGGGGATTAGTAGGAGGTGTTTTTTTAATGCTTTTGTATCTTTTATTATTGTTCAGATTAGTCATTGTAGCACATAAGAGTTCAGATATATTTGGTAAACTATTGGTCGTAGGAGTAGGATTGCCTATTGTTTTTCAGGCATTGATTAATATGGCTGTAGCGGTAGAATTGTTTCCGGTAACAGGTCAGACACTTCCCTTGGTGAGTAGCGGTGGTACCTCTATCTGGATGACGTGTATGGCAATAGGTATTGTATTAAGTGTAAGTAAGAATAGAGAATCTGTTATAGAAGAAGAACAATCTGAAGATATGGAAACAAAAGAAGAAAACCCATTAGATGTTTTGAGTGAAGTGATATGAAAGAACAACCACGAATCATATTATCAGGAGGAGGAACTGGAGGACATATTTATCCGGCAGTATCAATTGCTAATGAGTTGAAGAATAGGTATCCGGAAGCAGCAATACTTTTTGTAGGAGCAAAAGACCGTATGGAAATGCAAAAAGTACCCCAGGCAGGATATCGTATAGAAGGTCTTTGGATAAGCGGTATTCAGCGTAAATTAACATTGAGTAATTTGTTGTTTCCCATAAAGTTATTGAGTAGTCTCTGGAGGTCTAAGAAAATTATTAAAGGTTTTAATCCAGATGTGGTTATTGGTACGGGAGGTTTTGCGAGTGGGCCATTATTAAAAATGGCAAACTCTGCCAGGATTCCAACAGTGTTACAGGAGCAAAATTCTTATCCGGGGATTACTAATAAGTGGTTGGCAAAAGATGCGAGTAAAATATGTGTTGCTTATGATGGTATGGAGCAGTTTTTTCCAAAAGATAAAATTATTAAAACAGGAAACCCTGTTCGGCAGGATTTGCTAGAGATAGATAGTAAGAGAAATGCTGCAATTTCTAAGTATAATCTGGATACTGAAAAGAAAACAGTTCTAGTGATCGGAGGAAGTCTGGGAGCAAGAAGAATTAATCAACTCATAGAGCAGGAACTTGATTTTTTGGCAAAAAAAGAAGTGCAGGTGCTATGGCAATGTGGTAAGCTTTATTATGAAGATTATAAAAAATATACTGATCATAGAGGGATCCAGGTTCATGAATTTCTGGATACTATGGATTTAGCATATGCAGCAGCAGATGTAATTATTTCCAGAGCCGGAGCGAGTTCAGTTTCAGAATTATGTATTGTTGCAAAACCTACATTGTTTATACCATCTCCTAATGTAGCAGAAGATCATCAAACTAAAAATGCAAATGCTATTATTAGTAGTAATGGAGCTAAAATGCTAAAAGAAAGTGAATTGGAGGATAGGTTTCAGAAAACAATTTCTCAATTATTAGAATCAGAGGCGATGCAGATAAAACTGACACACGCCATTAAAAAATTAGCATTGCCAAATGCAACACAGGATATAGTAAACGAAATTGAACAACTAATAGAGAAAAGATAACTTGGCAGGTTGAAACATGAATAGTGAATTAAAAGACATAAAGAATATTTATTTTATCGGTATCGGAGGTATTGGTATGAGTGCTCTTGCACGTTATTTTAAGTTTTTAGGTAAAAATGTGGCTGGATATGATAAAACTCCTACTCAGATTACTACAGACTTATCAACATTAGGGATTAAAATTCATTTTGAAGATGCTGTAGCGTCTATTCCAGAAGCTTTTTTAAATATTGAAGAAACACTGATTATATACACACCAGCTATTCCTGAAGGACATAAAGAATTGAATTTTGTTAGGAGTAGAGGTTTTACTATAAAAAAAAGAGCAGAGGTTCTGGGGATGATAACCAAAGGAGTGTATACCCTTGCTGTGGCAGGAACCCACGGTAAAACAACGACTACAGCAATTTTGGGACATTTGTTAAAGGAAAGTGGAGCAAAAGTAACAGCATTTCTGGGAGGAATTAGTGAGAACTATAATTCTAATTTGATTTTAGAGGGAAATGAAGTTATTGTAGTAGAGGCAGATGAATTTGACAGGTCATTTTTGCATTTGTACCCGGATATAGCTGCGATTACATCTATGGATGCTGATCATTTGGATATTTATAAAAAAGTAACCGCACTGGAAGAATCATTTATAGAATTCTCATCAAGAGCCAAAGATCATCTTTTGGTATGCAATGGATTATCACTTTCTGGAGCTACTTTTGGTATTGATGATACTGCTGATTATTGTGCGCAGAATATAAGAATAGATAATGGAACTTATATTTTTGATTTAAAAACACCAACTAAACGTATTGAGGATTTGCATTTAAACCTTCCAGGTAGACATAACTTGTTAAATGCTATCACGGCCTTTGCTATAGCAATGCTTTTTGGCTCCCCGACCACGGCTTTGGCAAAGGCCTTATTTTCTTTTAAAGGAGTTCAACGTCGTTTTAGTTATCAACTAAAAACGAATAATAAAGTATATGTGGATGATTATGCGCATCACCCTACAGAAATTAATGCATTATATCAGGGTATAAAAGAAATGCACCCGGGTAAAAAGATATTGGCTGTTTTTCAACCACACTTATACAGTAGGACAAGGGATTTTGCTATTGATTTTGCAGATAGCCTAAGTCAGTTTGATCAATTATTATTACTGGATATCTATCCGGCAAGAGAAGTACCCATAGCAGGGATAACTTCAGAATGGTTATTAGATATGGTCGCATTAGAAGATAAGAAACTAATTTCAAAAAATGATTTAGTAAAAGAGATATTAAACAGTGAAGCAACAGTTATTACTACCATTGGGGCCGGTGATATTGGAGCGGAAGTAAAAAAAATAAAAGAAGCATTATTAGCAGTATGAAGAAGATTTTAACATATGTAAAATTTGTTGGATTAATTGCTTTAGTCATCTTTCTTTTTGCTTTTACTCGTAGTAGAAATGATGAAAGAAAGATTAATGAAGTAGCGATAGAATTTGTTAAAGAGCAGAATCCTTACATAAATGAATTGACGGTTAATAAATTGTTAATACAAAATCAGGTCGGGGTTACGAACGTAGGTAAAGAAATTTTAGTTTTGAATATTGTAGAGAAGGGATTGGATTCTCATAAGATGATTGAGGATTCAGATGTGTATCTTACTGTAAACGGAGAACTTAAAGCTAGAATTAAACAACGTACACCAATTGGAAGGGTTAGTGCGGTAGTTCCTTTTTATGTTGATGTAATGGGTAATACGATGCCATTATCGGATAATTATTCAGCTCATGTACCTGTAGTAAGTAATGTTTCAGAAATAGAGATTTCAGAAGTTTTTCCATTGTTGAAAAAAATTCAGGAAGATAATTTTCTTAAAAAACATATCATTAGTATCCACAGGAATGTAAATGGAGACTATGAACTGGGATTACGAGTGTATGCTTTTAAAATAAATTTTGGAAAAATAGAAAATTTGGAGAATAAGGTTAGGAATTTTAAAGCTTTTTATCAAAAAGCCTTAAAAGATGAATCCTTAGGAAAATATAAAAAAGTCAGTTTACAATTTAGCAATCAAGTGGTGTGTACAATAAAATAATACCAGTATGAGACGAGAAGAAAGTGAAATAGCGGTAGGGTTAGACATAGGAACTACAAAGATAGTCGCTATGGTAGGGAGATATAATGAGTATGGTAAGATGGAAGTATTGGGTGTTGGTAAATCCAAGAGTTTGGGTGTACATCGTGGTGTAGTAAATAATATTACTCAGACCATACAGTCGATACAGCAGGCGATACAAGAGGCAGAAAGTGTATCTGGCATGAAAATTAGTGAAGTAACGGTAGGAATAGCAGGGCAGCATATACGAAGCCTGCAACACAGTGATTATATCACTCGTCTCAGTCCGGATGCGGTAATAGATGAAGATGATATTGACATGTTGTGTAATCAGGTACATAAATTGGTGATGCTGCCTGGAGAAGAAATATTACACGTATTACCTCAGGAATATAAGGTAGATGGTCAGGCAGAAATAAAAGAACCTGTAGGGATGTTTGGAGGAAGATTAGAGGCCAATTTTCATGTTGTTGTAGGGCAGGTAACTTCTATAAGAAATATAGGGAGATGTGTAAAAAGCTCTGGTTTAGAGTTGTCTGAAGTAACTTTGGAACCATTAGCATCGGCTAATGCTGTATTGAGTCAGGAAGAAAAAGAAGCTGGAGTGGCATTGATTGATATAGGGGGAGGTACTACAGATCTTGCTATTTTCAAAGATGGTATTATTCGTCATACAGCAGTAATTCCGTTTGGAGGTAATGTAATTACCGAAGATATAAAAGAAGGATGTTCTATTATAGAAAAACAAGCAGAACTGCTAAAGATCAAATTTGGATCAGCCTGGCCCGGAGAAAATAAGGATAATGAGATTGTTTCTATTCCTGGGCTGAGAGGACGCGAGCCCAAAGAAATTACATTAAAAAATCTATCTAAAATAATTCATGCACGTGTTGTAGAAATTATAGAGCAGGTTTTTTTGGAGATCAAAAATTATGGGCATGAATCATCCAAGAAAAAGCTGATAGCCGGAATCGTATTAACAGGAGGAGGATCTCAGCTAAAACATCTTAAACAATTAGTAGAATATATTACGGGAATGGATACTCGTATTGGATATCCTAATGAACATTTAGCAGGTAATAGTGATCCGGAAACAACAAGTCCTATGTATGCTACTGCTGTTGGATTAGTAATGGATAGTTTAGTACATATAGGGAAACAGAAAAAAACAGAAATAAAGGAAGCCGTGGCAGAAGAGGAGAGTAAGCAAGATATTAATGCTGTTGAAGGAGAATATATAGAAGAAAAAGAAGAAGTAAAACCAGTAGTTGATACACGACCCAGGAAAAATATCTTAGAGAAATGGACAGAAAAATTTAAGGAATTTCTGGATAATGCAGAATAAGATAAAAAAGTGTAAAAAACAAGACAAACAAAGTTCGATATACTAAAAGGACTTATATAAAATATAAAAAAAAAGTAAGAGAACCAGAAAATTAGCAGTTATGAGTAATAATGAAGAGTTCGAAAATATTTCGTTTGATTTACCCAAAAATCAATCAAATGTGATTAAAGTAATTGGAGTTGGCGGCGGCGGTAGTAATGCCATTAACCATATGTTCCAGCAAGGAATCAAAGGAGTAGATTTTGTAATCTGTAATACAGATGCGCAGGCCTTGGAAAATAGTCCTATACCTAATAAGATACAGTTGGGTATGTCTCTTACAGAAGGCTTAGGAGCTGGAGCTAATCCAGAAGTAGGTGAGCAATCTGCTGTAGAAAGTTATGAAGAGATTAAACGCATGCTTGATACCAATACCAAAATGATATTTATCACGGCAGGTATGGGAGGAGGAACTGGTACCGGAGCTGCGCCAATTATTGCCAAAATGGCAAGAGAATTGGATATTCTTACGGTTGGTATTGTTACGATCCCGTTTCAGTTTGAAGGAAAGATGCGTAATGAGCAAGCACAATTAGGTGTAGAGAAACTTCGAGCACAAGTAGACTCTCTGGTAGTTATTAATAATAATAAACTAAGAGAAGTATATGGTAACTTAGGTTTTAAAGCCGGTTTTTCTAAAGCAGATGAGGTACTTGCCACAGCCTCTAGAGGAATCGCAGAAGTAATAACACATCACTACACACAAAACATAGATTTACGTGATGCCAAAACAGTGCTTAGTAATAGCGGTACAGCAATAATGGGGTCTGCTAATGCCTCTGGTGCTAAACGTGCTCATGATGCTATTGTGAAAGCTCTGGATTCTCCATTACTTAATGATAATAAAATTAGAGGAGCAAAAAATGTATTATTACTTATAGTTTCTGGAAAAGAAGAAATTACTATTGATGAAATTGGTGAGATCAATGATCATATCCAGCAAGAAGCAGGTCATGGTGCTAATATCATTATGGGAGTTGGAGAAGATGAATCATTAGAAGATGCGATCTCTGTAACCGTAATTGCAACAGGATTCGATGTAGAACAACAAGATGAGATTGTAAATACAGAAACAAAGAAGATCATTCACACTCTGGAAGAAGAGCAACGTGCAACAATACAAGATTTAACTCCAAAATCTACCTCAAAAACGACGCCTATACTATCTCCAGAACCTCAAAAAGAAGAAGTAAAAGAAGAACCGATTATAAAACATGAGTTGGTAGAAGAGGAAGAAGTAGAAGATATTAGAGAATCTTTATTATTACCGACTACAGAATTTTTAAAGAATTTAGAGGTCATTGATCACGAAGAAGTAAGTCCTTTTTCTGCAGAAAATGATTTTGTAATCATTAATGCACAGGATATCATCAATCAAATTGAAGTAAATGACGCTAATGAGGTAACTACTGATCAAGAAAAAGAAGAGGAAAAAGAAGATCAATTTAGACTCTCTTTTGATATGCCTACCGGAGAAAATCATAAGGAAAAGGAAGAGGAAACTCCAGCCGCGACTCCTGTTTCTACTACAAAAATTGAGGAAGAAAAACCAATTGTGTTTAATCTGACAGATGATGTTTTAGAGGTAGAAGTAAATGAGCCAATAGAAGTAGTTCCTGTAAATGAAAAGGTATCAGGAGAAGTTCGTAAATATAGCCTTGAAGAATATATGGAAGAAGAGAAGAGGCTTACAGAGGCTAAACCGGTATCAAAAGTTACAGAAGATGAGGAAATTGTATTCGAAAAAAAGACGATTGCTCCGCCATCTCCAGAAGAAGTAAAGCCTTTAGAAGAAATAGACCCTATGGAGCAACCTATTTCTGAAACATTAAAAGCGAGAGCTGCTGAGCGTCGTGCTAAGATGAAAGAATTTAATTATAAATTCAGAAATAATACATCTCATATAGACGATATAGAAAAAGAGCCGGCGTATAAGCGGGCAGGGATTGATGTAAACTCCAAACCAGAATCTTCTGAGCTCTCCAGAACTTCATTAGGGACTGATAGTAATGATGATATCCAGTTGAGAAAAAATAATTCATTTCTTCATGATAATGTAGATTAGAGAATTATAATAATATTAGTAGATAAACCGATAATCTGAACATAGAATATCGGTTTATTTTTTATCTTCGCGTTCTGAAAGAATAAAAGGAAAGACTATTATGAGTTTACAGGTACAGGTAATGACAGCTATGAAAGAAGCTATGAAAGCTAAAGATACCAATGCATTAACCTCATTACGCGCTATTAAGTCTGCCATTTTATTAGCTCAGACAGAAAGTGGCGCTAAAGAAGAACTGACAGAGGATCAGGAGCTTAAATTATTACAGAAGCTTGTAAAACAACGTAAAGATAGCGCTTCGATTTTTTCTGATCAGGGGAGAGAAGATTTAGCACAGCCCGAATTGGATCAAGCAGAAGTAATAGCGCGATTTTTACCAGAGCAAATGAGTGAGGAAGCCATAGAGGCAGTTGTAGTAGATGTTATTGCTAAAACTGGTGCAGAAGGAATGAAAGATATGGGTAAAGTTATGGGAATGGCATCTGGACAATTAGCTGGCAAAGCTGATGGAAAAACCATTTCTACTATTGTAAAAAATAAATTGTCTTAAGCATTAAAATAAATTGGCCCAGTGGCGCAACTGAATAGCGCATCAGATTTCGGCTCTGAGGGTTGGGGGTTTGAATCCCTCCTGGGTCACATCAAATAAGAAGAGGGAGGCTGTCTGAAAAGGCAGTCTTTTTTTTTTGCAGTAGTGAGTGTATGGGATCAACGTTAGTTAATCCCTCCTGGGTCACAAATGATACAAAATTTACCAAAACGAGGCAATATTGTCTCGCTTTTTTGTTGATTATTATTATTATTACTTTTATATTCAGGAAATAAAGGATATATGCCCTTTATATTATTGTTGAACTAAACCTTCGGTAACTTTTTTCTGCTGGATTTCGTAATTTAATAGAAATAATTAAAATCTATAACTTATGTATCAAAAAAAAGAGTTGAGTCTTGCTGTGAAAAAGCAAAAAGAACTGT
>NZ_VTZU01000037.1 GCF_008370685.1 Aquimarina sp. RZ0
TGTCAGTAGTTTGGTATTCTGACGACACTTCAAATCGACGACATATCGAGATATGTTGCTTATTTGAAGTAAAGTCAAGGTTGTCAAAGTAATGACCAGCAGGCAGAAGGGTTTTTAAACATACTCTTAAAATCTCTAAGTGGCTGGAGAGATATTCAGAATTGATCCATTTGCGATCAAAAATCCCTTTTATTTCTTCAATTTTAGCGATATCTTTGTTAGGTAGCATATTTTGTATTTGTTTGTCTTATAACTTAAAAATACAATAAAATCAAGGGTTTACCAAGGTTTTCATGCTACTTTTCCCTCTTTTTAACCTCCTTGAAAACCGATAAATACTAGGTGCTAAACTTCAGTAACAATGATCCTTAATTCTAAGAAAGAGCGTTGAAAAGTTTTAAAAAACCATCTAAATAATATTTTAGATGGTTTTTTATCTTTTTTGGGAATCAGAAATGGTCTAACCTCCTGGCCAAAATATCGAGGACGTTATTGAACGTCTTCAAAAGCTGTATAGAATTCCTCAAGACCTAAGCCTTGAGGAATCTGTTAGTTTTTTAATTAATCAAGAAAATAGCCTTCTACAGAAGAGATTCTATCGTCCAATCCTACTGGTGCGAAATTGGCAAAATTTGTAATTTGATTACGTATAGCAATTATGGTATGTACTCTGCCTGCTTTATTTGGGTGCTCATAAGCCTTTAAAACATAATTACGATTTGAATAATTTTCAACTTTTGCAGAAGATATGCGATCATCAAATCGATGTGGAGCTTGTTTTATAAAAGGGTAGTAGAATGCATTTCTACCAATAAGTGCACCACCTTGTGCAGTTGGATGATCATACAGTAAGGAAAGAACATCCAGAGAAGCTAATTTACGCTCAGGCGTACTGTTTTTTACTTCTACATTATATTGCTGAATATACTCTTCAAGATCTTCTTTGTTTTCAAATAAATAGATTTTGTCGGGATCACCTAGCTCCAAAGTGTTTCCTTGTTCTAGTAACCCTTCAACTTCATCGCTGAGCGATGACCGATTAAGTGCTCCGTTTTTGTCTACCGTTGTTTTAAACGCTTGGTTTTTAAAAATAAAAGAAATTTCTCTTTCCTGACTTTCGATTCCCTGGTTCTCGATAACTGTATCGTCTTTAGTACATGATACTACTGATACAAGTACTGCAATACATAAAAATAAATGTTTCATTTTTTAAGGTTTTAAAAAGTTTAATATTATTTTTTTTAAAGAAAACCGGTTTAATTTTAGTCAAATCTATTCATAAAATAAAGTTATAAATTCCCTGAATTCAGTGATTGTTATTTGCCCTGTTTACAGGGAGTTATCATAAATATTACAAAAGTTTTTTTGTTTTTTACAGGAGATAATTTCTTAAAAATAATTGTATTTGTTTTTTAATTTTTGATTTGAAAATAGTTATGTTGATTAAAGGTGCTAATGTATGGTTGAATCTGTATTTAAGTTACTTTTTGTAATTCTTTGTATGAATTATATAGATTTCTATATACTATATGTCATTGCAGATAGCAACATTGTTTTATCAGTTTTTCTGAGAGTTATCATAGAGAAGATGTTTCAAGAACATGGGTTTAAGGGACTATTACTTCTATGCGTATTTTGATATCCAGAATAGTATCCTTTTTTTTATAATTTATCAAAAAAATAAAAAAAAGTAGGGTTTTATCAATTTCATGTGTTTATGGTATTAAGACAAATATGACGATGTACAATTTGCGAAGAGCGTGCTTTTTTGTAGAAACTGTTCTTGATCATTTAATCTATTAAAACCTTAATTGTAAGACTTGGAATCATGAAAAAAATAATTATTCTAATCGCAATTGTATTATTGAATACGTGGATACAGGCGCAACAACCAAAACATATTCCTGGAGAAATCCTGGTTAAGCTAGAAGGGAATTACACCGGAAAATCATTACTTGAGGATTCTAAAAAATTACATTTACCAATACATAAATCTATTCTTGTTTCAAAAAGTTTGAACATCTGGAAATTCAGTTTCGATCAAAATAAAATGGATATTGATCAAATGATTCAACGAGTTTATAAGAACAAAAAAGCTGTAATAGTACAAGCAAATCATATTCTCAAAAAACGATCTACAACGCCTAATGATGTGGGGTATCGTCGACAATGGCAATATTTTCAGTCAAATGATAAAGATATAGATGCGGATGAAGCTTGGGATATTACTACCGGAGGAACCACTGCTGATGGTCGTGAAATTGTTGTAGCTGTTATTGATGATGGTATGCAGTTTGATCATCCAGATTTGGTTGATAATCTCTGGACGAATAGTCAGGAAATACCAGGAAACAATATAGACGATGATGGGAATGGTTATATTGATGATGTAAAAGGATGGAGTACTATTACAGATAATGATGATATAAAAGATGGAGGACACGGGACATCAGTATCTGGAATTGTTGGTGCCAAAGGAAATAATAGTATTGGTGTTTCTGGAGTGAATTGGGATGTAAAAATAATGGTTGTAGAAATAGGAAATGTGGATGTAGGGAATGTAGAGGGTGCGATAAAAGCATACACGTATATTTTAGACAATAGAAAGTTGTATAATGAAACTAATGGAGCCAAAGGTGCTTTTGTGGTGTGTACTAATGCATCTTTTGGTGTTGATTTCGGAAAACCAGAGGATGCTCCATTGTGGTGCGAATTATACGATACACTGGGGAAACATGGAATCCTGAATGCTGGTGCGACTATCAATGAAGAGGAAAATGTAGATGTTGTAGGAGACCTGCCTACTTCTTGTCCGAGTGAATTTCTTATTTCTGTAACAAATATAGCGCAAGACGATATTAAATTAAGTGAAGCTGGCTATGGAGCAGAAACCATAGATTTGGGCGCTCCAGGAGAAGGAGTTTATACTACCGCATCAGGAAATAGTTATGCAACCTTTGGCGGAACATCTGGAGCAACTCCACATGTCGCAGGAACCATAGCTTTATTATATGCAGCTCCAAGTGTTGATTTTGCTAATCTGGCGATACAAGACCCAGAGGAAGCTGCAAGAAAAGTAAAAAGCTATATTCTTGAAAATACAGACCCTAATACTAGCCTAGACGGTATTACAGTGACCGGAGGTAGACTAAACACATTCAAAAGCCTTCAGGCACTTATGGATGACCAAGTATTTCCTATTGATGATGTACAAACTGTATTTAGTGATGAACTTATTTTGTATCCAAATCCGGCAACAGATTTAATTAATTTTAAAACAAGGTCTAACGCTACCATAAATTCGGTTGTTATTCATGACACTAAAGGGAAAGTAATTAAGTCATATGAAAATAGTAGTAGCGCAGATATTTCTGATTTAAGTAAAGGGTCTTATATCATACGATATCAATTAAAGGGTGCTAGAGAGTTTAAGTACACCCTATTTTTAAAAAGGTAAGAAGAAACATTCCGCATAGCAGGGGATATTTTTATTCTGAAACTAAGATAAAAAGAGCATTTTATTCCAGTAGATTTATATGATACAATTTACGGGTGAGAATTTCGTAAAAATAATGGCAAGGATTTTTCGCTAGATTGATGAATCAAATTAAAGAATAGCCATAGCTATTGTTTCATTTTATGAAGAAAATATAGTAGAAAAAGAATGTCATTAGATGCGAAATTTTTATTCGTAAATCGTATGACAACAAGTATTAAAAAAGAAAAAAGGATTCATTTTTAGAACCCTTTTTCTTTTTTTATTACGTAAAAAATAAGACCTGCTTTAAGGAAATTATTTCTTGATAATTTTAAGGATTTTTTTTAAGTTTCTTTGTTCTTCTAGTATTTCTAAAAAATAAACACCATTTGATAAATAATCAAGTGAAATTTTTTGATTATTACCTGATAAAATTCCTTGTGTCAATTGCGCCCCCTGAAGGCTATAGATCTTAAATCCAACATCTTTTTCTGAATTTGTATGAACCACAATTTTATCATTAAAAGGGTTGGGGTATATTTTGATAGGAAAACTAGAAGTATCTGTGTGCTCATCTGTGGATAAAGTATTTTTCTTAACTTCTAATAACAAAACCTGTTCTGAAGCAATTACAAAATTATTGGTCAGCGTTGTTCCTTTTAATAAGTCTATAATTTCGATATCAGTATCATCACCTTGTAGTGATAAGTTGATAGTAGCATCAGTTAGACCTAAATTCACTAAAGAAAGAATGTTTTTACTCTCAGTTGTTTTGATTGATCTATGGGCTACACCTTTAAAATCAGCAACTGCGGTATTGGTTTCTGTAACTTCTACAACAAGATTGTGACCTCTTTCTTTTACCAAAGTTATTGTACGATCTTTAATTCCATTAGCACTTACATTTATAATTGTTCCTTCAGCGGGAGTTAATGTAGTTGTATGATTACGACCATATTCATCTTTTTTAAGACTTAGCGGATCCAGAAGTATAGTTCCTCCATCATTAAGATATTGTTGTAAGGTATTTAATTCATCAATGGTAACATATTCAGTATTGCTTATGACAATAAACTCCCAATCTCTATTGTTTTGGTTTTTGATAATATTTTCGGTAGCAAACCCCAATCGATATCCTTCAAAATAGATAGATTCATATAGATTACTAATCTGCGACATATGATTGTCTTTATTAATAGCTGAAGTCTCAGAGTAGAAAATCCTTATTGGGTTTTCAAGCTCTTGTAATAGTGAAATTTCCTCACCATAAGAATTAAGATCCATAATGGTGGCTTGAATTTCATTAAAAATACTGGGTTGCTGTGCAACGGTACCTGCGTGTACAAAATTAGGTTTGGTAATAGAACCATCTGTGTCACGAAGCCATACCCAATTGGTAGTAGCATCTAATCCATGAATAGTTGCCAGCCAATGAGAGGCTCTGGCATATGAAGGTTCCAGAAAAGAATCGGTGAACCTCACATTTGTAAGAAAATGTGCTTCAGAATTATAATTTATGGCAGTAGGATTCACAGAATGCATAAAATCATAGGACATAGTAGCTCCCAGCCATTCCATCGTATAGAAATCCTGCCATGGTAAAGTACCCCAAAGCAAAGAATTTTTCATAGATGCATCATTACCGATAATCTCAGTAAGACTTGTTAATGACTCAAAATCAAGTCCGTTATCGCGCGCATTGCCAGACCACTGTCCAGGAATCAATTTTATATGTGTTTTTGCTTCTTCATCATATTTTTTGATCTCATCGTGTAAAAATGTAAACCAATTTGTAACACGGTTTTGGTTAAATCGCATAAAATCATACCATTTAGGGTTTCCTCGAAGATCAGCAGGTATTGGTGTAACTATAGAATTTGCGGCAGCTTCAAAAGAATTAAATGAGGAGTTCCAAAGAGCATTCATAGTAGCTAATGAAGTGTGTTTTACTCTTAACCAATCAACAAATTTTGCTTTGGTATAAGGAGTAATATCTACGATATCCCAGGTTCCAACAGTATTCCAGTGAGGTTCATTAGTAAGCATATATCCTAACTTACTTATGTTTTTACCTTTATAAATAGGAACCAGATCTTTGAATAATACTTCATGCATTACTTTTGCCTGTGGATGATCAATATCAAAAGCAGTGAATTCTGAGCGACCTTCCTGAATATCAGGGTAATCTGTTAGTATAAAATCTGGGATGAGAGATTGTCCTAAAAAAGGAGATCCAAAATTCCCTGTTTTAAGATTATTAGTTAACCAGTTTACCAAATTAGGGTTCGTTACAAGAGTTCCGTCTGATGATTTTCTTAACATCCTCAGATCAAAGAAATCACCTCCAAGATCACCAAAATACTCAGTCAGACTAAAGGAATCCAACGAATTGTTTTTGAAATTCCAATCATTAACAAATACAGGAGTACCATTCTGGGTAATTCTTGTACCGTTAATTTCTAATTGATCCCATTGTATCTCAGGTGTTGGTTTTCTGGTTTCCTCTTTGTTGATCAGCTGGGTCAGTTTCCTAATATTCTGATCTAAAACTTTTATAATTTCTTCTCTTTCATATTCAGGTATTCTTTCTGCTAATTCTGCAGGAGTAGGTTTTGGTACTCCAACGGGAATCGAATTGTGAGCAGCAAACTCAGCTTCGTTTATGGCTTTATTATTTTCATCCCAGGTTGCACAAACCAGAAAGATTTCTGCCACACGTATTCCCATTTTTTCCTGAGTAGTATCAATACCTTCTGATTCTGCGGTATTGATTAATATGGTAAGTTCATCAATTTTTGATCGAGCTTCTTGCTCTAGTGATTGCGAAAAACTAAGTAAACTTAGCATACAAAAGAAGCTGAAGAGTCCCCATTTTTGATTCATAATAATATTTTTTTAATTGGTTGACGTTTGCATTTATATAATGAACGTAATGTCATTAGTATATTGTATGAAATGAAATATTTTGAACCATTTTACAGATCTGTTTTTCATTAGAAGTAGTGTTTTCAAAATAAATGGCTATGGTCGTAAAACCCTTGTTGAATGAAGAAATGATCAGTATAGCGAGTGCGGAGTTTGTATTAATAATACTCCCAAAAATCGTATTTTTCTCCAGAGATATTCTCTTTTTTATCACCTAATTCTAAAGCCTTACTTTTCATTTCATTCTTCATAGTTTCTAATATCGCTTTATATTGTGGTTGAAAAGATAAATCAATTGTTTCCCAGGGGTCTTTTTTAAAATTAAAAAGTTGAGTAACTCTGGACCCTGTTATGAATTCTCCTTTGTTTTTGTTAAAATTTTTAGCCCTTACATATTCGATTAACTTATAATCTCCTTTTCGGTATGCCCGCTGAAACTGTTTATAGGCGTGATATGTGTATTCACGATGCTGCGTTTGTTTGTTTTGTATACTAGGTAGTAAGCTTTTTCCTGTAATTGTTTTGGGTTTATTGATTTGGGTAATGTCACATATAGTAGGAAAAATATCATGAATATAAGTATACGAGTTTATTTTAAGTCCTTTGTCTTTTATGACACCTCCCGCCATAACAAAAGGCACATGAACTCCATCTTCATCATATATATTTTGTTTTCCGATTAATCCGTGATTTCCCACTGCGAGTCCACTGTCTCCCGCAAAAACAATAAGTGTATTCTCATAATTTCCACTTTCTTTAAGAGCAGAGATTACCTTACCTATCTGAGTATCCAGATGTGTAATAATAGCATAGTAATCTGCCAGATGCTGTTTCGCAATTTCTTTAGTTCTGGGCCAGGGTGCTAATTCTTCGTCCCTCAATACCATATGTCCATTATCAAAGGGATGTTGAGACATATAAGATGGTGGAAGCGTCATAGTTTTTGGGGTATACTTGGCACGATATTTTTCGGGAGCTTGTCTCGGGTCGTGCGGAGCATGAAATGCAAGGTATAGTAAGAATGGTTTTTTCTTGCGGTATTCTTTTATAAATAGAGAAGCACTTTCTGCAAAAATTTCAGAGGTATGAGGACCATTCTGCTCTGTTCCAGTAGGTCCTTTTTTATCGTCTTTGTTCAGTGATCTTCGAGTAATCTTACCTTTTTCGTCATAGGTAAGTAAATAAGCATCTTCTTTTTTAAACGCTCCTTTTTTATCCCAATCCCATAATGGCATTCTAAAATGGTCTGTTAAATAAACTCCACGACCCATAATCTTATCTCCAGAATCAAAAGAACGGATTAAAGATGCATTATCCTGATGCCATTTTCCAACAATATGAGTGTAATACCCAGCTTTTTTAAAAGTCTCACCGATCGTTTTATGTTCTTTTGGGATTACATGTCCCTGACCCTTTAACTGAAAAACATTTCTGCCAGAGAGCAACATGGCCCTACTAGGTACACAGGTGGCTCCCGAAAAAGATCCCATTAAATATGTATTGGTAAAAGAGATTCCATCATTTACAAGGCTATCCATATGGGGAGTTTCAACCTGTTGACCACCGAGTGCATGAACTCCTGTATATCTATGGTCGTCTGTGTATATAATTAAAACATTTGGTTTTTTATTACTTTCAGAGATGTGTTTTTGTGCTTTTATTGAGTTCATCGAAACTAATAATAGCACCATTCTTATTAGAAATGATTTTAACTTTTTGCTGATCTTGTGTGCTTTCAATGCCATCTTTGATACTTTTTTTTACATCATTTAAAAAAATGGGTGGTCGTTGGTCGTTGGTGTCAGTTTTAAAATGTATGTTAGACATCTCCAGATACTCCAGATGTCTTCCAAAGATTCCGTACCCAGGTAATACCTCAAAAAAACTATATTCAGGATATTTATCAACTTGTTCACTAACCTCTTTGATTCCTGAAGAGATACCACCTCCAGGGAGTGTGATATCTATATTTTGAAGTTTTATAGTTCCTATTTTATGATTAGGTGTTCCGGTTATAAAAATTCCTGAAGGAGGCGATATCCTTGATGTTTTCAGGTTTCTTGTAGAGCCAGTTATATTTTTAATTGTTACATTGTGTATAGAACCTACTTTTTGCCTGGAGGCATTTCTATATGTTCTGAGTCGTTCACCAAGACGAATAAAAACAGGCATGTCTACAGAATCCATTTTAATGCCATCAATATCAATATCATGAATATTAGCACCATCAACACTCAACATTTTTATGCCACCGCCACGTGTATCTCTGATCTGGCAATCTCTAATTTGAATATTATAAAAATCGCCCATCGATTCAGTGCCAAATTTTAAAGCCCCCCATTCACTTTTTAGCGTACAATTAGTTACTTTAATTGTATGGGTTGGTAATGGACTGGTGGTTTTAAAACAAATAGCATCATCTCCCGTATCAATTGAACAGTTTTTGATGGTTGCATTAAAACTAGAATCCAGATCAATACCATCATTGTTATGATGTGCGTGACTATAGATAGAGATATTATCCACCATAATATCATGAGACTGATAGAAATGACAGGTCCAGGCCGCTGGTTGACGTAATTTTATATCTCTGATTGTTATAGTAGACGATTTTACAAATCGTAATAAAAATGGGCGATTGATGCCAAATTTTTTGTCAGTGTCATCAATACCCAGTTCTTTTTTCTTGACAACGATATTTTTATGTAAAAATGCGGTTCCATTTCCATCAATAGTCCCTTTTCCAATAATTTTAATATTTGAAGCATTTACCGCACCTATTAGGCAGTTACCACGTTCTTGCCCCGTAGCATCTACAAACGTATCAATACTCTGATAATCGTTAGGATTAGAACTCCCTATCAAGCTGGCATTCTCATTAATATGTATAGTTACATTATCTTTTAATAAAACAGTACCACTGATATATATACCTTCTTTGATAACTACAGTTCCTCCTCCTTTTTTATGGCAGGCATCAATTGCCAGTTGGATCGAACGGGTATTAATTTGTATACTATCCCCAACAGCTCCATAATCACGAATGTCAAATTGTCCGTCTTTTATCACGTTAGTACAGGAAATAACCGATATGAGAATTCCCCAAATAAAAATAATAGTTCTAAAATTCATTAATTATTCCTTTTAACTGAGCTGTTAGCAATTGGTTTTCTATTGGCATATGCATTAGAAACTTCTCCGTCTATGACATCATCAAAAATAATGGGTAGCCTTGCATCTTTTTTTATAGTGGTTAAGTGTATATTATCAAGATACAATCCTTTAATATGTCTTGCATAGATTCCATAAGAAGGCAAAGTGCCTATCAGATGAAACTCTGGCCACCAATTTTTTAAGACGTCAAGTGTATATTCTTTAAGAACTGTTTTTTTGGCATCTTCTACAGTTCCTTCTCCAGAAACAGTCATTCTAATATTTGAAAGTGTTATATTTTCTATATAATGATCCGTTATTCCGGTTATAAAAATAGCAGCGTCTTTATTCAGATCACGATTATCTATTACCATATTACTGAATATAAAGTCTCGCATAGATTTCATAGGATACATTTCTTCTGGTGCATCTACGCAAGCTTTCTGTTGCGCAAAAGTCATAAAAATAGGTCGGGGAACATTCTTCATAATCAGATTAGAGAACACCATGTTTTTCATTTTACCACCTTCATTCATCTGTATTTTTAAGCCGGTATCATCAATATCACTAAAGGTACAATTACTCACGGTTACAGATTCAAAATTCCCTCTGGAGAGAAGCCCAATCCGCATACCTGCCCATTTACTTTGGAAAGTACAATTGGTAATCACTACATTTTTGCACGGAATATCAGGTTGAGAAGCCTGTAAACAAATAGAATCATCACTGGTATTAAAAGAACTATTTGATACACGCACATTAGAACATCCATCAAAATCGAGACCATCTCCGTTATGATTAACCCTACTATGAATCTTGATTCCATCCACAACAATTTCGTTACAATATAAAAATGCAGAAGTCCAGGCAGCAGGGTTAATAATCTGTACATCTCTTATATGTATATCCGTACTATTCATGAACCGAATGAGCATGGGGCGACCTGTTTCTTTATTAAAATTCTTAGGGTGACCATTTCCATCAATAGTTCCATATCCTTCAATACTTATTGATTTAACTCCATCAGCAAAGATCAGACAACGATCCATATGAGGTTCGTTTTTATACATATTCTTATGTGTATTATCAGAATAATCTTTGATATAAGGACTTCCTAATAAGATTGCTCCATTTTCTATATGCAGTGTAACAAAGTCTTTTAAAAAAATAGTGCCAACAAGTACTTTTTTGCCAGCAGGTATTAATACAGTACCTCCGCCATTTTTTGTAGCAGTATCTATTGCCTTCTGTACTGCTTGAGTGTCTTTATGGATTCCATTACCGATGGCACCAAAATCCAATACGTTATATTCCTTAGAAAAACAGCATGAAACTGCAAATAAGAAACAAATCATTATTAATTTTTCATTATATCTGATCATAACTATTTGTTTTATTATTTGCAATTAATATTGTTTTGTATTCTCTATTTTGACAGGAGTACAATCGTTTCAGTAGTCAAACCATCTGCTGTAGCTTTTATAGTAATCTTGCCGGGTTTTTCTTGAGATCTAACAATCAATTGGCACAGTCCGTTAAATGCTTTTCTAGAATTAGCCTGAAAAGATTCTAAAGAAGTTTGATCACCATTTCCTACGGCAGCTAGAACTCCTGCGCCTGATATTTCGAATTGTATTTTATTATTTGCTCTGGGACATAGATTTCCGGATTTATCCTCTATCCTTATGGTAATGAAGGAAAGGTCTTCTCCATCGGCATTGATTTCTGTTCTGTCAGCAATTAATTTTATTCTAGCAGGAGCACTGGCAGTTTTAATTTCTTTTTCGACAACTGCGGCACCATTTTTATATCCAATAACTTTAATACTTCCAGGTTGGTAGGGTACATTCCAGGAAAGTCTGTATTTAGAAGTATACATTCCTTTTTTGAATCCATGAAATTCTGCAGGGAGTTTTGTTGTGTCTACTCCTTTTATTTTTTTACCAAAGGATTTTCCATTTACAATTAACTCAACCTCATCGCAATTGGTGTAAGAGTATATGGGGATATTATCTCCTTCTTTGCCTTCCCAGTTCCAATGTGGTAATACGTGAACCATAGGTTCAGATGTCCACTGACTTTGGTATAAGTAATATCGATCTTTAGGAAAACCGCAAAGATCTACTGGAGCAAAATAAGATGATTTTGAAGGCCAGTCATCATTCCAATACCCATCCGTAGAGTTATCTCTTCCTCCATATGGAGTGGGTTCACCAAGATAATCAAATCCTGTCCAGATAAACTCTCCCAATGAAAAAGGATTTTGTTTCTGAAAATCGAATTCTACATCAGGAGGATATGCCCATACAGGTCCGGTATTTACATCATAACTGGATACATGTCCGGTTTCTTTTTGGTGTAATGCTTGTATAGGAAATTGATATTCTCCACGGCTACTGGTTTGTGATGAGGTTTCAGATCCATAAATAATCATCTCGGGATTTTGCTCTTTAATTTCTGCATAATTAGCTGGGTGATAGTTAATCCCTACGACATCCACCTGATATGCTAGTTTATTAACAAAAGGAGCCGGGTAATAATTAAATCCAATAGTTGTTGGCCTGGTATTATCCTCATTGTGACAAATATCATTAAGTCGCTTTGTAAGTATCCAACCATCTTTTTCTGCCTGTTCCAAAATTTCATTTCCAATACTCCACATAATAACCGAAGGATGATTACGATCTCTTTTGATCATATCTCGTAAATCTTTCTCATGCCATTTGTCAAAGTATTTATTATATCCGTTAGGGACTTTCCCTTTTTTCCACTCATCAAAAGCTTCTACAATGACAACAATCCCAAGACGATCACAAACTTCTAATAGCTCTGGTGAAGGAGGATTATGACTTGTTCTCAATGCATTTACTCCCATACTTTTCATAATTTGCATCTGTCTTTCTTTTGCTCGATAGCTTATGGCAGCTCCTAAGGCTCCCTGATCATGATGCATACAAACCCCGTTAAGTTCTACAGGGGTGTCATTTAGAAAGAATCCTTTATTTGCATCAAAACGAATAGAACGTACTCCAAAAGTACTTTTATAGGAGTCGATTAGATTTTTATCTATTTTTAGATTGCTTTCTGTTGTGTAGAGATACGGAGTATGAATATCCCACAATTTAGGGTTTGATATTTCTATAGTTTGTGCAACAGATTTTTCTGATCCATGTGTTAACGCTACAGTAGAAGAAGTAGAATCTACTACATTTCCGTTAGCATCTTTTATAATAGTCTCTAGTATTACATTAGAAGGTGTACCTACGTTTTTTACCTTGGTTTTTATACTAACAATTGCTTTTTGATCTGTTATTTCTGGCGTAGTGATATAGGTTCCCCATTGAGAAATATGAACTGAATTGTTAATTTTTAGCCTGACATTGCGATAGATTCCTGCTCCTGTATACCATCTTGCTGCAAGATCTTCTGGGGATAATTGAACAGCGATGACATTATCTTCTCCAAATTTGATATGAGGGGTTAAATCAAATTCAAAACCGATATATCCATAAGGTCTTTCGCCAATATAATTACCATTAAGCCAGACTTTGGCATTGTTCATAGCGCCATCAAATTCTATAGAAATTTGTTGATTTTGATGTTTCTTGTCTATAGTAAAATGTTTTCTATACCATCCTGTGCCATGAACAGGAAGCCCACCAGTTCTGGCATTGTATTTATTATCAAAAGGTCCTTCGATCGCCCAATCATGTGGTAAATTTAGACTACGCCACTTAGAATCATCTAGACCGATAGTTTCGCCTCCTTCAATTACTCCTTTACTAAAAAGCCACTTTTTATTGAAGTTTTGATCCTCTACAGGTGGTAACTTTTCTATGTTTTTTGAGCAAGAAATACATACAGTAAATAATGGTAATAACCAGAATAATATTGAAATTATTGGAGATTTAATTAGATTCATGTGCTTTGCTTTTGGTTAGGTTGAAATCTTGATTTTAAACAGGGAATACTATTATAATTTGAATATTTGTTCCATCGGCACCCATTTTTCATCGTTTTCTGCCCAAGGTAATCTTTGTTGGAATGTATCCATTAAAGTTTCCCATTCTTTAACCTTTGGATTCTCAGCATCCATAGCGGCTTTTTTTACCGGATCAAAGGTGTCATCCACTTCCATGATCATAAAGAGTCGATTTCCGGTAAGATAAATTTGCATATCTACAATTCCCGCATCTTTAATACTCTTAGTGATTTCGGGCCACTCATTACCAGCGGCATGGTATTTTTTATATGTTTCTATCAGTTTTGGATCGTTTTTTAGATCACAGGATAGACAATATCTTTTGGTATTCATTTTTTAACTGTTTTTTTGAATTTTAGAAACATATAAACCGTAAAGCCCCACTACAGCGACACATATTAAAGGCATAATAAATGAGAATTTTACTTCTGGAATTCCAAGGATTAAGGTGTCTGCTAACTGGTCTCCTCCTATATCAATAATCAACCCTTGTATTGGAGGAAAAATAGCTCCTCCTACAATTGCCATTACCAAAAAGGCAGAACCTACTTTTGCCTCATCACCCATATCTTTTAGTGCAATACCATAGATTGTTGGGAACATAATAGACATAAAAACAGAAATACATACTAATGATATCAGTCCCGGCATACCTGGCATTAAGATTGCACCGGTACAGCAAATAATAGCTAATAGCGCAAATAATGAAAGTAGTCTGGGAGCTTTGAGCTTACTTAAGAGTGCAGTTCCAAGAAAACGACCTCCGAGAAATATCCCCATAGCAATCATGTTCCAATAAGTAGCATTTAATTCTCTGCCAGCAGCTCCTGTTTCATTGATATACTGAACATATTGGTATATAGCTGTCCAGCACATGATTTGGGCACCTACATAAAACATTTGGGCAATAACACCTGGAAAAAAAGCTTTTTTAGCAAATATTTTTTTGATAGATTCTTTAAAAGTTAATGATACTTGTTCTTGTACAGTTGGGATTTTTGTCACTAAAACTAACCCTAAAATAATCAAAACAACTACACCAATACCTAAATAAGGATAACTTATGATACTTAGATCTTCAGTCTTTATGGATGCTTTTGCTGCTTGATCAAGAGCAGCATAAGATTCTTCATTATATTTAGCGGATTGTATTTGCCCTAGTACAACAAATTGAGCAATCATCATACCTGATAAAGATCCAATTGGATTAAATGATTGAGCCAGGTTTAATCGTTGTGTGGCAGTCTCTTTTGCACCCAAAGATAGAATCAAAGGGTTGGACGTAGTTTCTAATAAAGCTAAACCACAAGTGATAATATAAAGTGACAACAGAAAGAAACCATAACTCTCTAAACTGGAAGCAGGAAAAAACATAAATGCTCCAAATGCATATAATAGTAATCCTAAGATTATTCCAGATTTATAACTTTTCCACCTAATAAATAAGGCTGCAGGTAATGCCATACATCCATATCCAAAATAAAATGCAAACTGAACCAGATAGGCTTGAAACCAGCTTAGTTCCGGCATTACTTTTTTGAAAGCAGTAACCATTGGATTTGTAACATCATTTGCAAAACCCCATAAAGCAAAAAGAGTCGTAATAACAATAAAAGGGACTAGTAATTCCTTACTTACAATAGGAGTTTTTTTGATATTTTCCATAATCTATTAGGTATTGTTAGTGTTAATAATATTAGATTCTATATTGATTATTTATTCTGTCAATAATGCTCTGTCCAGATGAACATATCCACCATCAATAGTAATAAATTGCCCGGTAGTATGGGAAGATTTTTCTGAAATCACAAAAAGACAGGTATCTGCAATTTCTTGTGGAGAGGTCATACGATTTTCTAATGGTATTTTTTTTACAATAGCTTGTAATTTTTCTTCACCATTTTCTAAGGTTTTGATCCAATTATCATAGGCAGGTGTCCAACTTTCTGCAATAACAATTGCATTGGATCGAATTCCATCTTTAATTAAATCTACAGCCCATTCTCTTGTTAATCCCAGGACACCTCCTTTAGAAGCGGCATATCCCGAGGTACCCCCTTGTCCTGTTAGCGCTACTTTAGAACCAATGTTTAGAATGTTTCCCTTTACTTTTTTGATATAAGGAAGACAAAATTTAGTCATTGCAAAAAAACTTACCATATTGAGTTTAAGGGAGTACATAAAATCATCAATAGAAGCATCTAATCCAACGCCATCATTAACCCCCACATTATTGATCAAAGCATCAATTCTGCCATATGTGTCACCAATTTTTTTTGCAGCCATTTCAATTTGGTCAGCATCAGAAAGATCAGTCTTTACAAAGATGGAATTGATACCTCTCTCTTGTAGCTCTTTTTCATACCCAAATCCACGATCATTTCTACAAACAATGACAGGTATTGCTCCTTCATCTGCTAATGTTTGTACAATAGTTTCTCCAATACTTCCCTTGATCCCTGCAGCACCGGTAACTACAACTACTTTATCTTTTAATTTTAAATCCATAATATATTTTTTGGTCTAGTGCAGCTGATAAAATTCAACGGCATTGCCTCCCATAATTTTTTGTTGATCTTCGTTGGTAAACGTACTGATATAGGTGTCAATTATTCCTTTTACAGATTGATATGTTCCTCCTAAAAGGCAAACCGGCCAATCTGAACCATACATAATTCTATCTGTTCCAAAAATTTCGAAAACTATATCTAGATAAGGAACGAAATCATCATATTTCCAGTTTTTCCAATCTGCTTCTGTAACCATTCCGGAAACTTTGCAATACACATTTTTATGTACTGCTATTTGGCGCATATATTTTTCCCAATCTTCTATATGTCCTTCTTTTATATTTGGTTTTGCAATATGATCTATAACAAAACGGTGTTCCGGAAATTCATTAATCAATTGCACTGTAGCTTCTAGTTGTGCAGGGAATATTAAAATATCATAAGCGAACCCATATTCTTTTAATAAAGCGATCCCTTTTTTAAATTGCTCGCCAATTATAAAATTAGGATCAGCTTCATCCTGTACTACATGTCTGAAACCTTTTATTATTTTATATTGGGCGTAATGCTGCAAGCGTTCTCTCAGGTTTTCTGAACGTAGATCTACCCATCCGACGATTCCTTTTATGAAACTATTTTTCTTTGCAAGACTCAAAAGGAAATCAGTTTCGTTTTCAGATTGATCTGCCTGAACTGCTACGCATCCGTCTATTCCATTTTTTTGATATACTTGATAAAGATCTTCCGGTAGATAATCTTGTTGCAATACTTTCATTTGATCATTAATCCAACTGTGTTTTACTGGATGATATTGCCAAAAATGTTGATGAGAATCTATGGTCATACTAGTGATTTGTGGTCTGTAATTTGTTTCATTGTAGCCTTTACTCCAAGCTGTTCTATAAACTGTAGATTTTGGACTACTTCTTTTGATAATCCATGTATCTTATCCAGATCTTCTCCCCAGATATCTGAATTTTTAAGAGAAACTAACACTAATTCTTCATAAGAAATAAGTTTATCCTCCTTTTTTTTCCAATTATTTCTGAAAAAATCTAGTATTTCAGTATTGTCGTTTAGATTGATATTTTCATTATTATATTCCCCTTTGTACATTCTTATTAAACATGAAAATGCAAATACAATACGTTTTGGCAGCTGTCCATTTTCTATAACACACTCTTTAATAGCTGGAAGTAAGCGTGTTACAAATTTTGAACAGCTATTAAGTGAAATATTAATAAGAAAATGTTTTAATGTAGGGTTGCGAAACCTATCTAAGGTATCGTTTACAAACTTGTGTACTTCATCTTGTGGGAGATTGGTAAGTGTAGTAATAATTTCATTACTCAGTAATTCCTCAACAAAAGTACTTATATCAGTATCGTTCATTACTTCTTTTACGGTGCGTACTCCTGATAAATATCCTACAGGAACCATAGCTGTATGTGCTCCATTAAGAATACGTACTTTCATTTCCCGATATTCAGTAATGTCATCTACGAATTGGACGTGTAAGTTTGTCTTATGAAAGGGTAATTCTTTTTGGGTTGCATCGTTTGCTCCTTGTATAATCCAACTATGATATTGTTCTCCTGCAACCAGGAGTTTGTCTTCAAAATCAATTTGAGCTCTTATTTTTTCTGCTCTTTCTGTTGGATAGCCTGATACAATTCTATCGACTAGTGTATTACAAAAATAATTATGTTCTTTTATCCAGTTGCCAAATTTGGTTTTTAGTTTCCAATGTTCAGCATATTGTAAAACAACAGATTTTAATCTGTCTCCATTCTGCTCAATCAGTTCACAGGGGAGTATGATACATCCTTTATTGGTATCACCTTCAAAATATTGAAAACGATGGTATAACCAGCGTGTTAGTTTGGCAGGAAATTCTTTGGGAGGTGCATGATCCAGTGCATCAGTGTCTGAGAATTGTATACCAGCCTCTGTTGTATTAGAAACAATAAAACGCATTTCTGATTGCTCTGCCAGCTCTAGATACTTCTGCCATTGTCTATAGGGATGTATAGTTCTGCTAATACTTTTAATAAGAGTCACTTCAGAAACGAGATTGCCATTTTTATAACCGTCCAAGGCTACGTGAAAAAGACCGTCCTGCTCCTTTAGTTCTTGGTACTCTCCTTTTTCTGTAGGTTTAATAACTACAACACTCCCGTTAAAATCAGTGGTTGAATTGAGTACATGAAACATCCAGTCGGTAAAGGCCCTTAAAAAATTCCCTCCTCCAAACTGTAAAATGCGTTCGGGAGCTTTTTTTCTTGTTGAGATGGTTTTTTCTTGTTTTTTCATTCGTTATTGTACTACCTTTTTTTAACTGTTTTTAGCATTATATCATAGCGATATTCCTCTTTTCCAGGGGATAAAGTCATTTTGACCATTTTTTTCGGCTTTTGTTTCAATAGTTCCGCTGGCAACCTTTATGATATATTCCAGTGTTTTTTCTCCCATGGATTCTATGGTATCTTCTCCAGAAATAATAGTACCGGCATTGAGATCCGTAATATCATTCATTTGCTGAAACAATCTTGTATTACTAGACATTTTAAGAACAGGTGTAATTGGATTTCCTGTTGGAGTGCCCAGTCCAGTTGTAAACACAATTATATTAGCACCACTTCCTGCCAGTCCTGTAGTGCTTTCTACATCATTTCCGGGCGTGCAAAGCAGGTTTAATCCTGATGTAGTTACTTTTTCTGTGTAATCTAATACAGCAGTCACGGGGGAAGTACCTCCTTTTTTTGCTGCTCCAGCCGATTTCATGGCATCTGTAATCAATCCATCTTTAATATTTCCTGGAGAAGGATTGTTCTCGAATCCAGATCCTACTTCTATAGCTTTTTTTGCATAGGTTTTCATAATAGATGCAAATTTCTCTGCATCTTTCTTTTGCAGACACCTGTTAATCAATTCCTGTTCTACGCCATTTAACTCAGGAAACTCAGCTAAAATGGGAGTTCCACCCAATTCTGTCAATAGATCAGATGTGTATCCTAATGCGGGATTCGCTGAAATCCCAGAAAAGCCATCAGATCCTCCACATTCTAATCCAAGGATAAGTTTACTGATGGGAGCTGGCTTTCTTTCAATTTTATTCGCTTCAATTAATCCAACAAACGTGTGCTTAATTGCTGCTTCTATAAGTAAATCTCCGTTTTCAATTTTTTGTTGTTCCAGATAATGGATAGGTTTTGAAAAGTTGGGGTCTTTTAACTCAATAGCCTTTTGCAACATATCTATTTGTGCATTTTGGCAACCTAAACTAAAAATGGTTGCACCAGCTACATTGGAGTTTGTAATATATCCTGCCAGCAGGTGACATAATGTTTCAGCATCTTGCCGGATACCACCACAACCGCCATCATGTTTTAAAAACTTGATTCCATCCACATTAGAGAATAAACGGTTTTTAGAAGATGTTTTCTGAGATGAAGTAATGGTAGTATTTAATAACTCTTCAGATGTGGCGCCAGATTTATATTTCTCGATTAGAGTATTTGTATCTACTCCAAAATCTTTTTGGGTTTGATATCCTAATGTGTCTAATAAAGCATCTTCCAAAATTTCCAGATTTCTATTTTCGCAAAAAGTTAGTGGGATCACTAACCAATAATTACGAGTTCCTACACTACCATCTTTTCTATAATATCCATCAAACGTTTTAGTACTGAATTTTGTGATATTAGGTTTTGTCCATTCCAGACTTTCCTGGCTGGTATTAAACGTTGCAGAAGCATGTTTTGTGTTCTCTGTTGTTATAGCACAACCTTGATCAATAGGAAGAATAGCTTTGCCGATGAGTACGCCATACATGAATATGGAATCACCTTTTTCGAATTTGTTTAGGGCAAATTTATGCTTTTCTTTTATGTTTTCTTTTAGCGTAAAGGTAGTTCCTGCAATATCAATCAATGTGCTTTCTGGTAAATATTGTATGGCAACAATAATATTATCTCTTGGGTCTATTTGGGTATAACTTTTTGACACGTGAAAGGGCTTATTTTTTTGTAATCTAATTAAAAGTCAATAGTTGCTTTTATTACTCCGGTTTCAGGTTTTGTCCAACTATCAAAATTTGAAATCATTTCAGAAAAAGGAACATTATGAGTGATAAAAGATCCGGTCGGGAATTGGGGTAAAACTTTTATTACATGTTCAAAATCCTCAATAGTTGCATTTCTACTGCACATCAGTGTTGTTTCTTTTGCGTGGATTTTGGGATGGGCGAATTGCAATTCACCCTTTGACAATCCTACAAGGATGTATCTACCGCCATGAGCCATATAATCTGGTCCTGCTTCTAATGCTCCTTTATAACCGGTGGCATCAAAAACCGCAGTTGCCATATCCCCATTTGTAATATCAGAAATTTTGGAAACAGGATCTTTTGTGACGTTAATTACATAATCTGCTCCAATTTCATTTTTAGCATATTCCAGTCGCGTATCATTCATATCTAAAGCAATTACTTTTGCACCTTGGATTTGGGCTAATTTTATAATTCCGATTCCGATTGGACCGCAACCCACCACGACTACAAATTCTTCTGGTTTAATGGCTGCTCTTCTGATAGCATGTGCTCCAATTGCCAGTGGTTCTACGATCGCAATTTCATCATATGATAAGTCATTTGCAGGAATCAACAAATCAGTTCTAACGGTGATTTGCTCTTGCATTCCTCCATCTGTATGTACCCCAAGTACTTCTATATTAGTACAGCAGTTGGTTTTACCTTTTCTACAGGCGATACAAGTACCACAGCTTACATACGGCATGATAACTACTTTATCACCTTTTTTGATATTTCTTGCGTTTTTATCTATATCTATAACTTCTGCAGCTAATTCATGACCTAAAATCTTTGGGTAAGTGAAAAATGCTTGATTTCCAGAATATGCATGAAGGTCGGTACCACAAATCCCTACTTTTTTTACCCTCAGAAGGGCTTCATCATTATTTCGGATAGGTGTTTTTTTTTCTTCTAATAGAAACATTCCAGGTTTCTGGCAAACGATGTATTTCATTTATGTATATTAATTGTTTTAGAGATAAGATGTAATCTTTGATAATAATAACCATTTTTTAGTATGTTTAATCTCGTTGATTTTATCTGTTGTAATCTATGGCTTTTTTAAAGACTAATAGCAACTACGTGTGCATAATCACCTATTTTTTTGGTAGGTAGCGTTATGTGCAGTGCTGTATCTTTATGAGACCATTCTAATGTGGTATCACTGCCGAGTAGCTGAACATTTTTGATATTTACATTTTTAGCATATTCAGAATTTTTACCAAGTGATTCGATAGCTAATTTTCCATTTTCCGGCCAATCCATCATGATTGCATAAAGTTTGCCATCTTTTTGTGTAAATCGGATGTCTTGTCCAGTAAAACCTTTATTGTTTTTTTCTGAATGATGTCCCTTTTCTACCTTGGTAGGACCTTCGCCAAAAGTTTTCCAATATTTTGTATCATAAATAGCTTCTCCATTTACCGATAGCCAATTTCCTATCTCTAATAAGATTTTTTGTTGGTCTTGCGGTATAGTTCCATCAGATTTGGGACCTACATTTAATAACAGGTTTCCATTTTTACTTACAATATCCACAAGGTCATCTATCAATTGATTTGCATCTTTGGATTCCCAATTTGTTACGTGGCTCCAAGAATTCTTACCAATAGAGGTATCTGTCTGCCAGGGTAATTTTCTAATCCCAGGTAGTTTTCCTCTTTCCAGATCATAAATAACAGTTCCTTCTGGAAAGGCTTCGTGGCTAAAATTTTTATCTTGTAATACTACTTCTTTGTTCCATTCAATTCCTTTATTGTAATAATATGCTGCCAATTTTGGACGATATTCTTCAAAATCCGGAATATCCACATAGAAATCCAGCCATAGGATATCGGGTTGGTAGTTGTCAATAATATCTTTAATTCGTAACCACCATCTTTCTTTAAATTTTTCAGAAACTGGCTCAGTAAGGTTTTTGCCTTTAGAGCTATATAGGTCTGCGTATTCTGGATCTACGGTGTCAAAATGATCTTTTTTGTTATAAAAAGACCAATTAAAGGCAAAATGAGAAGATGTTCCCATAATTAAACCATGATCTCGTCCTTCTTTAAATAACTCTCCGAGAACATCCCGTTTAGGTCCCATATCAACGGCATTCCATCTGGTTGTATTCGATTTGTACATTGCAAAACCATCGTGGTGGTCAGCAACAGGGATTACATATTTTGCTCCGGCCTTTTTGAATAAATCTATCCATTCTTGAGCATTGAATTTTTCTCCTTTAAACATCGGAATAAAGTCTTTGTACCCAAATTTTTTATGATCTCCCCACTTTTCTTTATGATGTTTAAACTCTTTTGTCGGGCCATCATAATGATGTTCCAGACCAGCACTAAAATTAGCACTATCCATATACATTTGCCTTGGATACCATTCTGAACCAAAAGCAGGAACACTGTAGGCTCCCCAATGAATAAAAATTCCAAATTTTTGATTATTAAACCATTCTGGATCTTTGTATTTTTTCTTTATTGATTCCCAGTTAGGTTCATATTTTTTTTGTAGTGTATCAATTACCTCTGGAACAGGAGATTCCTGAGCTATCTTTTTGTTTTTATCCGATCCACACGAGATTAAAAGTAGGATACAAAAAAAATGAGCGATTAATAAAGTTATTTTTCTCACAATCATAGATCATATATTTTATTACACAGAATATTAATTATTCATATGTAAAAGTCATGTTTTTACAAAGTAACGAAAATGACGAATGATCCAAACAATAGAACAAATGGTTATTTTAAAAAAAAAGGCGTATAGATTCCTTTTAAGTACTGTTTTACCGGAGTAGATGTACTATACTTATATAATAATGTTCAAAAAAGATAATGTTCATTTTACTCGAATAATTATTGTTTTAAAATTTACGTATCAATTTATAAATTTTTTTACACTGAAAATGTTTGTAAATTCTAATATTGTTTCTTTAGGTATAGCTTTTTTGTTTTAAATTAGAGATTAACCATTTGTTATTTCTTTAAAATCATAAGTCATAAGTGGAATAGTTTTTCGTAAGTATTTTTGTAAAAAAAAATTATGAAAGGTAAGGCGATTATATTTTTTTTGTTTTGTGTTGTGGCGTCATTAAAGATAACTGCAAAAGAAATCTATGTAGCAAAGAATGGAAGTGATGCCAATACGGGAACGATTGATAGCCCATTTCTAACCATTACTAAAGCTGCTTCTGAAGCTGTCGCAGGAGACACTGTAATTATTAGAGAAGGAACCTATGAAGAAATATTGAAACCTGCGAACTCAGGAACAGCAGGAAATCCAATTATTTTCACCTCTTTTCCAGGTGAAAGAGTCATTGTTTCTGCGATGCAACCTCTTAATGGATGGGTCAATGATTCGGGATCTATTTACAAAACTGTAATTGATTTCCCCTCTCTGGAGCAAGATAATTTTGTAATGAATGGAAACGTGGCATTAGACTTGGCTAGATGGCCTAATAATGATGACGAAAAACCTTTCACACTTAATTCCAGGAGGAATACAGGAGGGAGTGGTCCTGATGTGATAAATAATGCATTTTTAGAATCTTCAGAAATACCGAATATAGATTGGACCGGTGGAGCTGTGTTTTTTTACGGAGATAAATCTGGTGCAGGATGGATAGCCTGGAAAGCTCTTATATCTAATAGTTCTGTAGGAAGAGTCACTTTTGAATTGAATAAAAATCCAAGTTGGATTAGAACATTCCATTCCCCCAAAGATCTTGGAGATTTTTACCTGGAAGGTGTCAAAGGTGCATTAGACTATCAAAATGAGTGGTGGTACGATACTACAACCAATGAACTTTTTGTACAATTGCCTAATGGATCGATGCCTCAGGATGATCTGGTAAAAATGCGCAGAAGGAGATTAACGATAGACCTTAATAATAGAAGTTATATTGAAATAAGAAATATGGCTGTCTTTGGTGGAGGTATAGAATTAAAAACAAATTCTAATAATAATACCATATATGGGGTTTCTTCCTTTTATGGCAATCATACGCAAGGAGTTTTTACAGGCTTTTCTGCTAATAAACCCAGTATCGAAGTAAACGGTACCAGAAATGTGATTGAAAAATGTGAAATAGCCTTTGGGGCAGCTACAGGAGTTAGGTTAGGAGGTAGTTTTAATGAATTAAAAAATTCTTCGATACATGATTTTGATTATTTAGGATCTTATGATGCTCCACTGATGGCTAGAGGAGGGGATGATAATAAAATTACAGGAAATACAATATTCAATGGAGGAAGAGATGGTATTAGTTTTTTTGGGAATCGCTGTGAAATTGCTTACAATGATGTTTATAAAAGTAATTTGATTAATGATGATTGTGGGACTTTTTATACAGTAGGAGGCCCTCAGAATACCGAAATACATCATAATTGGTTTCATGATATTGCCTCAAGAGGAGATAAATTTAAGGCAGCAGGGATTTATTTAGATAATGATGCAGAAGCTTTTTCTGTACATCACAATGTGGTATGGAATACAGAATGGACAGGAGTACAAATCAATTGGGATGGTAAAGATATAGACGTATTTAATAATACATTCTGGAATAATTCTGAAGTTATGGGAGCCTGGCATAAAGAAGGGACTTCATTTACTAATGTAAAAGTATGGAACAATCTGGGAGACAATGATAAGTGGGAACCACAATCTGATAAACAGAATAATCTGGTGGTAGGTTCTGAAGCTTTTTCTAATACAACGAATGGAGATTTTACATTAAGAGCAGGGTCATCCCCAATAGATGCAGGTAGAATTATTATTGGAATTACAGATGATTATACAGGTTTAAATCCTGATGTAGGTGCTTATGAATTTGAAGGGTATGATTGGTTTGCGGGTATTAGCTGGAATCCACTACTAGGTCCTACAGGTCAAGGTTGTTATGGATTGCCAGGTGAAGATTGTATTTTGTTGCCAGAAGAGGATGCAGATAATGATGGTGTAAGTGATGCAAATGATATTTGCCCTGATACTCCAGTGAATGATACCGTAGATAGTAATGGGTGCACTGTTTTTACATTACCTACTGATAATTTTATCGTGCTTGTTACTGGAGAAAGCTGCAGAGATGCCAAAAATGGGAGTATCTTTATAAAAACCAATGAAAATCAAAATTATACAGCAGTCATACAAGGAAACAACCTGACACAAGCTTTTACTACAGAAACTCTTTTTGATCAATTATCAGAAGGCACCTATGTTGTCTGTATAACAATTGCAGAAGAGCCTTCTTATAAACAATGTTTTGAACTGGTAGTAACTGCCCCCGAAAACCTAACGGTTTCTTCAATAGTCAATGCTTCTGCCAAGAAAATCGAATTAGATTTAAGTGGGGGAGAACTGTATAGAATACAGCTCAATGGAGTGCTTACAGTTACAGATAAAAATACAATTACTTTAGAACTTAAAGATGGTAAAAATGACTTACTAGTTAGCACTAATATAGATTGTCAAGGAAAATATACAGAGAATATTAATATAGAAGATGGAATTTATATATATCCTAATCCTTTTAATAATCAATTAGCTATTGATATTTCTAATACGAAGTCAGGAGATGTGTTGTGGCAAGTTTTTTCATATCAAGGCAAATTAGTAAAACAAGGGAAACAGAAACTTGCAGGAAGTAGTGTCATTGCAGATACTTCTATTCTTACTTCAGGAAGCTACCTTATTAAAATTACAACCCCTGAGACAATAGTATATAAACAGTTAATTAAAGAATAATATTTTTAGAGTATTTTAGAAAACATAAGCGTATGAAAAATAATAAAATATTTATTTTGATAGTTTCTGCAGCTATTTTTTTATGTAGCTGTAGTAGTAGTGATGATGGTGGTACTGTTGTTGCTAATGCGGCTACATTAGTTTTTCCGTTAAAAGATGCTGAATGTAATCAAGGTGAAATAGTATCTGAAACTGAAAGTATAGTTACTTTTGAATGGAATGAGGCAATGAGTGCAGTTAGTTATACTGTTTCATTAACTAATCTTATTACAAATACTCAAGAAAATTTTAATAGTAATACAACCCAGGTTGCTATTACTTTACAAAGAGGAGTACCGTATTCATGGAATGTAATTTCCAGGGTAAATGGTTCTTCACAAATAGCAGAAAGTGAGACTTGGAACTTCTATAATGCGGGTCCGGGCATAGAGAATTATGCTCCATTTCCTGCAGAGCTTATTAGTCCGCCAATGGGGTTAACGGTTTCAGGGAATACTATAGATTTAATCTGGAAAGGAAGTGATGTAGATAACGATATAAAAGAGTATGAAATATATATGGGAACCGATACGCCGCCAACTACACTGCTAAATACCCTTACTGATACTAGTATTGCCAATGTCCAACTACAATCAGATATAGTTTATTATTGGCAGGTAATTACTAAAGATCATCATAGTAATTCGACGAAATCATCTGTATTTGAATTTAAAACTGATTAAAAAGTAAATAATAAAGAACACATTTTTTATGTAAACATAAACAAAATTAGGACTGTCTGTTATCCTGAAACTATAATGTTTTTCATACTTTAAAGGTTGAGAATTAGGTGTTATTATTTGTGTTAAATCAAACCTAAACATTATATAGTATACGATAGTTATTTGTTGGGATTATAAAAATTTTCAGACAGTCTTTTTATTTGGTTTATATTACTTTTATCGAAGAAAGTCAGGTTGAGTTTAGAATTCTAAAACTTATGAGTCAATATTTTAGGTGCTTAATTATTACAATATGTTTGTTTTTTGGTGTAGGGGGGCTTTATCCACAAGAAAAAAAATACGTAGCTACCTGGGAGTCACTGTCACAATATAAGTGCCCAGATTGGTTTAGAGATGCTAAATTGGGGATATTTATTCATTGGGGAGTATATACTGTTCCAGAATATGGGAGTGAATGGTATGGATTTCATATGTATAGAGAGAAAAAAACAAATCATCTCACTGGAGAAACGTATCAAGAAGATAATCCTACCTATTTATATCATCAAAAAAGATATGGAGGTCCTGAAAAATTTGGATATAAAGACTTTATTCCGATGTTTAAAGGAGAAAAATTCAATGCTCAAGAATGGATCAATCTTTTTGAGAAATCTGGTGCTAAATATATAGTACCAGTGGGTGAACACTGTGATGGTTTTGCCATGTATGAATCTTCACAAACCAACTGGAATTCTGTAGAGATGGGACCAAAACGGGATGTTTTGGGTGAACTCGCTCTAGAATCACGTAAACGTGGATTAAAGGTAGGAAGTTCATCACATTTGGCTTTTGGATATAAATGGTGGGCTTATGATAAGAAGTTTGATACTACCGATCCTCAATATGAAGGATTATATCTAAAACCTCATGCATACCTTGAAGCACCAACAAAGGAGTTTTTAACACATTTTTATAAAAGAACCATGGAAATGATTACTAAGTATCAGTTAGACCTGATGTGGTTTGATTTCGGGTTCTGTGCTCCGGAGTATGAAGAAAACAGATTAAAAATACTTAGTGAATATTATAACTTGGCTACTACATGGAATAAAGAAGTGGTTTTAAATTATAAAAGAATGGGATGGAATCCAATTCCCAAGGGTGCTGCCGTGCTGGATATAGAGCGAGGTAAACTTGATAGAATTAGAAAATTACCCTGGCAAACAGATACGTCTATTGGGCGCAATTCCTGGTCATATGTAAGAGACTGGCAAAATAAACCTGCTGGAGAGCTAATCGATGAATTGATAGATATTGTAAGTAAAAATGGAAACTTATTATTAAATGTCGGTCCCAAATCAGATGGAACCATACCAGAAGATCAGCAAAAAGTATTATTGACAATAGGGAAGTGGTTATCGGTAAACGGAGAGGCGATATATAAAACACGTCCCTGGATATTGTATGGAGAAGGAGTAAATCGATCAAAAACAGGTGATCATACAGAGTATGTAACTCAGGAAATGACACAAAAAGATATTAGGTTTACCTCAAAAGACAACACAATTTATGCTTTTGTTTTGGATTGGCCTACAGAGGATATTTTAATAACATCTCTTTCAACTCTTTTGGCTTCAATTAGTGATCCTATTAAGAATATTTCTTTGTTGGGTTCTAAAGAAAAAATTGATTGGAAAAGAAATCATAAAGGGCTACTTATTAAATCTCCAAAGAAAAAAAAGGGAGACTATGCTTTTGCTTTCAAAATTGAATTAGAAAAGGCTCCAGAAGGTATCTACCTAAAGAATTAAAAATGAATTTTATTAATAATAATGCTTAAAAATATGCTTAAAAATTTTTACATAATTTTGATGTTAGCGATACTATGCCTAAATTCTTGTAATACAGTTGTAAAATCTGACCCCATAGTGTCTATATCTAATGAGGATCCACGAATCTCAGAAAAAGAAAAATATCCGGATAGTGTTTATGATTTTTTAGCAATTCCTAAGGGAGGTAAATTAAGTGCTGCTTCCGAGCGTGCTTTAGAAAGAGGTTATGCACAAGGTCCCGAATGGTATGGAGAATTCAAAACACAAGAATTGAAAGGAGATTTTGTCTATGAAGAAGGTGTTACCCGTAGGGATCCAAGTGATATCATATTGGTAGACAGTACGTATTATGTGTATTATTCTAAAGCGATTGGAAAAACATATGGTTTTGGGACTGGTGATCCAGAAAAGAAGGTTTTTCCCTGGGATAAGACAGAAGTTTGGTATGCTTCTTCTGGTGATGGCTGGACATGGAAAGAAGAAGGTTTAGCTGTTGGTAGAGGGGATTCTGGATCCTATGACGACCGTTCTGTTTTTACTCCGCAGGTAATGAAATATCAAGAAAAATATGTATTGGTTTATCAAACAGTAAAGGCTCCATACAATAATCGTGTGAAGAATCAAGTGGGAATGGCAATTAGTGATAACCCTGAAGGACCATTTATAAAACTTAAGAAACCAATCTTATCTCCTGCTGATGATGGTGAATGGTTGGGTGATGAAGATAACCGCTTCAATGTTAAAAAACAAGGATCTTTTGACAGTCATAAAGTTCATGATCCTACCTTAGTATATTTTAAGGATAAGTTTTACTTGTACTATAAAGGTGAACGTATGGGCGAACATAAAACCTTTGGAGGAAGAGAAATAAAATGGGGAGTTGCTATAGCTGATCAATTAGAGGGGCCGTATATAAAATCAGCATATAACCCTATTACTAATAGTGGACATGAATTATGTGTCTGGCCTTATAAAGGTGGTATTGGGGCATTGATCATTACAGACGGACCAGAAAGAAATACAATACAATGGTCTCCCGATGGTATTAATTTTGAAATTAAATCGCATATAAAATGGGGTCCTCCAGCAGCAGGTTTAGATCAATCAGTAGATAATAATAAGAATCCCTTAAGTGTCTTAAAATGGGGACTTACGCATCAATATAAAAGTCGTGATTGGCAATATATCAAGCGCTTTGATTTAAAGCACATAAAAAGTGATTAGAGAGTTTATTATATATGTGGTAATTCTATTCGAGTCATAGAGATTTCCATATGAGTCTGTTGTTCTAAAAAAGTATAGGACCAGGAATGATATTAATTAGTAGTTGCAGAACAAAAAGTCAAGATGTGCTATTTGATCGGATAAAGAAACTTGAAATTGTTTTTCTTTTACAGAAGAAGGTTCCTAGAAACACAGCAATAATCAGTCCAATACTCCAATAGATAGTGTATGTCTTATTCTGAAAGTCAATGGGAGCTGTATCGCCAATCAGATAAAAGCTTCCCCAATAAAAAGGATTGGTATAAAAAACTTCTGCTGTATGGAGGTATTGAAGTTTTGCCTGTTGTAATGCTTTGGCTTTGTTCATGCCTTTTTTAAGATTGGTATAAAAGTATTTCATAAGTTCTGGAGTCGTCTTATCAGAAACTTCCCAGCTACTGAGTAGTAAACTTTTTGTACCAGCATATTGGAAAGCATTTCCTAAACTCATAATACCTTCTCCTTTAGCAATTTTGCCTGCCCCTGTATTGCAAGCACTTAATACCGCTAGTTCTGCGGGTATATTTAGGGTGAACAATTCATGACTATATAATAGATTGTCTTCTATAGAATCCCTGGTTTTAGTAAAATAAAGTCTGGAGTTTTCCGGATTTTCATTATCGACCTCTCCGTGTAATGCCAGATGCAGAATATTGTATTTATTTGCGTGTTGCTTAAAGTTTGTTTCTATAGCTTGATTTCCAGAGTAAAAATGTCCATCCATAATATTGGCAATTGCTTTTATCTCTTTATGTGTTCCAGGAAGATCATCTTCTGTATCTCTTAATTTAGTAAAAGATATAGATTGAGTGTTACTATTATTAGTATTGTCAGAAAATGAAAAACCAAGACACTGCTTTTGTGTTTTTGGCTGTATATTACTTTTTAAAGAATTAAACAATAATGTAGCGGAGTTGGCATATGAAATTGCATAATCTCTTAATAAGTATGATAGATTTTCGGATTTGGTCGTAGTGCTTTCTTTTTGAGTTAATAGAAGATCAAAATTAAGATGCCATAATGATCCGTCCGGAATAATAATCAGTTGATCTCCTTTAATTTCATTAGCAATTGGGTGGATTAGTTTTTTATATAGGGTATAACTCAATTCTTTGTAATGAATACTATTTTCAATAGTGATTGCTTCCTGTAGTTTTTTTATTTTATTTTTTAAGTTTGGAATGGTTAGCTCTTTTATTATAGTATTATTTTTTGAGATTACAAAAACGAAAGTGATACTATCAGAAGTGAAGAATTGCAATAAATTTGTTTTTTCATTTATTTTTTTTTGAATTTCTGAAATAGAAATAACTTGATTTTTATATTTTAATAGATCATATTTTGGGTATTCATTTTGTAGTATGTTAGATATAGAATCTTGTCGTGTATTGATTTTAAAAAGCTTATTTTTATAAGAAATTATATCAGAATCAAGAGAATCGATACTCTGTTTAGAATATTTTTCATTAATTTTTGACTGATAGAAAGCACGATCTGTTTTAAGGTTTTGTTTTAGCTCTAGTATTGAACTGGGAATCCCTGAGAATTTTTCAGCATTAGTTTCATTTAATAACTCTTTTAATACATTAGCCTTGCTTTTTTCAGAATAGTAGAAAGCTAGCTCTAAATCCTGTTTATCTCTTGTGTTCTTATATCGAAGTAACTGTAATTTGATAGCTTCAGTGTAAATTTCTTTAGCCTCTTTTGCTAAAAATATTTTATCATTAAGATAATTTAAATTTTGTCTCATATAATCGATCAGACTATCTGTTGTTTTATAGTATTTCAGACTGTTTATTAAAAGATTATTATGGCCAAGTTTTATGTATTGATCATGATATGATTTTGAAATTTTTCTTAAGGAATACAAAAGTACATTACAATCCATGTATTTAGTAAAATCAAAGTGTTGATTGAGAATTACTGTGTTGTTAGATGTTAATGCTTTTTTGTAATACAACAGAGCGGTCTCATATTTTTTTTTGATTAAATAAATGTCACCAATCTCATTATAGGCTTTGGCAAGTAATGGGTGTTTTTTTTTCCTTAAAGCTTTCTTATATACTTCTAATGATTTCTGATAGTAATGAAGTGCAGTTGTATTTTCTTTTTTCTTAAAAAAAACACGACCAATATTAGTATATGCAGAGGCGAGACTAAGACTCTTTTTCTCTGGTTTTTTTAATTCTATTGATAATGTCTTTTGTAAATACTTTAATGATTCATTGTATTTTTCCTCTCTCAATAAACTTACGCCAATATTAGTATAGCTTAAAGCTAGCAAAGGATGATTTTTGGGAAGTAATTTTTGTTTAAGCAATAATGATTCCTTAAAATATTTTATTGATGAATTAAAATCATTTTTGGAGCCATAAATTATTCCAATACTTGATAAAATGAGTGATAAGTTAATATGATTTTCGCCATATAAATGCTTAGTAATTCGCATTGATTTTCTAAAATATTGTAAAGCATTTTCATACTCTTTTTTCTCCGATAGTACATTACCCGTATTAAAATAAAGAGCAGCGATAATATATTGATTTTTATTGTTTATAGGTTGCTTTTTAACTATGTCAATAGCTTTCTTATAGGTAAGTAAGGATTTATCATAGTTACCTTTTCTTTTATAAACTATCCCCAATCCGTTATAAGTAGCCAAAAGTTTTTTATCATTTTCGCCATATTTTTTTAGTTTAATATGCATCACTTTATCAAAATACGTTAAAGCCTCATCATACATCTCTTTGCCATAAAATACATTTGCGAGCCTCCCATAAGAGATAGCTACTCTTAAACTATCTTCATCGTCTATTTTACGTCTTATGACCAGTGCTTTCTGAAATAGAGAAAATGCTTTGTCATATTCCGGAATCAAATCATAATAAAGCCCTTTATTGTCATAGGCATCTGCTTTCTGGTTATTATTGTTACTTAAGTGTTTATTAGAAATAGTTAGCGCTTTTTGAGCATTATCAATTGATTCTTCGAGCTGTCTAATATGTCTTTGGTTTTTTGATATTTTATTGTAACAAATAGCGACTCTTTTCCACAGTTTATGTTGTTTGTATATGGATAATGCTTTTTTAAAAAATACAATAGATTTTTTATGTTTTTTACCTATTTCAGATAAAGAATCTGCTTTTTTGAAGTATTGTTGAGCTACTAAGGTATCTCTTGGAGTTTGTGAAAAAATCAAATGAATACTAAAAAAAAATATAATTAAAAATTGTTTTCGCAACATCATAAATATACATTTTTTGGGTTTTATGCTCTAAGTTTTATTGTTAGATCTCTGATAGCAGGTGTTTTTGGATATTGTTCTACCGGTTTATATAATAAAAAATGCTCTTAATAATAGTGCATTGTTGATTTAAAGAATGTCTTTATCAGCACCTTTCATGGTATTGAAACCAGCTCTGCTTTTAATGTGCCAAAAAAGTATAAGAAATTTGAGAGAATAGTCCCACTTAATTTCTAGGGATCCCTTTTGTTTGTTGATGTAATTTCTATAGTAAGTGTTTTTTTTTCATTTTGTGATGCGATCACAATCCTGTGCTGTTTCATAATTCTGATTAATAATAGCTCTCTTAGAGACAAAAGTCCAATAATGTTTTATACGATTTATAACTAAAAATTTCGCATATTTATCGTTTCTTTTTCCTTTCTACTTTGTTTAAAAAATAAACCGTAGCTATAGCTATGCTTGATTTTTTTGCCTTGCATAAAGAAAAAATAATTCAATGAATTTATACGAATTTTTTAATCACAAATCGTATTACTCGATAATCGAGATATAAATGCTCCGAGGCTTGCCTCGAAATCAACATGTTTTTTCCAATAAATGCCTCATGGGCTTGCCCCGAGGTAGTTTACTCTCAAATAGAATTTTTTTAATAATTCAATTTTCAAAATAAATTACTTGTTAAAATAATTTCTTTTGTTTCACACTTCGAAATAAAAAGCATCGATAGCGCTGCTATCTATGAATTTTTCTTTCTCGTCAGAATTAAAAAATAATTTGATTCAGCTTACGATGATTTCATCTAAGAATTATAAGATTCTTATGTCTAATTTAGAATGTAAAATGTTATAATCTCTAATACACTTTTTTATGATTAAATAGATGTATTATATTACTATGAGTAGTATTTCTTTATTCATAACAAAAAAACTGATATTTTCGCATCTAAATCATTAGCACGCAATATTATCAGTTCTGATCTGAATTTCTTATAAAGAAAAACAAGCCCAGAAATCCTATAATAATCAGCCCAATACTCCAATAGATAGTGTATGTCTTATTCTGAAAGTCAATGGGAGCTGTATCGCCAATCAGATAAAAACTTCCCCAATAAAAAGGATTGGTATAAAAAACTTCTGCTGTATGGAGGTATTGAAGTTTTGCCTGTTGTAATGCTTTGGCTTTGTTCATGCCTTTTTTAAGATTGGTATAAAAGTATTTCATAAGTTCTGGAGTCGCCTTATCAGAGACTTCCCAGCTACTGAGTAGTAAACTTTTTGTACCAGCATATTGGAAAGCATTTCCTAAACTCATAATACCTTCTCCTTTAGCAATTTTGCCTGCACCTGTATTGCAAGCACTTAATACCGCTAATTCTGCGGGTATATTTAGGGTGAACAATTCATGACTATATAATAGATTGTCTTCTATAGAATCCCTGGTTTTAGTAAAATAAAGTCTGGAGTTTTCCGGATTTTCATTATCGACCTCTCCGTGTAATGCCAGATGGAGAATGTTATATTTACTTACCTGCTGCTTAAAGTTAGTTTCAATAGCTTGATTTCCAGAATAAAATTGCCCGTCAATAATGTTGGCAATGGCTTTTATCTCTTCACGTGTTCCAGGTAGATCATCTCCACTATTTCTTAATGTGGTTAATGATTGGGTGTTCGTAGTAAAGGTTTTAGTAGTGTCCGAAAAAGAAAAAGCAAGGCATTTATTTTGAACATCTGATGGTTTCGTATAATTGTTCAGAGGGTTGAATAATAATGTAGCAGAGTTAGCATATGAAATTACATAGTTTCTTAATAAGTATGATAAATTTTTGGGCTTAGTAGTGTTGTTTTCTTTTTGAGTTAATAGAAGATCAAAATTAAGATGCCATAATGATCCGTCTGGAATAATAATCAGTTGATCTCCTCTGATTTCACTGGCAATTGGATGGATTAGTTTTTGGTATAATGTATATGCCAGGTCTTTATAGCTCGCATTGTTTTCTATAGTTATAGCTTCTTGTAACCGTTTGATCTTATCTGTCAATTCTGGTATTAGTAATTTTTTTATCGTAATGTTATTTTTAGATATAGTAAAAATATAAGTGATGTTATCAATAACAAAATACTCCAATAAGCTGGTTTTCTTATCTAACTTTTGTTGAATTTCTGATACAGATACTACCTTGTTTTGATACTTAAGTTGTTGATATTTTTGGGATTTTTTTTCAAATAATAATATAATAGAATCTTGTCTTTGATTAATATCAAATAATAAATTTTCGTATTGTCTTATCTTTGTGAGATCAGTAGTTTTTTTTGACTTTTCATTGGTAAGTAACGATTGATAAATAGCACGATCTTTTTTTATATTTTTCTCAACATCTAATAATGTATTAGGCAATTGACCAAAGTTTTTAGCATTAGCATCATTTAATAATTCTTTGAGCGTATTGGCTTTGCTTTTCTCTGAGTAGTAAAATGCTTTTTTTAATTCCCTTTTTTCTTGAGTTTCAAAATACATTGATAATTGCGCCTTTATAGCATCGCCATAAATTTCTTTTGCTTTCTTTGAAAAAGATACTTTATCGAGATAATTTTGGTAAGAATTTCGGATATAGTTAATCAGGATATCTATATTCTGGTAAAGAATGATACTCTGTTTTAAGAGGCTGGCATTTTGGTTTTCTGAATGAAAAGTTTGCAGCATCTTCGCATTATTATAAAAAGTATCCATCAGAATTTCTGGATAAGAATACTTGGTCGGATCAAATATATTAGTATTATATTGATCCTTTTTTATATTTATGTTTACTGCTTTTTCATAATATAGCTGTGCTTTTTTATAATCCTTTATCTTCGTATATGTGTTAGCCATCAAATTATAAGAACTAGCGACAATAAGATCGTTTTTTTCTGAAATTTCTCCCTGTATTTTTAGAACTTTATTGTAATAATACAGTGCATTCTGATAATCCTTTTTATTGTGATAAGCATTACCAATTAGGTTGCAGATCGTTGAGGTGCCAGGGTGGTCATTACCATATAGTTTTACTTTTATGTTTAATGTTTTTTTAAAATAGTACAGAGCACTATCTGATTTCCTTTCTGCTAAATAAATACGCCCTATTTCTTTAAGGGAATTACTTCTTAGTAATTCATGTTTTGAGTAGGTTTGTTCATGTGTGTTTAAAGATTTTTTATAATAAAACAATGCTTTTTCTTTATTTTCTTGCTTATTATATGTGAGTCCCAGGTTGTTATACGAATCTGCAATAGCTATGTGATTTTCTCCATAAATTCGTTCTTTTATTGAAGAGGATTTTTTAAAGTATGATTCTGCTTTTTTGTATAAGTTTTTTAGCACCAATACTAATCCGATATTATTATATGTGGTGGCTAATTTCAGGCTGTTATCTCCCAGTACTTTTTTCTTAGTTAAAATGTCTTTGTAATAGAATTCCAGGGCTTTGTCATAAATTCCGGTTCGATAGTATATAATTCCTAATGCGAAATAAATTTCAGAAAGTTCAAAATGATATTCTCCTAATATTTTTTGTTTTATTTCTAACGCTTTTTTTTGATATATCAATGCCTTGTTATAATCTCCTTTTTCTTTATAAATATCTCCAATGGTCGAATAAGTCGTCGCTACTATAGAATGGTTTTTCCCTAATTTTTTTAGTTTAAGAGCTAACGTATTCTCAAAAAATTGTAAGGCAATATCATTTTTTCTTTTTTGATAATGGATAATTCCAATTTTATCATAAGCTTCAAGTGTTTTTAGATTGTCCTCACCAAATTTCTGAGAACGCAGATCAAAAGCCTTTTGATAATATTTTAAAGCGTTGTCAAACTTCCAATTATGTAAATTATTATTTCCAATTTCGAGATATATGGTTGCATTGCTGTAGTGATCTTTATCAAAAGACTGTATGCTAATATCAAGAGCAGTTTCAAAATCTTTTAATGCTTGACTATAGAGTCCTTGTATTTGCTTTATTTTGCCAATATTCAGGTACGAAATTATAATTTCGGTATCATACTTTTCTCTTTCTCTTATTACAAAAGCTTTTTTATAATAATGCAATGCGGTTTTAAAATCCGATTTGTAGGTTTCATAATAACTTCCAATGTTATCATAAGCATTTGCGTCTTCTCTTTTGTTTTTTGTAAAATCCTTAGTATCTATTTTTAATGCCTTATGAGCAAACGATATTGATTTTTCATATTCATTTACATGTCTTTTAAGTTCAGAAATCTTATTGTAGCATTTTGCAGCCTTCTCCCAAGTACACGTTTTTTCATAAATAAAAAGAGCTTTTTTAAAAAAGGATATAGAGGGTTCAAATTCCCAGTTTGTCAATAAAGAATCTCCTGTATGATAATATTGAGAGGCTACTAAGGTGTCATTTAAAGTCTTTGAAAAAGTTAAAGAAGGGATAAAAAATATTATAAGTAAATAAAAAAAATGTTTTTGTAACATGAAGTTGTATGATCGATTTTTATTTCTTTAATTTTATTTCTGTATTCTTTTTATCTGGTATTTTTAGAAATCGTTTAGCCAGTTTTATATTCCCTAGTTCTAAATGGATAAGCCCTTTATACCATAAGGCTTCTTTGTTCTTTTTACCCGTTGGATATCTTGATAAGGTATCCAGAGTTTTTAATGCTTCATCGATATTTCCAATTTTAAACAATGAAAGTCCTCTTAATAATAGAGCATCCTCATAATAGGGCATTGTTGTTTTTAATTCACTTAACTCTTGTATTGTTTTATCATATTCCTTATTTTCATAATATCTAAAAGCGGTGAGTACTCTTGTTTTGAGAAGATTTTTATCAGCACCTCTCAAAGTGTTATAATCCAGTCCTATTTTTTTATTCCAGGATTCTTTTAAAATAACAGTTAATTCAGGATTTTTTATATTCAAGCTTGTTTGCAAGATACCAAAAAAGAGTAAGAAACTTGCAGCAATCCCTCCAATCCATTTCCAGGTATTTTTTTTCCTTGTTGATGTAATTTCTATATCAAGTATTTCTTTCCATGTTGCGATCTGTTCGTGATTTTGGGCTGTTTCATAATGCTGATTGACAATCGCTTCACTTTCTAAATAGCAGGATACCTTTTTTTTGAAATCCGGATCAAGATATAAACGTTCTTTTAGTGCGGATAACTCTGTGTCTGATAATGCCAGATCGACAATTTTATTAATTAGTGCAGTGTCTTTGTCCATTATTTAAAAATTGCTTTATACTTCTATGAACCCAGTTTCGATACAAAAAAATATTTCTTTTTGAGACAAAAATCTTGCAACAACGTTTAACTCAAATAATGCTTTTTAATAAATAAGGCTCTTTTGTCTAATTCGGGATGTAAAATGTTATAATTAATCGATAATACACTTTTTTTATAAGTGAATAGCTGTGTTGTATTACAATGAGTTGTTATTCCTGATTCATAACAAAAAAACTGGATGTTTTTGCCTAAGCTTAATTTTTATTTTGAAAAGGATAAAAGAAAATGAGCATAGCTGAATAGATTATTTTAAATATAAATTGGTAGTGTTGATATGATTATTGTAAAAGTTCTATGTTCAGAATTACTGAACTAACAAATCCTCCGGTATCAGGAAAAGTAAGCTGTATTTTGTTCTCTCCGGGAATTGTATGTTTGATATCAAATGGAATAGTAATAACTCCAAAAAACTGTTCTCGATTAGCTTGATCATATCCTGCCCAGTTATCAGGAACCTCAACTGTATTACCATTAATTGACACTATAGGTTTTTTACTTAGTGTATGTGTTCTACCAATTCCCATTTTTATAAAAGCCTTTCCATTGGCTCCTGTTTGCACTTTTTCTATCAAAAAGTTTAATGGCTTATTTGCTTCAATTTTTTGTAAATATGTCTTTGAATAGTAGTTGTTTTCTGTTAAGGTATTTCTAAATGCGATTTCGTTAAGATCACATTCTAAAATGATCGTTTCTCCAATTTTGAGTGTAATATTTTCTGTAAGGTCATAATTGGTAAAATATATCAACTTGGGAATGCCAGATGCATTTGTGTACAACCTACGTAAGGTTATGTTTTTTATAAAAGTATTGCTGGTATTCAGGAAATCCAGATTGATTTTTTGCGCTTTATCGTGTAAATTATTTACTGCAATATAGGCTTTGTTTTTTTTTACAAAAGCGTGGGCTTGTATATCTGGATTTTTTGAATGGATGGCTACTCTATCTCCTGCTACGTTTTTCCATAGTTCATAAAATTTTTTAAGATGTGTGAATTTTTTTCCTCCATCTTTTGTTCTTCTTACGATTACCCAGGGATAGGGATGCCCTTCAGGATTTTTAGTTGTATCCTTATAAAACCAGTTTGCTTCTCCTACAATAAAGGGTATCGCTTTTAATAACCTATCTGGTTTATCTAATAGTGACATTAGTATATTATTACAAGATGTTAGAGTGATACCATTTAGTGTTGGAGAATATGGTTTGCCCAGTAAGCCTTTGCTTGTGTATCCATATTCAGAAATCAAATGGGGTTTTACAATTCCCCATTTTTTATAGCTATATGCTTCTATCAGGTCCAAAATAGCTTCAGAATTACTTCCGGATCGGTAATTAAAATCTCCAGTAACATTTCTGCCATCATACAAATGAGTGGCAAAGAATTTCATGTGTTCCCCGGCAGTATCCATAAATAATTTCATGCGGCTGTTCCAATGGTCAAAGTTTTCTCGGTCTACTTCTGGCCAGGCAGAGGAGTAACCTCCCACCATCATTCCCGGGATTTCTGCATGGATTTTGTCTGCCACAACTTTATGTAATTTAGACATTTCTAAGATAACCATACCCGTTTGATCCCAGCTTTCTACATAATCTTTTGCATGTACAAATGGCTCATTCATTACTTCATAATATTTTGGTATCTCAGAGAATGCACTTTTTATATATGCTACATTGTATGCCGCTATTTTATCATAATCCATATCTAGCTGAAAGGCACTGCGAGGGTGATCTGTAATTATAAAATCAGCTGTTTTGTACTTTTTGTATAAGGAGCTATTTTGCTTAGATTTCAGAGTGTTTTCGCCTCTTTTTTGGGCTTCAGAAGGAGAGGGAATGGTCGTTTTAGACTTTCTGAAAGGAGCTGGACCTGCAAACGATCTGCCAAACTCAATTCCTAGTTGATCGAATAGGTAAGTTGATTCTGATGCCAATTCCCAATCAAAAGAACCGTGATAGCTAAAATATTTTTCTCGCTTCAGGGTGCTTTCCTCTCCGATATATTTTTGTGTAGTTAGGTCTATGGTAACTGTATTTTCCTGAGAAAAAACCGTAGATAGTATGCTAAAAGCAACGATCATTGATATTTTATACTTCATCATCTGTTTTTAAATTTTTACAAATTGATAATATTCATTTTTACCTGTAACAACAAAATATGCTCCTTTCTGGAGATCAGTTATTTCTATAGAATTTGTGTTTTTTACTTCTCTTATGATCTCGCCATTTGGAGTAATGATTTGAATACTGTTATAGACTAAAGCTCCGGGAAGTGTAAGAATATTCGAAGTTTTATTTAAAGAAAGAATGATGCTTTTTTCTCTTAGTTCGTGGAGACTTAATGTCTTTTGTGGCGCAGTAAAAGTAACGCCACTAATTTCTTTACTGGTAATATTTTTATCAGGAAAACCATCTCCTGAGCCATAATAAAGTACATATTTGTATTTCTTACCTTCTGGAGGTGATTTCACACGAACTTGAACTTTTTTGGTTCCTTTGCCTTTAACTACATTGATATTTTTGCTGGCACCAATCCATTGATTTTGATTATAAATGGCAACACTAATTTTTCGCTCCTGACTAGCAATATAATTTATCTCAAAACTAAAGACATCTTTGCTAGCTTGTTTTACAGGTGTCAAAGGTGAAAAACTGGCATCATCAAGAACCCGTAGCTCTTCTTTGGTAACTTCGATATTTTTGATAACGAGTGCAAGTTTATTTGTTTTCCAGTCACCTCCTGATTTTCTAATAGCAACAATGACTTTATAATCAGTACCAATTTTTGGTTTGTTTTTAGAATTTATCTGAAACGTTATTATGCCTTTTCCTTTAGTGACAGGGATTGTTTTTCCTGCCCAGAATTTTTGTGGACCACCAGAAAAATCTAATGCAATGTCGCTGTTTTCTTTTACTTCATAACCAATAAGGAACGAGTAAGAAGATTGACTTTTTAGTTTAATTGGTATTTCTTTTGCAAAAATTAATTTGTCTTCCTGAGAAGATATAATAAGTGAATGAAATACAATAATCAACGTGACTAAAAACCTCATAGCTGTATTTTTGTTTTAATTATTTCTGATAATTTTTCTGCAATAACTTTATGTTCTTCAACATTAGGATGCCCTTTTGTTTTCTTAAAAGGTACAATGCAGGTATAAATATGATCATCCTGCATGGATCTTACAGCGGTATCTACATATTCAGGCCACTCAGAATCATCTTTGGTACTATCCATATTTCCTAGCAAGCAAATAATACTTGCTTTTGGATACTGTTTTCTAATTTTTTTTATAAATGATTGATAGGATGTGATGATAAAATTTTTAGTAGGCTTTTTAGTTCCAAATCTTCTCTTAAACTCTGGATTATCTGGTTTATTTACAATCCAGGAGTCATTCTGAAATAAGTTGATGACTACAATATCCGGGATTTTCTGACTAAAATCCCAGATGCTTTTTGGATCTTTAGGGTTTAAACGATTATACATTTCCGGCATTATCATATCATACCAGCTTACCATAACTCCAATCCCACCTCTGGCAATGCAGGTATAGTCTGCGTGAAAAGATCTCGCTGTCATGGCGGCGTATGTATTATAATTATTAGTGACACTACCGTCGGGTTTATCATTGCCAGAAGTATCTTCATTGCCATGCCCGGTGGTGATAGAGTCTCCATAGAATTCAATAAATACTGATTTCTTTTTGGGAGGTGGGAGGGCTTTATAATCATCTATTTCGAAACCATAAAAAGAAGTCATACCATAAGTCCACTCATTTCTTTTAGTTAATAAAAGTGAGTGTTTTCCAGAGTCCAGATGTTCTGCAAGTGTATAGGATTGTCTTCCTTTTTTAAGTTTTAGTACTGCTACTTGCCCATCAATTATAATATTGAAATAATTAGTGCCATTTTCGTCCTCAAGCGTTGCCTTAATAGCCGTTCCTTCAAAATTGATATGTATAGAAGATCCAGACCAATAAATTTCTGATGTGGTTTCTTTTTTTCCTATTCTCCCTTCATAAGTAATATGAGTATCATCAAAAGAGACTAGTGTTGTTTGCCCAAGTGAAGGAGTAATGTAACCTGGAAGTAAGCTTATCACTAACAGTTTTATATAGAATGATCTTCTCATAAGTATTGTTTCTTTTTAAAAATTAATGTATTCTTTTGAGAATAAACCCATTAATCCACATATTTCCTTCTTTATTGAGATTTTTGAAATTTAAAATAATGGAGTCTGTACCATTAGAACTAATTTTTGATCGTATATATAATGGTTTTCTCTCACCAGTAGATGCATTTTTATAATAATCGACAATATGATCATCTACTTTTTTTAGTAACTCTCCATCACTATCTTTTATACGAACCTCTATATCATTAATCAGTTTACTATCTTTTTTGACGGCGTGATGGTAGGTTTCCAGAATGTAATTGCCTTTTTGTAAGGCAGATAGTTGTAGTGTAAGTTCTTTGTTATTTGTATATATTCCATCTGCAGAAACAAAGCTTAACGCTCCGGTTACAGCACTCGTTTTGTGCCAATGGATGGAATCACTACTACTTATTTTTATTTCAAAACCTCCATAAACTTTATTTTTATAGGTAAGATTTTTATCTGATGCTCCTGTCCAGGGGATCCAGTTATGTTCTATGAGTTGTTCACCACCTCCTATATCTACTTTTAGAATAGGGTAATCAAAAATAGGTTGCGCATTTCGTTCTATTTCGTTTGTATTAAATACTTGTGTGTCAATAGCGGCATTACCAGCTTTAAGTCCTTTTGAAGTAGCTTTTAGTGTAATTGTACCTGCTTTATCTTTGGCTCTGATATAAATAGAAGCAACACCACTATATACTGTAGCAGGATTTGCACCAATTTTACCATTGTCTACAATTTCTCCATCACCAGAAACAGTAAATAAAACTTTATTTTTGGCAGAAGTTACGATTTCTCCGTTTTTATCTAGAATATACGCGTGAGCAATTCTCATATCAGAACCTCCAGCATACAAAGGTTTGTCATTGATATTGAAATCTACTTTAATCTGATACGGAGTTTCTTCTTTTTTACGGCTGTGCTCTGTTATTTGTATACCATTATTATAACCTATAGCTTTTAGAGCACCTTTTTTCCAATTAAAAAGAAATGTAAATGATGGGTGTTCCAAATTGGATTTGGTGATATCACTATCTGATTTTTGAATACTGATTAGTATATCATTATGGTACAACGCAACCTCCTGGCAATTACTATAGATTCTTACCTTTCCATTTTTAGAGGCAGTTTGATCGGCAATATGCACTATAGGAGTTGGTACCAATTCTGATTGATACCAATAGTATGCTGGTTTTGCAATTCTGTAAGGGCTCAGTATTGCATAATTGGTCATATAATCTCGACTCCAGCGATTGTCTGTAGGTAATAGATGGTTGTAGTCAGCACCTAACCAGGCTATAGCTGCTATATTTTGTTTACTTCCTTTATATCTGGAAATATGAAATTGATTTACCTCGGCATCGATAGAGCTCCCATGTTCCATTACCATTTCAAAATCACTTTCAGTAAATTCGGTTCTTCTATAATCCATAGTAGCATATACGTCTGTAATCCCTGCATTGGTAATACCATTCCACGGGCTGGATGCAGAGGCGGTCAGCCTAAAAGGATCTTCTTCTTTTGCTACCTGTTGCATGCTCGGTACGGGACCTCGATGATTAATTCCTGCTCCCCAAAAGATAATAGATGGGTGGTTTCTGTGATTTCTGATCATTGTTCTGGTTGCTGACTCTAATTTGGAGAACCATACATCATCGCCCCATTCAATCCAGGTAGAAGGTTCTTCATACACTAATATTCCTAATGCATCACAGGCATTGAGAAAAGCATCATCTTGTGTGTAATGCGATAACCTGATAATGTTAATTCCTGCTTTTTTGTATTGTAGTGCTTCATTATAATGAAAGGAATTAGGAACAGCATCTCCAATATTCGGATAGTTTTGATGCCTGTTGACTCCAATTAAAAAAATTGGCTTTCCATTAAGAACAAAACCTGTTCCTGGTATCAGTTTAAATTCTCTGAAACCAAATTTATTTTCGACAAAATCTACTGGTGTATTTTCATCATAAATAATAGAATAGGCTCTGTATAGGTATGGGTTGTTTGGTGACCAGAGATGAAAATCATCTTCTATAGTTGTTGTTTGTCTGAATGTATGTTGAGTATTAGCAGGGATATCAACCTGTTGATTTAGTGTTTTTAGAACGTATCCCTGATTGTTAATTATTTTGGTTACAATTTTGCAGTTTTTAGCAATAGTATTCTCATTAGTAACAGTTGTTTTGACAGATACGGTTCCATTTCTTTTATGCACAGTAGGAGTTGTAATATGAACACCTGCATCAAATTTTTCCCAATTGTAGTTTACGTGTAATTTATTAGTAGTTACGAGATAAACATCCCGGTACAATCCTCCAAATTTGACATAATCTGTTCTATGTGGATCAGGAGGAATAGTAGCATCAAAACGGTTGTCAGCTTTAATTACAACTAGGTTTTCTTTACCAAAATTCACATAATCTGTGATGTCAAAATGGAAAGGAGTGTATCCATTTATGTTATAATTGCCAACAGGTTTTCCATTGATCCATACCTCAGTAGCATTATGAACTCCTTCAAATTCCAGGAAGACTTTTTCAGAAGAGGAGGCGTTAATCATAATACTTTTACGATACCAACCAAAATCTCTAAGATATTTTTTTTGAACCCAATTTTCACCAATACTATCCATTTCATAGGATACTAGTTGTAGTGTATGTGGGATTGATACCTTTTGCCAATTAGCATCATCAAACTCAGTTTTTTCAGGATTTTCAGGGACTTCGCCTCGATGGAATTTCCAGCCATTATTAAGGTTGGTTTTTATCCTGTTGGTGGTAGCATAACCTTGTAGCATATTCTGATTCTGTCCCTGCACAGCACATGAAAACACCCCCAAAATGAATAGTATAAAATGTACATTGTTCATATGTGTTCTACTACTTTTTTTTCCATATTCTAACATATTGTACGTGATATTCCCCGTTGAGGCGATTGTCATCCGGTAATGCTCCAAACCATTTGTTGGATTCACAATTGATGTTAATTTCCAGGGGTTGGTGCCAATGCGTGTTTTTTGCCTCTCTGAATAGTATTCCATCTATGTAAAATCTTATAAATTCGGGAGTCCATTCTAAACCCCAGACGTGATAATCTTGTTGTAATTCTTGTGGGAAATAGTATTTTTTGGTTCTTGAGAAATGATTTTTCACATCTCCTTTGCCTTTTGGGGCTCTAAATACATGTAAATTAGAATTCAGATCATTTCTATTATATGTCAATCCGGGAGCATTTTCACAGATGTCGATTTCGGTCCACCAATCTTTCCCCACATTAGTCATCCAGAAACCTGAAACCCAGGGAGCATCCATCAGTTTAAGTGATGCTTCAAAATATCCATACAAGAACTTTTCTTTACTTTTGATAAAGCCAGTTGTATGAGTAAAGTTTTTTGGTAATTTTTCATTTTGATGCTGGTTCACCCGGATGACTAATTCATCGTTTTCTATGCTCACATTAGATGGATGAAAATAGGTGGGAGGTCTTCCTTTCCATTTTGGATTATTTTCATACCATTTGCTGGTATCCAGTATGTTTGTTGTAAACTCATCCGAATGTTTTTTGAGAAACTCCCACTGTTTTCTGTTTTTTTGATCTGATAATGGGTAGTTACTATTAATTCGGGCTATACTATTTTCTATTTTTATAGAATCAATATATTTTTTTGGCGGGATGGTCAAATCCTGTGCAAAGCCAGAATAATGAATAACTAATACAATCAAAAGAGCTTTGAGAATATTCATATACCTATATAGATTAGATTTTTTTAGTAAAATTATCTATTTATGAGTACGAAACAGATTCTATTGTATTTTTGAGTATAACAAATGTTTTTTATATGAAAGATGTATTGTATTCTTTTGACCTTTTAGTTTAGGAAAATAATGGTTTAACCTTTTTGTACAAGTACTACATGCGGTTAATCATTTTTTTAATTATGGGTATACAAAAAATTAATTTGTGAAAAGACTCCTGCCCGAGTAGAAATTGTTAGCTTTAAGCATTCCATTGATAATCTTATGACTATGTTCGAATCATTATTATTTATACCAGATATATCGGGATATACTCAATTTGTGCAAACTACAGAAGTGGAGCATAGTCAACATGTTATAGCAGAACTATTAGAAGTTCTAATAAAGGCAAATACTCAAAAATTACATCTTGCGGAGATAGAGGGTGATGCTTTGTTTTTTTTTAAAGAAAATGAAATTCCTTCTCAAGAAAAATTATTGGCACAGATAGAGACTATGTATACAGGGTTTTATAGCCACTTGAAACTGTTAGAAAAAAATCGTGTTTGTCCTTGTAATGCTTGTGCTACGGCTTCAAACCTTCAGTTAAAAATTATTGTGCATTGTGGGGAGTTACAGTTTATTACTGTGCAAAAAAAACGAAAACCATTTGGACAATCAGTTATACAAGCCCATAGATTATTGAAAAACTCAATTTCGAGTGATAATTATGTATTACTTAGCGATCGTGTAAGTAATATTATTGGTATTTTGGATAGCTATAAGAGTCAATTATTCAACTTTTCTGCTAATGATGACATCTATGATGGAGAAAGTATTAAATACATCTTCTCTGAAATAGATAAGGATAAACTAAAGCTTACTTCATACGAAACACCTTATGAGGTGACATTTACGAGTTCTCCCAGTATTGTAATCGAGAAAAAATTCAATATTTCCGCAGAAGAGTTATTAGAGTATATAACTAATTATAAGCATCGTCATCATTGGGTAAAAGGACTTGATAAATTAGAATATGACCCAGATGAAGTAACCAGATTGGGTACAGAACATGTATGTGTTATTGATGGAAAAAGACTTAATTTTACTACAGTTACAAAAAAGGCTAATCCAGATCAATTAATATATGGAGAATTGACTAAAGATGTCCCTATTGATTCTTTGTATCAGTTTTTTATAATTACCTCTATTTCAGAAAACTCTTGCCAGCTTGTTGTAGAAATATATCCAGGAACCAAGTCGATTATCAAAAAAATAATTGCGTCATTATTTCTCAAAAAGGTGTTGAAAAAATCTACTAAAGAAGCGCTGGATCTATTAGAAAAACATATCAGTAAAGATTAAGATCAGAGTGATGTATCGTTTCACATTAAATTGAGAATACGTTCTAATTGCATACCTCTGGATCCTTTGATAAGGATAGCAGTTTGGTTTTGTTCTGAAATCCAATTTTCTGAAAGATCTGTAAAAGTTTTATATTTCTTTACTCGAGGATCATCGCAAGAAGTGTGTAAAAAGTTTTCTCCAATCAAATAGATTGTATGAATAGAGGTGTTAATGATACGGTCGACTATTTTTTGATGTTCTGTAAAAGCCTCCTTGCCTAACTCGAACATGTCTCCCAGGAATACTGTTTTAGTATTATAACCTAATTGTTCAAAATTATCAATTGCCGCACTCATACTTGTAGGATTTGCATTATAAGCATCTAGAATGATTGTGAGTTTGCCTTTGGTTATGATCTGAGAACGATTATTGGCAGGGGTATACGATTCAATCGCAGTTTTTATTTTTTTTGGAGAAACATTAAAATATGCACCTATGGTAATTGCTGCAGCAATATTGGTAAAGTTATAAGATCCAATTAGGTTGCTATTAATATTAGTGTTTTTATAATTGACTTTTACCATTGGATCAATTTCTTCTAATTGTATAGAGATATCACTTTCACTCTTTGTAGAAAACGAAATTTTTTTTATTCCAATAGAATTATTTGATAATTTTTTGTCCTCTGCATTCAGGAAAATAAGCTTGTCATTTTTCTTTAAGTATCTATATAATTCTGTTTTACCCTGTAACACGCCCTCTAAACTTCCAAAACCTTCAAGATGTGCTTTGCCAATATTGGTGATATAACCATAATCGGGTTTAGCGATATTACATAGGAACTCTATTTCTTTAAGATGATTAGCTCCCATTTCTACAATACCTATTTCGGTTTCCTCATTCATTGATAGTAAGGTGAGAGGGACGCCGATATGATTGTTAAGATTTCCTGAGGTAGCTGTTGTGTTGTATTTGGTTGATAAAACGCAGTTGATTAATTCTTTGGTGGTTGTTTTGCCATTACTTCCTGTAAGAGCAATTATAGGCGTGTTTAGATACGTTCTATGATAAGAAGCTAAGCTTTGTAGTGTGTCTAAGACGTCTGAAACAAGAATATGGTTTTCTGATAGCGTAAGTTCCTTGTCATCAACAATGGCGTATGATGCTCCGTCTTTTAAGGCATTATTAGCATACTTATTTCCGTCAAAATTTTCTCCTTTCAGGGCAAAAAACAGTGTTTGTTTTTTTATTTTCCTGGTATCAGTGCAAACACCTTTACTTTCTAAAAATAGTTGATGTATTTTAGCAATATCCATATGCAATGTCTGAGATAGTTTTTATTAAAAAGCCCTGAGCATACTGCCAGGGCTTGTTTTTGTAACGAACTTTATTAGTTGATTTCTATTTTGGCTTTGTATGTTTAGGCGTCTTCTTAACTTTAGATTTCTCACCTACACGAGACATTGCGTTTCTAAATCCAATATAATCTGTAGACATATCCTGAGGGAAGAACCTTCTTTGTGCAGGATCTAACCAGTATGCTCTGTCTTTCCAGGAACCACCTTTGTAAACTCTTTTATCATTACCTACAAGCGTAGTTCTCTTACTAGATTCATCGTATCTTCTGTCTAATTTAGTACTATCTTCTTCATTAGGTCTTACTTGATGAATAGGATCGTTATACATTCTTCTATTAGGAATGCTTTCGTCTTGAAACCCTTCATAATATCTGGAAGAACTCTTATCTCCATCTCTAAAGTTTATGTTATCACTCTGAGTAAAGTTAGTTCTCAAATATGTTTCGTTTTCATCAACTGGGGTTTGTAATATACCTCCTGGTAATACTCTGGCAACAATTTTACCGTTACTCAGGGTGTCATAAATAATAGAATCTGTAGTAACAATCTTTACTGTTCCATCAGGGTTAATTGCATTTTTTGTATATACATTACCTCTATAGTAATTAAAATCATTGTATTCATCATCTACGATCGGTCTATAAACATCTGCTACCCATTCGGCAACATTTCCAGCCATATCATAAAGACCATAGTCATTTGGATTGTAAGATGCTACAGGAGCAGTTATATCAGCTCCATCATCACTCCATCCTGCAATTCCTCCATAATCACCATCACCTTGCTTAAAGTTGGCTAATTGATCTCCACGAGATCTTCTTTTTCCAGAACGCGTATATTGACCTTTCCAAGGATACTTTTTTCTACCTCTGTAAATATTGTAACTTCTAAGCTCTACAAGACCTAAAGCAGCATATTCCCATTCTGCTTCTGTAGGAAGTCTGTACTGAGGTAAAAGTAAACCATCCTTACGCTGGATATATAATCCGGTAGAATCATTTCTTTTGGCATACTGCTCTGATTTGCTACCTCCTCGGGTTGCTTCATCATTTCCTCCGTAAGTTTGAGAAGGTGCGTTTAAATAAGTTTCTGTATTGAATGTACTTTCTGCAGATACATCCTCAAAAGGAGCATTCTGTTTTATAACTTTCTCTTCTTCTAAAATTCTTTCGTTTACACGATCAGTTCTCCATTTACTGAACTCTACAGCCTGAATCCAGTTCACTCCAACTACTGGGTAGTTAGCATATGCAGGATGACGTAAATAGTTATTTGTCATCATTTCATTAAAACCGAGACGATTTCTCCATACCAGCGTATCAGGAAGTGCTCCGTGATATATGTTCTTGTATTTTAGTTCAGTAGGAGGATATACACCTTTGAGCCAATCCAGATATTCCAGATACATAATATTGGTAACCTCTGTTTCGTCCATGTAAAAAGATTGAACGTGTTGCTGTGTTGGAGTATTGTTCCAATCATGCATCACATCATCCTGTACACGTCCCATGGTAAAGGTACCACCTTCAACAAAAACCAAACCAGGTCCTGTTTCTTGCTCTTTATAATTAGTGTTTACCTGAAATCCACCGTCTTTGGAGTTGTATTTCCAGCCTGTGGCTCTAGAACTGTTGTTGTAATCCGTTTTGCTACAACTAATCAGCATAGTACTAATGGTAAGAACCAATAGTGACTTAAAAACTAACGCGTTTCTCATAATTTTAAGTTCGTTAAAGTAGAAATTAGGGCTTGCAATATAATAATTAACGTTAAATTTACCCTAATATTTTTAAAATAATATCAATTAGCAAAAAAATGTTTTTGTTATTGACTTTGGTTTAACGCAATATTTTTATGTTTATTATTATTTTTGAATAAAAATCAAAAATAAAACGGAACACTAAAAGTGTGTTAAATCCGTTATACACTATGATGAAGAAAATTATAATTTTATGTGCATTTGTGAGTGCTGTATTAGCCTCAGCACAGCAAACAATAAAGGTTGCCATCGACTGGAAAGATGTGGAAATAAGCACGTCAAACACCATTTTTACTATTCCTGGTTTTAATGAAGAGAATTTTGAATATCAGGATAATCTGGGTGTTTTTTATACAATGAGGTGGGAAGAATCCGGAAATATTAATTCTGCGACAGCAAAGTTGGCGAATGTTGTATATCAGGATATGTCTAGATCAGAACTAAAAGACCTGAATACTAATCTGATCCCTAAAGACTTAAGCTTTAAAATAAAATCTGCGAGTGCCAGAAATAAAAAATCTGGTTTTTTAACGATGTCCCCAATAATACGTAGTGGAAATGTTTTTAAGAAAGTTATTTCATTTGATGTTGTTTATCAGATTGGAGGGAGAAAATCTATTTCTAAAAATTTTCCTATTACTAATTCTGTTTTGGCTACAGGAGAATGGTTTCGGTTTTATGTAGATAAGACTGGTGTTTTTAGGATTACACCCGGATTTCTAAGTAGTTTAGGGATGGATGTATCAACAATAGATCCCGCCACGATAAAAATTTATGGTAATGGTGGACAAATGATGCCATTAGTGAATCAGGATAATATGGAGTTTGATTTAAGAGAAAATGCAATTCAGGTTGTAGGTGGTGGAGATGGTGTCTTTTCGGGAGACGATTATATTTTGTTTTACGGAGAAGGGACCAGAGGATATAGCCCGGAGAATTTAACAAATATTAACTTGTATGACGATAAGTCTTATTATTATGTGACGGCAGGAGGAACAAACGGAAGAAGGATTACTAATTACACAGAACCGTCCGGAGCTGCAACAGTGCAAATTAATTCCTATACTGATTATCAATTCTACGAAGTGGATGAATTTAGTATTGTAAAAGTTGGTAGGCGATGGTTTGGAGATCGTTTTGATATCCAAAATACTAGAAATTACACATTTGATTTCCCTAATTTGATCACATCAGAAGAAGTGGAATTAAGAGTTTTTTCTGCGGCTACCTCTAATGCAGCTTCTAGTATGAGTATAACTTTTAATGGAGGAGAAGTGGGAACGCTTAATTTTTCACCAATAACAGGGACGACTTTTGGTTCAGAAAGAAGTATTACAGAATCAGTAACTTCAAATTCTGATCAAATAAATGTAACGCTTTCGTATAACAATAATGGAAACCCTTCTGCTACTGCATATTTAGATTTTATAAGTGTTAAAGCAAAAAGAGCGCTTGCTGGTGTTGGTGGACAAATGGAATTCTTTTATGAAGAGGCTGCGACTTCTAGCGGTATTGGACAATACAATGTGTCTAATGCAAGTTCAATATCCCAAATATGGGATGTAACTAATCCAGCGATTATATCATCAGTGAATAGTAATAATGCTTCGTCTCTTAGTTTTAAAGCTACGTTGGGAGAGTCAAGAAAATACATAACAGTCGTACCTGCTAATTATTTTGATCCTCTTACAGATCAGAATACGAGGGTGAGTAATCAGGATATTAAAGGAACGATTTTTCTTAATAATCAAGGGCAATTTGAAGATATAGATTATCTGATTATTACGAATAATGATTTGTTGGGAGCAGCAAACAGATTAGCAGATCATCATAGGACATTAAATAATTATAATGTAAAAGTTGTCCCATTGGATCAAATATATCAAGAATTTAGTAGTGGGAAACAAGATATTGTTGCTATCAGAAATTTAGTAAGATATGTATACGATAATGCTTCGGACCCTTCAGAAAAACTAAAATATTTATGCCTCTTAGGAGACGGATCTGTTGATTATAGAGGATTATTGTTAAACCAGAATTGTGGTTTTAGCAATATAGTTCCTACTTTTCAAAGTCTGAATAGCTTTTCTCTGGTAAGTTCTTTTGCGACGGATGATTTCTTTGGATCAATGGATCCCGAGGAAGGAGCAATGGTGGGAAGTGATCAATTAGATATTGCAGTGGGAAGAATATTAGCAGATTCACCACAGTTGGCAGATGCAATGATTTCAAAAATTATTAATTATGATAGTGAGCAGTCTTTTGGAAGATGGCGAAACTCCATTCTATTGATAGCAGATGATGTAGATGTGGATTGGGAAGAAACTATTCAGCGTAATCTTGATGAATTAGGAGATGAGCTTATCGAAAGAAAACCTTTTTTTAATCTAACCAAGATTTATGCAGATGCTTTTCAGCAGGAATCATCGGCATCAGGGAGTAGATATCCCAGGGTGAATGAAGCCGTCTCTAATGCAATAGAAGCAGGTGCAGTCGCTATTGATTATTTTGGTCACGGAGGAGAAGATGGATTGGCAAAAGAATTTATATATACCAAATCAAGTGCTGTCGAACTTAAAAACACCAATAAATACCCGATTTTTATAACAGTAACCTGCGAGTTTACCAAGTTTGATAATCCTTGTAGAGATACAGCAGGAGAACTTACGTATTGGAATCCTACAGGAGGTGCTGTAGGATTGATTAGTACAACGAGGGATGTCATCGTTACTTTCGGAATTTCAGTAAACGATAGATTGTCTGGGTTTTTATTTCCTGATGGATCCAATTATCTTACCGTTTCTGAGGCAGTGCGTCAAATGAAAAACTCTTATACAACTAATAGTAGAAGAGTTGTTTTCTTTTTTGGTGATCCAGCAATGAGAATGGCGATTCCTAAACCAAATGTGAGGCTTACAAAGGTTAATGATGTTCCTATTACGCAGGAAATAGATACGCTAAAGGCATTAAGTAGGGTTAAAATTTCTGGAGAGGTAGTGAATGAATCAGGCTCATTACTATCAGATTATAACGGAGTATTAGAGACTACTATATATGACAAAGAGATAGATCGAGTCACCTTAGCGAATGATAATACGAGAAATAGTGCTAATGAAATTATTAAATTAGACTATAAGTCCTTAGGTGAAGTAATATTTAGAGGGAAATCTTCTGTTACCAATGGACTTTTTGAATTCGAGTTCATTGTCCCTCGAGATATAGGGATTCCTGTAGGCAATGGTCGGTTAAGCTTTTACTCGTCAAAAAATGGAGCTTTGGAAAACCAGTCTGGAGCAGACCAAACAATTCTTGTAGGCGATGTTAATGAAAATGCTCCAGAAGATAATGAAGGTCCTCAGATAGAATTGTTTATGAATGATGAAAATTTTATGTCAGGAGGAGTCACGAATGATGAACCGATACTTATAGCAAAACTTCAGGATGAAAACGGAATTAATACAGCTAGTGGGATTGGTCACGATATTTCTGCTATATTAGATGGCGATGATTCTAATCCGTTTATTATGAATGATTTTTATGAAACAGAATTAGATGATTTTACCAGAGGAGTTGTTAATTTTAAATTCAGAGATTTAGAACCTGGTTTGCATACGCTTACATTTAAAGGCTGGGATGTATATAATAATTCATCAACACAAGAGATACAATTTGTTGTTGCCGAAGATGCAGGCTTTACTTTAAGCAATGTGCTTAATTATCCAAATCCTTTTATAAGTCAAACTGAGTTTTGGTTTGAGCATTCGGGTTCTGTAAGTGATCTTTTGGAAGTTCAGGTTCAGGTGTTTACGGTTTCAGGAAAAGTAGTTTGGACCAGGAATCAAGCTCTTTCGGGAAAGACAAGTTATCGAGAAGATATACAATGGAATGGAAGAGATGATTTTGGTGATAAATTAGGAAAAGGTGTGTATGTATACAAGATTTCTGTAAAATCGACGTTAACAAATCAGCGGGTTGAGAAATTCGAAAAACTCGTTATATTATAATAAACTAAATAACTTTATATTTGTCAAAATCAATTTTCAATATGAGAAAGATCATAATCATTGGGTTTGTATTTTTAACGCTATCTAATATTAAAATACAAGCGCAAGAACAAAATCGAGCAATAACTACAGCAGTACCATTTTTATTGATTGCTGCTGATGCAAGAGCTGCCGGAATGGGAGATCAAGGAGTCGCAACAGCTCCTGATGCATTTTCACAACAATGGAATCCGGCAAAATATGCTTTTGTCAGTAAACAGCAGGGGGTTGGTGTTAATTATACACCATATTTAAGTAGTCTTGTAAATGATATAGGCCTGGGAAACCTAACATATTACAATCGTTTTGGAGAAGATGGTAGAAGTGCAATTTCTGCGAGTTTTAAATACTTTAGTTTGGGAGAAATAGAATTTAGAACAGATGCTAATGATTTGGGATTAATCCAAAAGCCAAACGAATTGACTTTTGATGTTTCTTATGCATTACAGTTAGATCCTAATTTCTCAATGGGTATTACAGGGCGTTATTTGCGTTCTGATTTAAAACTGGATGCAGTTTCAGAGGCGACTGCAGCTTCAAGCTTTGGAGTTGATATTTCTGGATATTACCAGAGTGAGGAAACAGCTTATAATTCATTTAATGGTAGATGGAGAGCTGGTCTGAATATTTCTAATATTGGTCCCAAAATAAAGTATGATGATGCAGGTCAGGAGGACTTTCTTCCTACTACTTTCAGAGCTGGGGTTGGTTTTGATTTCTTATTAGATGAGTATAATAGAATTACACCAACATTAGAATTGGCAAAATTATTAGTGCCTACACCACTGGATCCGGATACTAATGGAGATGGAGAAATTACATCAGAAGAACAAAATTTAGCAATTCAGGAGTATAATGAAATTAGTGAATTTGGAGCTATATTTTCTTCCTGGGGTGATGCTCCTGATGGTTTTAGTGAGGAATTAAAAGAATTTACATATGCTTTAGGAGCAGAGTATGTATATCGTGATGTATTTGCTTTCAGAGCAGGTTATTTTAATGAAGCTGAAGAAAAAGGAGCACGTAAATTTGTTTCTTTAGGAGCTGGTTTTAAATATACGATCGTTAATATTGATTTATCATATCTATTCTCTACCTCGGCAGTAAGAAGTCCGTTAGAAGGGACATTGCGTTTTGGTCTTTCATTCAATTTTGGTGAGGACTATTACGACAGATAGTAAAATATTTCTTTAAAAAGAACAAAAAAAGTATCAGGCATCCTTAATGTTTGATACTTTTTTTGTTTAAAGTACATTGGTTTGATAATTATTCTCATTTTTGTCTTCAGAAAAAATGCTTATATGAAATGAGTAATTTTGGGATGTTAAGGGTATATAAATTATAGGATTTAGATGAAAGAATTAGAGATTAAATCTACATTACAAGTATATGACTCATTAGAAGAATTACCAGAAGATGTCCGGCAATTGATGCAACAATCTTTTGATATTAGAGATAAAGGGTATGCCCCATATTCAGAATTTTTGGTGGGAGCTGCATTGTTACTAGAAAATGGAAAGGTAGTTTTGGGAAATAACCAGGAAAATGCGTGCTATCCATCTGGGTTATGTGCAGAAAGAACAGCTATCTATTATGCAGGAGCAAATTATCCGAATGAACCTATCTTGAAAATGGCATTGTCGGCCAAGTCACTGAAGTATCGATTGACTACACCAACACCACCTTGTGGAGCTTGCCGGCAGGCTATTGCAGAGTATGAGTTAAAACAAAAAAAATCAATCGAGATATTTTTTACGGGAGAGACTGGAAAAGTGGTGAAATCCTATTCTTTGGCTAATTTACTTCCTCTTATTTTTGATAATTCATATTTATAACGTTTTCGTATATTTTATCTCGAAACTCCTTTTTCCTTAGTACTGAATATATTATTTTTGTTTTTCGCTTAATTGAGAAATAAGCAGAAAAGTTCTGTAATTGTTAGAGAGGTCAGTAATAAAGCTGGCTTAATTTTGAAAATATCATTACATTTTTTAAATGAAAAAAGTAACCAAAGAAGTTTACCTGCAGTGGTACGAAGATATGCTTTTCTGGAGAAAGTTTGAAGACAAGCTGGCTCAAGTGTATATCCAACAAAAAGTAAGAGGATTTTTGCATTTATATAACGGTCAGGAAGCTATTTTGGCAGGAGCATTGCATGCAATGGATCTGACAAAAGATAAGATGATTACTGCATATCGTAATCATGTTCAGCCCATAGGTATGGGAGTAGACCCCAAAAGAGTTATGGCTGAGTTATTTGGTAAAGGTACCGGTACTTCTCAAGGATTAGGAGGTTCAATGCATATCTTTTCTAAAGAACATCGTTTTTATGGAGGTCACGGTATTGTTGGAGGTCAGATCCCATTAGGAGCTGGTTTGGCATTTGCTGACAAATATCATAAGAGAGATGCTGTAACCCTAACTTTTATGGGAGATGGTGCTACGCGCCAGGGATCATTACACGAATCCTTTAATTTAGCAATGCTTTGGAATCTTCCGGTTGTATTTTGTGTAGAGAATAATGGATATGCAATGGGAACTTCTGTAGAGCGTACTGCTAATCATACGGATATATGGAAATTAGGATTAGGGTATGAGATGCCTTGCGGTCCCGTAGATGCTATGAACCCAATTAAAGTTGCAGAAGCTTTAGATGAGGCGATTACCAGAGCGAGGACAGGAGGAGGTCCTACTTTTCTGGAATTAAAAACATATAGATATAGAGGACATTCTATGAGTGATGCTCAAAAATATCGTACAAAAGAAGAAGTAGCAGAATATCAAAAAATCGATCCAATTACACAAGTTTTGGATGTGATTAAAGAAAATGGGTATGCTACAGATGAAGAGATTGCTGCTATTGATAAAGGAGTAAAAGATAAAGTTGCAGAATGTCAAAAATTTGCAGAAGAATCGCCATTTCCAGAAAAGAATGTGATGTACGATGTTGTATATGAGCAGGATGATTACCCATTTTTACCACACAAACCACAATAAATTATGGCTACAGTAATTAATATGCCGCGATTGAGCGATACCATGGAAGAAGGTGTTGTCGCGAAGTGGCTTGTTAAAAAAGGAGATAAAGTTAGTGAAGGAGATATTCTTGCTGAGATCGAAACAGATAAAGCGACCATGGAGTTTGAGTCCTTCTACGACGGAGTATTGTTACATGTTGGTATTGAAGAGGGAGAAACAGCTCCTGTAGATCAATTATTAGCTATTATCGGAGATGAAGGAGAAGATATTTCTGATCTTTTAAATGGAAACGAAATATCGCAGACTGAAACTCCCAAAGAAGAAAAAGCACAAGAGGTTTCTACGGCTGTTACTACAGCACCTGCAATTCCAGATGGAGTAGAAGTGATCACGATGCCACGCCTTAGTGATACGATGGAAGAAGGTACTGTGGCTACATGGCTTAAGAAAGTAGGTGATGCTGTAGAAGAAGGAGATATCCTTGCAGAAATAGAAACAGATAAGGCTACTATGGAGTTTGAATCTTTTTATAACGGTACACTGCTGTATATAGGTATCGAAGAAGGACAAACAGCTCCTGTAGATGCTTTGTTAGCAATTATTGGTCCGGCAGGAACAGATGTTTCGGGCTTGAAGGATGGCGTTCCTACAACTGCTACTGCTGTAATTAATGAGGTTTCTAAGGTTGAAAAAGAGAAAGCATCGGTTGCCACTGATGTCGAAAAAACAACTGCATCAGGAGGAAGAATATTTGCTTCCCCATTGGCTAAGAAAATTGCAGCAGATAAAGGAATAGACCTTTCAGAAGTAAAAGGTACAGGAGAGAATGGTAGAATTACAAAAAAAGATATAGAATCATTTACTCCTTCTGCCACAAAGGCTAGTGCAGGTCAAGAAGTAAAAGAAGCCTCTGCACCTGCTATTCAAACATATACCCCGGCAGGAGAGGAGGGTTTTGAAGAGGTGAAAAATTCTCAAATGCGTAAAGCAATTGCAAGAAGTCTTGCAGGATCAAAGTTTACGGCTCCTCATTATTATTTGACAATAGAGGTTAATATGGGGCATGCAATAGCTTCAAGAAAGACAATTAATGCAATACCAGATACCAAAGTCTCCTTTAATGATATGGTGGTAAAGGCTTGTGCAATGGCGCTGAGAAAACATCCTCAGGTAAATACGCAGTGGACAGATACAGTCATGAAATATGCAAAGCATATTGCTATCGGTGTTGCAGTAGCTGTTCCTGATGGATTAGTAGTTCCTGTTTTGCCATTTACAGATCAAATGTCACTCACTCAGATTGGAGCAAATGTTAGAGATCTTGCAGGTAAAGCCAGAAATAAAAAACTGACTCCCCAAGAAATGAGTGGGAGTACGTTTACAGTATCTAACCTCGGAATGTTTGGGATTCATGAGTTTACCTCTATTATTAATCAACCTAATTCGGCTATTTTATCTGTAGGTGCGATTGTAGAAAAACCAGTGGTAGAAAATGGTCAGATTGTAGTAGGGAATACAATGAAAGTAACATTAGCTTGCGATCATAGAACGGTAGATGGGGCAACTGGAGCTCAGTTCTTACAGACATTAAAACAATATCTAGAGAATCCGGTAACTATGTTAGCCTGATTTAAAAAGTATATTTAGAATGATATAAAAATCCCACTCTTTTGGAGTGGGATTTTTAATTTTACATTCGAGTTTCCTATCAAAGGTTCTAGTGATCTCTAAAACAATAAATAATAACAGATGAAACAAAGAATTAAAAACCTTACATCCAAAGTGCTTTCGGATCATTTTTTTTTGCTAAAAGAATATATTTTTGATTATATAAAAGACGATTTAAAAGAAGAAAGACATACGAGAGAAGTATACGATCATGGAGATGGTGCGTCAGTTTTATTATATAACCTTAATAAGAGAACAGTTGTCCTTACAAGACAGTTTAGGTTGCCAACACATTTGAACGGTACTGAATCCGGAATGAGTATAGAGGTGTGTGCAGGATCATTAGATGGAGATAATCCAGAAGAATGTGCTAAAAGAGAAGTGTTAGAAGAAACAGGCTATCTTGTGCCTGACGTTGAGAGAGTTTTAGAAGCATATGCATCGCCAGCTGTAATGACAGAGTTGGCATATTTGTTTATAGCAGCGTATACTGATGAGATGAAAATAACTGTTGGAGGAGGTCTCAAAGAGGAGCAAGAACATATAGAAGTATTGGAAATGAGTTTCGAAAAAGCTTTTGAGATGTTGAGAACAGGAGAGATTAGAGACGCAAGAACAATTATGCTTTTACAGCATTTTAAAATAACCAAATTAATGTAAATTTAATAAGGTGTTATTAAAAGTGTATTTTAAGTATCTTTAGCAAAATTCACAATCAATTAATAGTGTAAATAAAGATGAAAAAAATAGTTGTAATTGTATTTGGTGTTTTATGTATAGGTTGTACTCAAGCTACCAATGCACAATCTCAGAAAGTAAAAACAGAAGTGTCTGATGTAGCATCAGTAATGGAATTTTTAGCAAGTGATGATTTAAAAGGAAGAGATACAGGAAGCGAAGGCTTAAAAAAAGCAGCAACATTTATTGAATCAGAATTTAAAAAATATGATGTAAAACCCTATTTTGATTCTTACCTGGATACCTTTGATGTTGAAGGAGTAGAAACATATAATGTTGTAGGTTTTCTTAAAGGAACAGATCCAAAGTTAGCTAATGAATATATAATCATAGGAGCTCATTATGATCATATTGGTACGGCAAAAACTGTAGCTGGAGATACGATTGCAAATGGGGCTAACGATAATGCTGCGGGTAGTACTGCAGTAATTTCATTGGCAAGATATTTTGCAAAAATGAAGAATAATAAAAGAAGTGTCTTGTTTGTTTTGTTTGGAGCAGAAGAAAAAGGATTATTGGGTTCTAAGCATTTATCTAAGGTTTTAAAAGAGAAAAATATAGATCTGTATACAATGGTAAATTTTGAAATGATTGGAGTGCCATTAAACGATAAATCTTATAAGGCATATATAACAGGGTATGAAATGTCAAATATGGCAGCAAAGATGAACGAATATTCAGGGGCAGAATTAATTGGTTTTTTACCAAAAGCAAAAGAGTTTCAGTTATTTAAGAGAAGTGATAATTACCCTTTTCATGAAGAGTTCAATGTGCCTTGCCAAACTATTTCAACCTTTGATTTTACGAACTATGAGTATTATCATCATGTAGATGATGAAGTTTCTGAAATGAATTATGAATTTATGGCAGAATTAATAAATGACTGCATTCCGGTAATCACGACCATGTTGAATACACCAACAAAAGAGATTCAATTGAATTGAATTAATAAACTAAATAAGTAAGATTGTTTTATCAATGAAAAATATCATTATCACAGGTGCCAGTAGAGGTATAGGATATGAAATGGCCAAAATATTTGCAGAAGAAGGGCATCAGGTATTAGCATTGTCCAGAAATGAAAAACCTATAGCATTACTGTCTCATAAAAATATTCATACATTCTCTTTTGATATTTGTAATCGTGAAGATTTACAAAAGATGGAGTCCTACATAAAAAATAACTGGGAACAAGTAGATGTGTTAATTAATAATGCAGGAAAATTATTAAATAAACCTTTCGAGAAAACTACTTCTAAAGAATTTGAGGAAGTATACAGAGTAAATGTATTTGGTGTTGCAGAAATGACACGTCTTGTATTGCCTTTGATGATATCAGGAAGTCATGTCGTAACGATAAGCAGTATGGGGGGGATACAGGGAAGTATGAAATTTCCGGGATTAGCTGCTTACAGCTCTAGTAAAGGTGCTGTAATTACGTTAAACGAATTATTGGCAGAAGAGTACAAGGATACTGGAATTTCATTTAATGTGCTGGCACTGGGAGCAGTTCAGACAGAAATGCTGGAAGAAGCATTTCCGGGATACCAGGCACCGCTTACAGCAATAGAAATGGCAATGTATATTAAAGATTTTTCGCTGACTGCTAATACGTTTTATAATGGTAAGGTGCTACAAGTATCTAATAGTACTCCATAATAGCGTTCCTTTGAGAAGGATATACGCGACACTAATAATTATGCGTCATATTTAGTGGTGAAAATCATCATAAAATGAAGATAGAAATTTGTGCAAACTCATATCAATCGGCATCCAATGCTGTAAAAGCAGGAGCTGATCGTATAGAATTATGTGCAGAGTTGGCAGTAGGAGGAATAACACCATCTCATGGGGTTATAGAAAAAGTAGTTCAGGAATTAGTAATTCCAATATATGTATTAATCAGGCCAAGAAGCGGAAATTTTGTCTATACATCAGATGAGTTTGATATCATGAAAAAGGATATTGAATATTGTAAAAGTATAGGTTGTCAAGGTGTGGTATCTGGGGTTTTAAATCAAGATAATAGTATTGATGTCAAAAGAACGAAAGAGTTGATTGCACTTTCTCGCCCTATGGAATTTACTTTTCATCGTGCGTTTGATTGGGTTATGGATCCTGTAAAAGCTCTGGATGAATTGACTCTAATAGGAGTTGATAGAATATTGACTTCCGGGCAGGAAATATCTGCAATAAAAGGTATCAATCTTTTAAAAAAACTGTTGAATAAATCGCAGTCGGCTCTATTGATAATGCCAGGTGGCGGGATCAATGTTGAAAATGTACTAGCATTTAAAAAAAGTGGTTTTAAAGAAATTCATCTATCTGCTACTTCATTAAAAAAGATGATGTCAAATCCCAAAATACCTATGTGCAGCAAACAATTTTTTGACGACACCTTGATGGCAGTTTCTGATTATGACAAGATTTTACAGATCGTAAAAAAAATAACGTAAATTCCTGATGAGATAAATAGTGTACAGAGTTTATACGATTTATAACTAAAAATTTCGCATATTCATCGTTTCTTTTTCCTTTCTACTTCGTTTAAAAAATAAACCGTAGCTATAGCTATGCTTGATTTTTTTGCCTTGCATAAAGAAAAAATAATTCAATGAATTTATACGAATTTTTTAATCACAAATCGTATTATTTATCTAATATTTTTTAATTTAAGGTATTGATAGAATTGAGGAACAGTGAGTATTTCTTTTAGTTCCTCATTTTGGAAGTAAACCAAATTGCTTAAGCTCATGGTCTTATCATCTTCTGACATATTAGATTGTATAATCTTATTAGCTTTTTTAGAATACTCAATAATAGTTTTTTGAAGAATACTACTCGTGTAATTGTTGAGATTGAGTTCTTTTTGTAAGGCTATCGTTCTTTTTGTAGCGAGTTCTTTTAGTTTTTCGTTTTCTATAGCTGATTCTTCCTCCTCAGCAATGTTTTCTTCTTGAATGGTATTTTCCTGGTTTTGATTTTCAACAGGAGTTTGAGCAAAACTAAATGCACAAATAAGTAAAGGTATTAAAATTGTATACGTTTTCATAATCATTAGCATTATACTTTTTTACGTCTAAAATGTAAAATTTGAGATTTTAAAAGTATTAATAATTGATTAACAACAGGTTAAAAATTAAGAATACTCGATAAATACTAAAATAAATTCGATTAAAAGCTGATTTTTTACGGTTTTGTAAGTCTTTTAATAAGTAAAAACCGTAGTTTTTTAATGAAATGATAGGTTTTATCGTTGTCTTTTAGGGAGTTCTAATCTTTCGAATGTTACCTTAGAAGTTTTAAATTTAGTAGTATCAATAATCACATTGGATGTTTTGATATGTGAGATGATAGTATCTAAACTGGTATTCATAAAACGTACAATTGTAGTTAATTTTGTTATAGAGTCTGATAAAATTTCTGGTTGCTCGATAAATTGTATTTCCTGAATCTTTTTAACGTTTTTGTCTCTAAACAGCTCTAGGGAATCGCTGATTTGAGTGGTAGTAAAATCTGGATGTGTCGCTGCGAGAGATCTATGATCCAGATAGTCCTGAAGCTTTTCTGTGATTAATTTGTTGTAAGAATTTTCTATCAGATTTAAAGGTGCTTCATTTGTTTCTTCCATTACATCTATAGGCAGGTCATTGGTATCCATGCTTTTAGAGGTGTCTTTAGCACAGCTGATGGTTATAAAAACCAGGAGGGTATATATAAACTTTTTCATAACTTACTGCTAAATTTTAGTTTAACAATCTGCCCGTTGGATCTTTTAGATTCAATAATTTCTATGTCTTTTAAGCTTTTTGTAGGTGTAGTGAGTTTCTTAATCAGCTCACTTTTAGAATAGATTTCGATACCTAGCCCCGCAGGTAACACCTGAAAAATAATAGCATCATCAGCAATCATTTTAGATAATTCTCGCTTTCTGTTTTTCCAATCTTCTACTTTTCCATTAGCATAGTAATAAAGCATTAAGGTGTAATCATCAGTTCGTACCTGTATATTTTCAATAGATAAAGAAGCAGCAGTTCTAAAGATAGTATCCGTTTTATGATAGGGAGATTTAATGACAAAATGAATAAAGTCATCTTTTGTTTTCCAATTGAAACACCCTGAGCTATCGCTTTTAGTATAAAAATGAGATTGTTCATGATTAAGGATTGTGATATCAATAGGAGTTTTGTCAATTGGCTGGTTTCTATCTTGATCAATAAAGCAGAATCTAAATGTATGTTCTCTGGGAATAAGAAGATATGCTGAGGTTATTAGTATTGTACTGATAAGAATCAGGCTACTTCCTTTTTTAGGATATTTCTTTTTTGTCAGAGTTGTTTTTTTAGAGTTTTTAGTTTTAAAATCATTCCAATTGATATAACCGCAATAGTGAGATAGCATATTGAGAATATCTACCCGAGGTAGTTTTTCTGGTGTATTCTTAAAATAACTATAGAATGATTTCTCGCTGATACTTCCCTTTGTCTTTTTTTGCAGATCCTCCTGAAACAAAATAATATCTTGTCCTTTCCACATAGAAATATCATTATCAGATGCAGTGTTATATTCTAAAAACTGATTAGAAACTTCTTTTTTAAGAAGAGAGAATACTATTTTTTCTTTAGGATTGATCGTGTTAATGTTTTGAAATATAATATTTTAAAAATTGTAAATTGATTTACAAGTGTTTTACAATAGTACAGATTTTTCCATAATTATGTTTGTTTTCGAATTACAAAATCAAAACAATAAAAAAGGAACAGATGAAAACAAAAGCTTTAAAATCAGGTATGGGTTTGCTCGTGATCAATTTCTTATTACTTATTTTTTCTTGCGCTCAGGCAGAAAAAGAGTATGATTATATTTCAGAAAATATAACTGTAGAAAAAACAGGGGAAACTGCAGAATTGAATGCATTAGAAAAAGATGATAAGAAGAATGTTGTTACTAACAAAATAAAAATCATCAAAAATGCTAATTGTAAAATTAAAGTGTTGGATGTAGAACAGGCGACTATTTTAGCAAAAAAAATGGCTTTTCAGTATGATGGATATATTTCTGATGAACGATTTACGAATACCAATTACACAAAAGAAAATAGGTTTACGCTGAGAATACCTCAGATTAGTTTTGATAAAGTACTGGATAGTATTTGTCTGATAGGAACGTTTGTAGATCACAAAAGTATAACCACAGTAGATGTAACCGAAGAGTATGTTGATATTACCTCCAGATTAAAAATAAAACTAGAAGTTAAACAACGCTACGAAGATATTTTAAGGTCAAAAGCAAAAACGGTAGAAGATATCTTAATGGCAGAGAGTAAGCTAAGAGAAATTCAGGAGGAGATTGAAGCTGCGCAAGGAAGACTTAATTACCTTACTAATAAGATTTCATACAGTACAATTCAGGTAGATATGTATGAAACAATTATCCCAAAAGAAGAGCCCAAAGGGTATACACCCAGTTTTTTGGATAAAGCAGTTGATGGGGTATCTTTTGGATGGAAACTAGTAGAATATTTCTTTTTAGCATTGTTTTACTGTTGGCCATTACTGATTTTAGTAATATTAATTCTGTTATATTTCAGATGGATAAAGAAATGAAGATTATAAATTAAGCGTGTTCTTTTTAATACGCTTAATTTTGTATTTTGCCATTGTGAAAGAGATACTGGCAAAATATATTCCCGAGCGTGCAGTAGAACCTGCATTTGATCTGATTGTAGGATGTAATGTTTACCTGAAAATCGTTAATGAGCGAGTTAGCAGACATGGTGATTATCGCAAAACACCAGATGGGAGGCATCAGATTACAGTAAACTCTTCTCTAAACAAATATCGTTTTCTTATTACATTAATTCATGAGATTGCACATTTAGTAGCTTTCGAAAAATATGGGCGTTATATCAAACCACATGGCATAGAATGGAAAAAAACGTTCCAGCAGTTGATGTTGCCTTATATTAATCCAGATGTTTTTCCTGCAAAAATATTATCAGTAGTAGCCAATCATTTTAGAAATCCCAAGGCAAGCAGTGATACGGATACAAAATTAGCATTGGCATTAAAACAATTTGATCCAGAAAACGATAAAAATTATATATTTGAGTTACCTTTAGGAAGCAAGTTTAGATTATATAACGGAAAAATATTTCAGAGAGGAAATAAACGTGTAAAACGATATGAATGTGTCGAACTAAGCACAGGTAGGATCTACCTGTTTAACCCCAATGCTGAAGTCGAATTACTAAATTAAATTATGGAAAAAAACTACTATGCTATTTTGATGGCAGGGGGAGTTGGATCTCGATTCTGGCCTGTAAGTACAACGGAGTTTCCAAAACAATTCCACGACATGTTGGGGACTGGAGAAACTTTAATTCAACGGACTTTTAATAGATTGGCCAAAATCATTCCGACAGAAAATATATTTATATTGACTAATGAGCGGTATAATAATTTGGTTTTGATGCAATTACCCAAGGCAAAACAACAACAGGTAGTAACAGAGCCTGCAATGCGTAATACAGCGCCTTGTATACTGTATGCCGCGCTAAAAATTCATAAAGAAAATCCTGATGCGGTGATGGTTGTAGCTCCTAGTGATCACTGGATTGAGAATGAAGATGCATTTTTAGGAGATGTAAAGAAAAGTTTTGAGGCTTGTGCTGAGAAAGATATATTAATGACCTTAGGGATTCAACCTACTTTTCCTAATACGGGATATGGATATATAAAATATGATAAGGATACAGAAGATATCAAAAAAGTAGCCCGTTTTACCGAAAAACCTAATTATGAGACTGCTCAGCAGTTTGTAAATCAGGGTAATTATTTGTGGAATGCAGGAATTTTTATATGGAGTGCTACAAGTATCATTACTGCTTTTGCAAAATTTCAAAAAGAAATGACTGATTTATTCGATAAAGGGTCAATTGTTTATAACACAACGCAGGAGAACGATTTTATTGCAGAAAACTATCCATTGGCAGAAAATATATCTATAGATTATGCTATCTTGGAAAAAGCAGAAAATGTATATGTGCTTCCTGCTACTTTTGACTGGAATGATTTAGGAACCTGGGGATCATTATATGATAAACTGGAGAAGACAACATCGAACAATGCAGTAGTAAATGCCAGAGTTTTGGCAGAACAGGCGTCTGGTAATATGATTAGGACAGCAGCAGATAAAATTGTTGTGATAGATGGATTAGAAGATTATATAATTGTTGATAAAGAAGATGTGTTGTTAATCTATCCTAAAAAGAAAGAACAGGATATTAAACAAGTATTAAAGAGGGTAAAAGATACGTACGGAGAAAAATACGGATAACTATGTCAGAGAACACCAATCAACCTGTCACTCCAGAAAATGAGGAAATTAAAGAAACGGTAAAGAGAGATGCAAAAGGTCTTTTTGAAAGCATAAAAATATTTCTCACCGGATTATTGGATATTAGATCAGATACAGATAAAGATCAGACTATTGAAGATGTTAAGAACGATATACCATTTAAAGGACATACAGCTTGGATTCTTATTTTTTCTGTATTTGTAGCTTCGATTGGTCTTAATGTAAGTTCTACGGCAGTAGTTATTGGGGCAATGTTAATTTCACCATTAATGGGGCCTATTGTAGGAGTTGGTCTTTCTATTGCAATTAATGATATTGATACACTAAGAAGATCTTTAGTAAACCTTGGGGTGATGGTCGGTCTAAGTGTGCTGACAGCCACTATATATTTTGCAATCTCTCCACTAACAGAGCTAACTCCAGAATTACAATCGCGTACAGCTCCAACTATTCTGGATGTTTTTGTTGCCATTTCAGGAGGTTTGGCATTGATAGTAGCTAAGTCTAAAAAAGGAACAGTGCCCAATGCTATAGCTGGAGTAGCCATTGCTACAGCATTAATGCCTCCACTATGTACTGTAGGGTATGGAATTGCAGAATTAAATCCGGATTACGCATTTGGAGCGTTATATTTATTCTGTATTAATGCAATTTTTATAGCATTATCTACATTTATTGTTGCAAAACTACTGCGTTTTCCGATGCTGCGTTATGCAAATTCTGCAAAAAGAAAACGTATAGCAAGACTAGCTTCAGCTTTGGCTATTGTTGCGGTTATACCGGCAGCATATACTTTTTATGTAACATTAAAAGAGAGTAATTGTCAGCGAGATTATAAAAGTTTTATAGCAAACGAGATTGAAGCAAACCCTAATTTATATCTACGTAAACAGTTTTATGAATATGAAGATAAGTCTATTAAATTATATTTTGATGGAGAGCTTACAGAAGCAACTATTAGTGATTTGCAGAATGAGCTAAAAAAGTATGAGAATATTAATGACTTTGCGTTAAAAATTAGCGGGAATAAATCTAGAGGGATAGAGCAGATATCCAAGGCAAATGACAGGTATATTGTAGAGTTAAATCGTTTAGAAACTGAAAATGAAGCATTATTAGATAAGGTAGAAGATCTAAAAATAAGACTTGCCCTGTTGGAAACACAATTATCCGAGGCAAAGAAAGAAATTTCATCTGATGCAGTACCCTATAGTACCATTGCTAAAGATGCTAAAATCAGATTCCCGGATTTAGCTGAGCTGGGGTATGGCGAAATATTACACTCTAATTTTATGAAAGTTGATACCATAAAAACTATTTTTCCAACGTGGAAATTTCAGGTATCAGATAGTTTGGATCAGGTTAGGAAAAATAAGCTTAGAGTCTGGATTACCAAAGAATTGAAAGCAGATACCTTATTGTTGAAATAACTTTTTTAGGCTATTAAGCAATTAATTAGTATAGGTTCGCCTTTTAGTGAAGAGGGGGTTTTGAAAACTTAAAGTTTTCATCAAGTACATTAGAATTCAAACAAATATCTCAGATGTTTGCATCGGGGAAATTTATTATAAATTAAATCTGGAAACAATTAATCTGATTACAATTATTGCTGCGATCTCAGTTTTTGTGGCTTTATTTTTAGCAGTTTTTTTATATACTGTAAAAACTAAAAATAGAGTTAGTAATCAGTTATTCGCTTTATTTTTAGTTTTAAAAGCGATTGATATTAGTGGCTTTTTTGAAGGGTTTATTCTACAGTCTCCATCTGATTTATCGATGATTAGAAACCTATTTGTGTTTTTGCAATTACCAGTTTTTTATATGTATATACTATCTGTTTGTTACTCTGATTTCAAACAGAAGAGAAAATATGTAGTACATTTAATCCCTTTCCTGATTGCTAATGTAGTATTGATACCCAGATATTATTTAGTGGATACTGAATCAAAAATAAAACTATTGACAAATCATAAAAATATAGCCGAATTTCGGTTTAATCACATCTTTCTGCATCTTCAGGTAGCTTTTTATTTGATTTTAGTATTTGTGGTTTTACGAAGAGCTAAAAAGATATATCAGGAAAATTATACCAGTGCTAATGTTAAATCATATGACTGGTTATTTCAGTTATCAACAGCAGTAACTGTTTTTTACACTATTGCTCTAGTGAAGAATGTTTTAAAGTTTTCTCAATTCGATTTTGCCTCAGAATGGTTTAGAGTTAGTCTATTACTATTCGAAATGTTGATTATTTGCTGGTACTTATTTAAGGCATTAAATTATCCGGATCTCTTTAGAAATATAGATTCCAGATTAAAATTGGTAAATGACATCATCTCAGAAGAAAAAAAATCAAAAAAAATAGGCATAGCTAATACTGATGAGAATTTGATTGCACTAAAAAAATATATGTCTTCAGAAAAACCCTTTCTTGACCCTTCATTGTCTATTAAAGATGTTTCTGAATCCTTAAAAACTCCTGTTAGAGACGTGTCACTTTTGATAAATCATCAATTGGATCAACACTTCTTTGATTTTATAAATTCCTATAGGATTGAAGAAGCTATGGATTTATTAAAAGATCCACTAAAAAAGAGTGTGACAGTACTCGAGATATTATATGAAGTAGGTTTTAATTCTAAGTCTTCATTTAATACAGCTTTCAAAAAATATACCGGAATGACGCCAAGTGCATTTCGTAAAAAACATATTAGCGGTAATTAGTTAAAAAAATGAACTCATCTTGTGTTCACAATAGGCTACACTAATCAACACTAATTTACATAAACCACTAACAAACATATAGTTTACAGGTAGTCTTTTGTAAATCAGTGTTGCTTTAAATCATTTAAAAACCTCGATTTGTTTTACCTATGTTTAAACCGGATCTCTTATATTTGGTTCAAAATCACATAAACCAAAACAATATGACATCCATTGAAATTGTTCTGTTTAAAGGTAAAAAAAATAAAGACGGCAAGCATCCACTCGCATTACGAATTATTAAAGACCGTAAACCAAGTTATAAGTTTCTTGAATATGTACACCTAAAAGACTGGAATGCCGAAAAAGGAAAAGTCCGACAGTCTCATATAAATTATAGGCTGATCAATAATTTATGTGATAATGAAAAAACCAGGGCATCCAACCTTGTAAGGGACTACGATGCACGGAACAGGAAATATACCTCTTCTCAACTTATCAATATCCTCAAAGGAAAAGAAGGTACTACTATGACTTTTTTTGCGTTGGCAGAAATATATCTAAAAGAGATTGATTTGCCTTCCAAGTATAACCGTCACCGTTCTGAAACTTACAGGTTTAAGAATTTTAAAAAGTTTGTTACTGGTAAAGACGTTCTTTTTGAAGAGATTACAGAAGGGTTTTTAAAACGGTTTATCCTATTTTTAAAAACCAATAGGAATTCTGCAACATCAACTATTAATGACCATTTAGCACTAGTAAGAAAATTGTTTAACAGAGCTATCAGGGAAGGGTACGTGGGTAGACAATACTATCCTTTTTCCAGAGAAGGAATAAAAACAAGCCACGCGCAAACTATGAAAATTGGTCTAAATAAGGAAGAGATTAAAAGTCTGGAAGAATTAGACCTTTCAGAAAATCAGGTTCTTGATGATGCTCGAAATTTATTTTTGTTCTCTTTTTACTTTGCAGGGATGCGGATCTCCGATACCTTACGGACTAAATGGATTAATATCCAAAATGAAAGGTTATATTATATGATGGGTAAAAATAATAAAACAGACTCCCTATTAATCCCTGATAAAGCAAAGATCATTTTATCTAAATATAAACAGGATAAAAAGAGCCACGACGATTATGTATTTCCTTATCTTAAAGGGATCGATAAAAAGGATGTCAAGGCTACTACAAAAAAAATTAATAACACCTCCGGTATACTAAATACCCGTTTAAAGACCATAGCAAAATTGGCTGGTATTGAAAAAAAACTAAGCAATCACATTGCAAGGCATAGTTTTGGAAATATAGCTGGAGGTGATATTCCAGTGCAGATGCTTCAAAAAATGTACAGACACTTCAACCTTAGTACTACTGTAGGATATCAATCTAATTTTGATCATTCTAAAACTGATGAGGCTCTGAACAACGTATTGGATTTTTGATTTTTTACTCTTAAGATTACCTGTTTGAAAGTTCACCAATATAATCCCTAACCATATTACAAGAAAAGTAACAATCTGATTCTTGCTATTATTATTTTAATTTCATAGCTATTCATTACAATCTTTCTTTCAGAAGTCCATATGTAATTATCCATGTTACCATGAAATCTTTATGTTCTCCTAGAAACGTGCGCAAATAGCTTTGGAGCTTTTCAGAAAAATGTATTTAGAAGAAAGAACCATCAAAGAAGAGATACCAAACGATTTTGCACAAAGAAAGTTGGTAAGAGACCAGAATGGTTAATTCGGTTCGATTTGTGCCAATGATTTCGGAGTTATAGTGCCAGTCATTTCGGTTCAAACTGTGCCATTTATATCGGTTCGATTTGTGCCACTACGAGAGATCAAGTAATTACCTTATC
>NZ_VTZU01000038.1 GCF_008370685.1 Aquimarina sp. RZ0
AGATATTTTTCATAATTATTTAAAGCAATTATCAGAACATAAGCCTAATGAGTTAAAAATTGTGGTCATTGACAATGCTGGATTTCATTCTACAAAAGATATGGAAATACCTGAAAATATTAAACTCCTCAGAATACCATCATATACTCCCGAATTAAATCCTTGTGAGCAAGTCTGGGCTTAGAGCATGTTTAAAAACAATGCAAACTGATTGTCAGTAGTTTGGTGTTCTGACGACACTTCAAATCGACGACATATCGAGATATGTTGCTTATTTGAAGTAAAGTCAAGGTTGTCAAAGTAATGACCAGCAGGTAGAAGGGTTTTTAAACATACTCTTATATAAAAAAGAGGTTCAAAAATAAAACGTATAATAATTTAAAAGAATTAAAAGATTGGCTGAAGCAATTTGTTGAAAGTATGAGACAAGAAACAATAAAATCTATTGTTGGAAATCATCACTATCTAAATGCTTTTTATGCGAAATAGATAACCGTAATTTGTATTATACGATTTGTGATTAAAAAATTCGTATAAATTCATTGAATTATTTTTTCTTTATGCAAGGCAAAAAAATCAAGCATAGCTGTAGCTACGGTTTATTTTTTAAACGAAGTAGAAAGGAAAAAGAAACGATGAATATGCGAAATTTTTAGTTATAAATCGTATTACATGAGATTTGATAATTTTTCATTGAATGAATCTCATAACATTCTGAAATTTCTCATACAAGAAACAGGAAATCCTGGGAGTAATGGAAGTGGATTGTGATTCATTTGTACAACTTTCTCCAGTATTTCATGGGCCATTTGAACTACATTGATTGAGGACATAGGATTGTTCTTTCTTTGTAAATTTTTGACTAGCTTTAATTGTTATTTTTTTTGTGCACAATAATTTATTTTAATAGTTAATACTTAAATTAACATTAATAAATTTTGCTCAAAGATTTTTTTCTATTCAGATACGTATCATTGTCCTTTTATCAGTGGTAAGAGCGTAAGCCACACGCTAAAATTTAGCCTGAATATGCGATTAAAAATGAAGTGTTCTTAGTGATAGTTCAATGAGTACTATAAATATAGATCAAAGTTATATTGGTTGATGCTAAGTTGTTAAATATATAGCACAAGTGTTAGATTTTACTGAATAATTAATATTATTATGAAGCTTTTGAAATTTTACCGTTAATATTTGTTTCAATTTTCCGAAAGAACTCTTCATTTTTGTATGGTTTTCTTAAGAAATCATTGAAACCTGAATCTGGATGAAGAATTGCTTCGACTGTATCCTGAGTATCTGATGCTGTCAATGCTATAATAGGAACATTATGATTAAATTTTCTAATCATTTTGGTAGATTCCATACCGCCCATATTTGGCATATTTAGATCCATTAATATAAGGTCATATCTTTTTTCTTTAACCATTTCTATTGCTATAAGTCCATCACTTGCAATTTCAGAATAATAACCTTTTGTTTTGAGAATGTTTTGTGTGACTATTTGATTTATTTTGTTGTCTTCAACAATTAGAATGTTATAAGTTTTAGTGTTTAAAATAGTGATACAATTCTTAGCTGTTTCTAACTTATTATTCGTTTTGTTGGTTAAGTCAATTTCAAAAGAAATTGAAAAATAAAAGGTGGTTCCTTTTCCAGGAGCGCTTTTTATTTTAATATCCCCTCCATGGAGCTGAACAAGGTTTTTTACGATATGTAATCCAAGACCTGTTCCTGTAGTATGATCTTTAGAATTAGCTTGGGAAAATTTTTCAAAAATTACTTCTTGTTTATCTATAGGAATTCCTCTTCCATCATCTTTTATTTCAAAAGTAATCTTGACCCTATTATTGGTAATAACTGGGTTAATGAAATTCAACCAAATATTTCCATTCTTGGTGAATTTATTAGCGTTACTAATAAGATTAATGAAGATTTGCGATAATCGTACTGAATCTCCAATCAATAAGTTTGGGATATCACTATCAAAATTAAGATGCAATACATTTCCATTTTTTTCTGTCTGATATTCAAATGAATTTTTAATATCGTCTGCAAGGTTTTTAATATTGTATAGGGACTTGTCTAGACGTATTTCATACGATTCCATTTTAGAAACCTGAAGCACATCATTTATTAAATTAAGTAAGTGATCTGCTGAGAACTTCATTAATTTTATAAACCGATGGTTTTCTTCATCCTTAATTCTTTCCATTAAAATTGATGATAATCCTACAACTCCGTATAATGGAGTTCTAAGTTCGTGACTTACAGTAGAAATGAATTTTGTTTTAACCTCTGCAAGGCGATCAGATTTTTCTTTTGCAATTTTGAGCTGTTTATTTCTTAAGGTCAGAGATTTTCCCAGAACTTTTGTTTTTCTATGGTTATATATAAAGAAACAAAAGAATATTAGACATAGTAAAAGAAGAGATATAGTAAATATAGAGATGGTTTGAGATTGTTTTGCTTTTCGTGTTTCTATAGTATTTTTTTCTTCGCTTACTATTAACTGCTTTTTGTATTGTTCTGCTTCTAATTTTTCTATATCAAGGGCAGTTTGATGATGTTTAGTGTATTTTTTAAGAATTTTATATGCTTTATCTTCTTTACCAATTTTGACTAACAGATATTCATACTTTTTGTAAATAGTCATTGCTTGCCTAAAAAGCTGATTATTTTCTGCAATAGTAGCGGCTAATTCATAATATTTTATGGCCTTGTTGTATTTGCTTTTGTGATGATAATAATCTCCATAGCTAGTGTACGTAGTAACCAATTCTGAAATATATTGTCTTCGACTAATAAAATATTTTTCACATTTTTCGAGTAAATGATGTGCTTCATTATAATCTTTTGTTTTTATATAAACATTTGCAAGGTTTAATGCAATAAGATGTTGAGTTTTTTCATTTAAATCATTAAAATTATCCTGTATATATTTTATTCTTTTAAGAGCTTTTCTAGGTTTATTAAATCCATTTATGTAAACCAAAGCAATATTATTATTTATGTCTATTGTCAATTCTGGAGAGTCTTTGAGCTCTTTTATAAACAATTCTGCAATTTTATAACTTTTAAGTGCTTCTTTATGATCTTTGGTTGAAAAGTGTATTTTTCCAAGAAAATTATAAGAATACCCTTTTAAATAATATTCTTGTTTAGAATTAAATTTTTCTGAGATATCAATTATTGATTCAATAATCCTAATACCATTAGCTTTACCTATTGAATTTAAATGTTCTTCTGTATGTATGATTGCACTCTTTAGTTCATGAAATGACATTTCCTCATATTGTTGCGTATATACAACGACATAAAATAAATGCATATATATAAAACATATATATTTGAGAATTTTAAAATTCTTCATTATCTATTTCAATTTTGGGGTAAACAAATATATTAAAAAATAACAAAAACAACAGATTAAATGCCTTTTTTTATGATTAAAAACTATTATTTAGTGATTATTATTAATTAGTGTAGTATTAAACTTTCTTATTTGTATTTATAAATTATACTTAAAATAAGTTTACAAATCTTTTTTTCCGGATGTAATTGAGCTGGTTTTAGCTTAAAGTACGCTAATTTTTTTCTACTCAGTAAATCCCTATATTATATTTACTCGATGATAGAGAGTTTAGATGGAGGCTTGCTTCAAAATCATTTTTTTTTCAATAAATGCCTGGTAGGCCTGCCCTGAGCTATTTTACTAAGATTAAGAATTTATTAAATTGATAGTATTATACGATTTACGAATAAAAATTTCGCATCTAATGACATTCTTTTTCTACTATATTTTCTTCATAAAATGAAACAATAGCTATGGCTATTCTTTAATTTGATTCATCAATCTAGCGAAAAATCCTTGCCATTATTTTTACGAAATTCTCACCCGTAAATCGTATTAGTAGATAATTTCATTTGAGAACGGCATAACCAATAACAATGAACCATCTGTTTTGTTTAGAGGTATAACGATACTGTAAGGGGATTGGAGAAATATAATAACGGTTTGCGAAATAGTAACTGTATAATAACTATTTTTCGAAAAAACTAAAAACAGAGCCTCCATATCTACGGGAGTGACTAAAATGATTTGAATCTTCTATTTTTGTATGTTTAGAATGTTCTATGATGAGTACTCCATCTTCATTAAGAAGATTATTTTGAAAAACTAATTCTGCAATTTTTTTAAACTGCGTTGCGGTAAAGTCATAAGGTGGGTCTGCAAAAATTATATCTGATTTTTGTTTTACCTTCTCCAGGTAATTATAGACATCACTTTTTATAGTTTCTATTTCAAAATTAAGTTCTTGAGCAGTGTTTTTTATATAACTGACACAGGCATAATGAGAATCTACAGCAGTAATTTTATTTGATCCACGAGATGCAAATTCATAACTTATATTACCTGTTCCAGAAAAAAGATCTAATAATGAAGTCTGAGAAAAGGTATACTGATTATTTAAAATATTAAACAAGCCTTCCTTTGCCATATCTGTGGTAGGACGAACTGGTAGTTTTTTTGGGGCTTGTAATCTTTTACCTTTATATATTCCTGAAATAATGCGCATATTAAAAATGACTTAGTAAAACAAAATGTTGATGTGGTTCTATTGTATGCATAGTTTCTGGTAGCTTATATGTGTGGTTTCTATGTCCAAAATTTATATTTCGAATATACTTATCAGCAATGGTATAATAGTCACTATTTTTAGAAATATTGCCTAAAAATATTAGTTGAAATTCTTCGGGATTCAATCTAAGCTGTTCTGCTGTAAACATCAAATAATAGAGAAAGTCATCTTTGTTTTCATAAATATATGAATTACTTAATATTAATTTTCCCTTATTAACAACAACCAAATCAAAATATTTGAAATTCATGTGTGAATACACTAAAATTGATTCATTATTTTTTTCTTTGGTAAGTATATTATCCACTAATATAGTTGAAGAATGTTTGAATGTAAAAGAACCAAATGTTTCAAAAAAGAAGTTGTTAATGTTTGTATAAGGAATATAAACAGTAACAATATCATGTTGTTCTAATTCGTCATAAGCAATAAAATCACTATCCAGAATCTTTATGTTATATGAAAGATATTCATTTAATAATTGTGGGTCAAAAAGGGCTTTGGGAACAAAGGTATAAAGATCATTTTGATAAATAATCTCGATAGTACTAAATTCATATTTTAGTTTTGGATGGTGGTCAAGAGTATATTTTATTTTGTCAAGTACCTGTTGCGGAGATAATTGTATCCCAAAATTGTCATAGTCCAGCACAAGAACTTCATTTTCTTGATTTAGGACACAAAAAGAAAGTCCATTCAGACTTACCTGAATGGACAATATATAGTTTGTAATTTCTGAAATATTATTCTTTTTTATCGTTTGAGTCATAGGTTTTAGGCCAATTACCTGTAGTATTTACCTCTGCCATAGAACCTACGGATAGATATGGTCCATCGACACCTTCTACAGATACTAATTGTTTTTCTTGATATAATAAGTCTTTGTCAAGATCATGTAGCAGAATATCCTTAGATACTTTAGCTTCAAAAACACTTATTCTGATCCCATTCTTATCGATAAAACCAGCATCCAGTTCAAATTTTGCATCCTTACCTTTTACAGGTACAGTCATCATATTTTTATAACGATCTGTTCCTTTAAACAAAGAATCTTTTACAGACGCATAGCCAAGAGTATCAACCACCACAGTATCTCTAGGTTCATCAATTTGCAAAACTTTATTAAACCTGATAAAACTAGAATCTCTTCGCTGGGTAAGTGTAAACTTAGCAGTATCTATAAAAGTAATTAACTTGGTCGGATCCTTTTCAAATTTTCCAGTAACTGTTTTATGAGCTAATTCTGCTTGTCGGATATCTTTCAAACTCTTAATAGCTAGTGCGTAGCGTGCTTTTTTCTCTTTATTAAATTTTACAGGACCTATAATAGAATTATATACCATGTATCCTAAGGCTGCGATGACTACCCATAGAACTAATTGAAGAACAATTTTCATTTTATAATTTAGCTTTTAGACATTAGTGTATACGCAAATCTACAATTTTTTTTTAATCGTAAAAGTTTAAAGCCAAAAAATCATTGTTATCTTTGATTTATTAACAGAATATGAATTTAATGGGTATTGATTTTTCATGAGGGAAACAGAATTTTATCAGTTTTTAAAAGACGATTTTCCTTTTGAACCAACTGTAAAACAGGATATTGTGCTTCAAAAGCTATCTCAGTTTATACTGTCTGAGGATAAAAACTCCCTTTTTTTATTAAAAGGGTACGCAGGAACAGGGAAGACTACTTTAATAGGTACTTTAGTAAAAAACCTTTGGAAAGCTAAATTAAATTTTGTTTTATTAGCACCAACCGGTCGTGCTGCAAAGGTGATTAGTAATTATTCTGGGAGACAGGCACAGACAATTCATCGTAATATATATTATCCAAAAAAGAATACTAATGGAGGGATGGCTTTTCAGCTAAAACAAAATAAAAGTAGAAATACGATTTTTATTGTTGATGAAGCGTCTATGATTCCTGACACTCCGAGTGATAATAAACTATTCGAAAATGGATCATTATTAGATGATCTAATGCTATATGTATATTCTGGTCATAACTGTAAGATTCTTTTTATTGGAGATACAGCCCAATTACCACCAGTAAAACTTGAAGTAAGCCCTGCATTAGATCCAGATACATTATCCCTGGGATTTCATAAAGATGTAACACAGATCGAATTAGACGAAGTAGTAAGGCAAGCAGAGAATAGTGGGATTTTAATGAACGCAACATCGTTACGAGATATTTTAAATGAAGGGTTCTATGATTCTTTTCAATTTGATATTTCAGATTATGTAGATATTATCAGATTAGTAGATGGTCATGATATTATGGACGCACTCAATGAATCATATGCCAGTAAAGGGCATGAAGAATCAGTTATTATTTTGCGTTCTAATAAAAGAGCTAATATTTATAATCAACAAATTCGTTCCAGAATACTTTTTCAAGAAGAAGAACTTTCTGCAGGCGATTATTTAATGGTCGTTAAAAATAATTATTTCTGGTTAGACACTAAAAGTGAGGCAGGTTTTATTGCCAATGGCGATATAATTAAAATATTAGAAATTTATGCTATTAAGGAGTTATACGGTTTTCGTTTTGCTGAAGTTAAGATGGCGATGGTAGATTATCCTGATCAAAAACATATAGAAACTGTATTGATACTGGATACCTTGACATCAGAGACACCTTCACTGTCTTATGAGGAATCAAACAAATTGTACCAAGAGGTAATGAAAGATTTTGAAGATGAAAAATCAAAATATAAAAAATTTATTGGAGTAAAGAATAATAAGTTTTTTAACGGGTTACAGGTAAAATTTTCCTATGCAATTACTTGCCATAAATCTCAAGGAGGTCAATGGGATACTGTATTTATTGAGCAACCATATCTTCCAGACGGAGTTATTAATAAAGACTATTTAAGGTGGTTGTATACGGCAGTTACACGCGCAAAAGAAAAATTATATCTTATTGGTTTTAAAGATGATTTTTTTACAGAAAACTGATATGTTTTAGAATATGCAAGAAACTATTTTGAGTATTTGTTTGGGTATAGGATTGGCAGCATCTGCCGGTTTTAGAGTGTTTTTGCCATTGTTAGCAGTAAGCATAGCAGGATATTATGGTGTAATTCCACTAAATTCTGATTGGCAGTGGGTAGGGAGTACTGTAACCTTAATCGTTTTATCTATAGCAACGATAATCGAGATTTTTGCTTACTACATTCCATGGTTTGACAATTTACTTGATACCATTGCAATTCCGTTAGCAGCAATAGCAGGAACTGCCGTGATGGTATCTACGCTAGTTGATGTGAGCCCTTTAGTTACTTGGGCATTAGCTATCATTGCTGGTGGAGGTACGGCTGCAACTGTAAAAAGTACTATGAGTGCATCCAGATTAACATCAACAGTTACAACAGGAGGATTAGCAAATCCTTTACTAGCAACTATTGAAACAGGTACTGCTTCTATAATGTCGGTACTTTCTATTTTTTTAGCCCCGTTGGCAATTATTTTAGTAGTATTGATATTATTTGGATTAAGAAAAGTTTATAAAAAACTATTTTCAAGGTCTTCTTGAAAATAGATATAAAAAAGTTATTTTTGACATTGCAAAAAAGCAAGCAATTTTGAACAAAACTAAGCTGAAAACTATCGCGATGATTCCCGCGAGATATGCCGCATCTCGGTTTCCTGGAAAGTTGATGCAGGATCTAGGTGGGAAAACAGTTATTCTAAGAACGTATGAAGCCGCTGTTAGTACATCACTATTTGATGATGTTTATGTGGTTACAGATAATGAAATCATTTTTGATGAAATTTCTTCTCATGGTGGAAAAGCTATCATGAGTGTTAAAGAGCATGATTGCGGAAGTGATAGAATAGCAGAGGCTGTTGAAAAAATGGATATTGACATTGTTGTAAATGTCCAGGGAGATGAACCATTTACCGAGAGAGAAAGTCTGGAGAAAGTACTAGAAGTCTTTAAAGGAGACGATGCAGATCGGATTGATTTAGCAAGCCTAATGACTCCTATGAATGATTGGGATGATATCGTGAATTCTAATAGTGTAAAAGTAATTGTAGATAGAGATAATTATGCTTTGTATTTTTCTCGTGCTCCTATACCATATCCCAGAGATAAAAAAATACATCATACATATTATAAGCATAAGGGAATTTATGCGTTTAGAAAACAAGCGATATTAGATTTTTACCACTTACCCATGAGGACATTAGAAGCTTCAGAAAAAATCGAATGTATACGATTTCTGGAGTATGGTAAAAATATCAAAATGGTAGAAACGAAGCACGAAGGTGTAGAAATAGATACTCCGGAAGATTTGGAAAAAGCAAAAAAAATAATAAATAAGGAAACTTTTTTGAATATAGAAGCTACAATTACGAAGAAAAAACAATCTATTCACAAGAATTTTCCGATGGTACCAAGAGTAGTATTTGGAAATGGTTCTTTTGATCAATTGAAAGAAATTATTTCTCCTGAACGCAAAAATGGAGCACCGTTTATTTATTTAATCGATGATGTTTTTAAAAATAATACGGTATTTATTGAGAATAGAATACAATTATCTGGTAATGACAAAATAGTATATGTCTCAACAGAAGAAGAGCCAAAAACGGCTCAAGTAGATATTTTGGTTTCTGAAATTAAAGACGAATTTTCATTTTTACCCAGTGGTATTATTGGTATTGGTGGTGGATCTGTTATGGATCTGGCAAAAGCAGTAGCTATAATGCTTAATAATCCAGGAAGTGCGACTAAATATCAAGGATGGGATCTAGTTCATAATAGATCAGTATATCATGTAGGTATTCCAACTATTTCGGGAACAGGAGCAGAGGTGTCACGCACTACAGTGCTTACAGGTCCAGAACGTAAACTGGGTATTAATTCTGATTTTACACCTTTTGATCAGGTAATATTAGATCCTGAATTGACAATAAATGTTCCTAAGGATCAATGGTTTTATACAGGTATGGATTGTTATATACATTGTATAGAATCGTTAAATGGTACTTTTTTGAATGCTTTTAGCCAAAGTTATGGCGAAAAGGCTTTTGATTTGTGCAAAGAAATTTTTTTAGAAGATACGTTGGATAAGATGGAGGCTAGCGAAAAACTAATGATGGCTTCTTGGCATGGTGGTATGAGCATTGCTTATTCTCAGGTAGGAGTTGCTCATGCTATGAGTTATGGGCTTGCATATGTTTTGGGCACTAAACACGGGATAGGTAATTGTATAGTATTTGATAAGTTAGGTAAATACTACCCTGAAGGAGTGGCTCTATTTAAGAGAATGAAAGAGATTCATAATATTCATCTTCCTACAGGTGTCTGCACTAATGTAACAGAAGAGCAATTGGATACAATGGTATCTGTAGCACTTGGGTTGGTGCCATTATGGGAGAATGCATTGGGTAAAAACTGGCAAGATGAAATAAACGCAGATATTCTTAAAGCAATTTATCGTACATTGTAATTTTATCTTTTCAAAAATTATCTAAAGTTTATTATGAAACGACTCTCATCTTTTATTTATCATAAGATTCTGGGATGGAAGATGATAGGCGATTTTGACAAAGAAAATATAAAAAAGTGTGTTGTTATCGCTGTACCTCATACAAGCTGGCATGACTTTTATATGGGACTGTTGATTCGTCAGGTAGATGATATTAAGATTAGTTTTATGGGCAAGAAAGAACTATTTAGATGGCCGTTAGGATGGTATTTTAAAAGAGTAGGAGGTATACCGCTAGATAGAACTTCGGGTCAGAATAAGGTAGATGCAATAGCTAAAGAGTTTGAGAAAAGAAACGAACTTAGACTTACATTGGCGCCAGAAGGGACCAGAAAGAAAGTATCATCTTGGAAAACCGGATTTTATTATATAGCAAAAGCAGCCAATGTCCCCATTATTATGGTAACATTCGACTTTGGGAAAAAGCAAAACGTAATTTCAGCACCGTTTTATCCAACAGATGATATTGAACAAGATCTTCAATTCATGTATAGTTTTTTTAAGGATGTAAAAGGAAAAATTCCAGAATATAGTTTTACTCCAGATACTTAGAATTTTCGTGTATTTTCTTCCTTAATCTCTTGCTTTTCTTCTTTCTCTTTGGTTTTTTCTTCAACATTTCCTCCTCCAAAAATTAATTCAGTACTGGAAAAGGTAGTTCCAAAAGTTTTAGTAGCCAAATATACTTGCGAAATTGCGCTTTCTACTTGTTCCGGAGTGAGCTCTTTTAAAGGGTGAACATATGCAGACCATAGAATCCCATTAGATATAGCATATTTAACATCCAGTGCAGAGTGAAAATTAGCTGTCAAAGAATCTAACAATAAATCTTTATCCAAATTCCCGGAATCTGTAATAGGTGCAATAATTCGCATGCGATTATTAGTAGCATCAGTGATACAAAGCATCGGTACTTCTTTATACACGAATTGCCAGTTACCAGTCACTCCACCAAGGGTATCTGCATTTTTAGTTATAATTTCACCAAGGACATCATTATTCATGTGCTGTTGGGAATAAGAAAATAAACTAATAGAGAATAAGGCAATGAAAATCAGTTGCTTCATAGTAGTGCTAATTTTTATTTCTGTCGAAACATTACAATAAACATAACAAAAAAAGATTACCTTATTAAGGTAATCTCTTTAATAATTACAATTATTTTGTTTTTTAGCTCTCAGAAAAAGATTCTTCCATCGTATGATATACATTTTGAACATCATCATCTTCTTCAATCTTTTCTAATAACTTCTCTACATCGGCAGCTTGTTCTGCAGATATTTTTTTAGTGACTTGCGGGATACGTTCAAAACCGGAGGATAGAATTTCGATACTTCTGCTTTCTAGCTCTTTCTGGATAGCACCAAAACTCTCGAAAGGCGCATATATTAATATACCATCATCATCCTGAAAAACTTCTTCTGCTCCAAAATCAATAAACTCGAGTTCTAATTCTTCTGGATCAAGACCTTCACCATTGATTCTGAAATTACAGGTATGATCAAACATAAATTCTACCGAGCCCGATGTACCGAGATTTCCATCACATTTATTAAAATACGATCTGATATTTGCTACAGTTCTGTTATTATTATCCGTAGCTGTTTCTACCAGAATTGCAATACCGTGGGGAGCGTAACCTTCAAACAACACTTCTTTATAATCTCCCTGATCTTTATCCGAAGCTTTTTTGATAGCACGCTCTACATTATCCTTTGGCATATTCACAGACTTAGCATTTTGTATAACTGCTCTTAGTCTGGAATTAGAAGCAGGATCAGGTCCTCCTTCTTTTACAGCCATTACAATGTCTTTACCTATTCTCGTAAATGCTTTGGCCATTGCCGACCAGCGTTTCATTTTACGTGCTTTTCTGAATTCAAAAGCTCTTCCCATAATATAATTTTAAGATCTAAAATACAAACATAAGTAGAATGGTTTTTTTTAACAAACTCAATGAGAATGAATTTAAGAATCTCCTACGATGATTTCATCAATTGTCTTGGCAAGTGCAAAATCAATTTCTGTAACACCTCCTGCATCGTGAGTTGACAAGCTGATTGCTAGTTTATTGTAAACATTAGCCCAATCGGGGTGATGTTGCTGTGCTTCAGCCTCAAAAGCGATGCGTGCCATTACAGAAAAAGCATCTTTAAAATCATTAAATTCAAAGGTTGTATGTATTGCGTTATCTTGATATTCCCATCCATCAATACTTTTTAGACGTTCCTGTATTTCTTGTTCTGATAGCTTTTTCATGTTCGGTATGATTAGTGTTTTTTTATGTTTTATTTCAATTTAGGGTAGTCCATTTTTATTTTAAGCCTAATTCCTCTCTAAGAACTTCATCATGATTACTGTTTTTACCCCAATACGGTGATTTAATTCTTTTAATTTTAATAGCTTTTGTAGTTAATTCTTTAGCACTAGCTCCAAAACCACTTTTGAATGTTTCACTCCAACTTTCGATTTCATAGGGAAAAGTTTTATTGAAGGTAATATTTATTGTTCTGCTTAGAGTTGGATATTCAATGGTATATGTATAAAAATCATTTTCGTTCTGTAAGTTGGCTATGGCACTATATGCTTTAATTTCTTTATGTCTAAGCCTGCAATATTCAAAAGAAGGTATAATCTCTATATTTCCCTTGGGTAAATTATCTGGATCAATTCTTATTTTTGTCCACAGTTCATTTTCTAGGATAGTTTTGTTCAGACTAAATTCCTGATCCGCTTCTCCTTGAAAATAGGAGTGAGACAATATTTCATATTGTTCACGATTGTTTAGCTGTGCATATACGTGTCCGCACCATTCTTGCATAGAGCTCGAAATCTTAAGTGCATGTTGATTATCTGATACAGGATAAAATGTACTTTGCATAATTGAGTACGGATAAATGCCCGTATTAAATTTTTTAGTGGCATTGAGTTTAAGCACAGGGATATTTGTATCATTTTGATCGTCTGCTTTTACCTGTTCTCTGGACAAAAAATCTTCTGTGACATAGATAAGTACAGTTTTTCCTTTTCTAATTTCTCCATATCTGGCTTGCTCAAGCTGATATGACGTTATTTCTGCAGTACCTGAGTACCAATATTTTTTGAAATCTTCAGAAAGCTCTTTAGCAGGTTTTTTGATTTGCACAGGTTTTTCGGTAGTAGTTTTGATTGCTTTATCCGCTTTTATATTACTACAAGCAATAATTACTAATATGCCTAATATTCCAAATAATAGCAGTGACTTTTTCATACTATAATTTTTTTAAAATCTTTAACATGGCAAATTACAATAAAGCTATGAGCTGGCAATTTCAATTAACGTTTTGGTAACGACTGTTTCTTAAATAATTCTGCTTTTAAAAAAAGGTTTGATGCATTTTAGAGGTAACAAATCCGATAGTAAAGACATTAATTATTGAAGAATTGACTTAAAAATAATTGTCGATTTATAAAATAACTTTTAAAAATGTATTATTATGAAAACTTTTTTTAAATCTTTAGGGATTCTTTTTCTTATTTCAATATTCATTTCTTGTGAGGTAAATGAATATGAGCTAGTTGAAGAAAATGAGATCGAATTATCCAATAATAATATCAATATTGAAAAAACTATTAGTGATCCTGAATGCACTAGAATAGTTGGATCACCAGACCCTGTATGCTTTACAGGTGATAGAGAATATTCGGTTAGACATTCTTTTGGTGATGGAGCAGCAATCCGTTGGTCAATAAGAAGTGGTAATGGAGTTTTTATTATTGGCTCTGCCACAAGTAATTTTGTTACTATAAGGTTTACTAGTCAATTTAGAGGTGGAGAAATACAAGTAATAGTAGGAAATTGTACTTCAATATTAGAATTAAGTTCCTGCGGAGTAGTAGAATGCCCTCCAAATACTGCACCCGCCAGACCAGGAGCAATAACTTTTGATATATTTTTGGGATCAAGACCTAATAATGGCGATTTTTGTACTAATACCGTATCAAATGCACTCTGGGTATCTAATGTTGAATGTGCAGTAGATTATATATGGACAATCAGTCCATCAGGTTTTGGTATTAAACTAGAAAAAAGTCCAGTTCATCCAGCTACAGCATTAGTCGAAGTGAATCAACCAGGAGAATATATTGTTTCAGTCAAAGCAGTTAGTGCGAGTGGTCTGATCAGTACTGCAAGGTCAATTAGTTTGATAGCAGAAAATTGTAATAACGGGGGTATTTTCTAATCTTGTTAACGTTTAATATTCAATAGTCTTATATCCAACCTACAGTATTTTAGGTTGGATATAAGGCTATGATTTTACAATTTCAATTAACGTATCATAAACAAGTTGAACAGGCAATCCCATTACATTAAAATAACTGCCATCAATATGAGTAATACCAATATAACCAATCCATTCCTGAATCCCATACGCTCCGGCCTTATCTAATGGAGAAAAATTATCTACATAGTATGTTATTTCTTCCTGAGTAAGTTCTTTAAATGTGACCTCGGTTTTTTGATTAATAATCCTAGTTGTATTGATTGTTTTAAAACATACTGAGGTAATTACCTGATGGGTGTCACCAGATAGAGAGGCTATCATATGTTTAGCTTGCGCGTGAGATTTTGGCTTTCCTATAGCTTTATCTTTATGCCATACAATAGTATCGCTAGTTACCAAAATATCATTTGATTTTAGAGAGGTAAAAGCGTCTGATTTTAATTTGGCAAGATAATCTGATATTTCTTCAGCTTGTAAGTTGTCAGGATAGATTTCATCAATTTCTTTTAGCCGAATTGTAAAATTCAAGCCTAAGTCTTTAAAGAATTGCTGTCTTCTAGGTGATCCGGATGCAAGTATAAGATTATAATCTTTAAGTACTTCTTTTAGCATAGTTTATTTTAAAATAAATTGGTATAGTAATAATGATAGCGAAGCCGTAAATAATACAATTTTAAGAATAACACTAAGTATATTAAAGTGCTTATTAGTTTCTGCGTTCCAGCTTTTAAACATAAATAGTAACAAGGGCGCAATTATAAATCCTAAAACCGAAATAACAGCTATGGTATTGCTAAAGAGATAGGTGTAGATGTAATAAATAACAAATCCCAGAGGAATAATAATTAATCCGCTTATAAGTTTTACCGTTCGGTCTTTTCCCAGCGTAATTGGAATCGTGTTTAACCCTGCATTATGGTCTTTATCCATGGTGATGCAATCTTTAGTAATCTCTCTTATGACAGTAATAATGAATGCGAATATTGCATAATCCATTACGATAGAAAAAAATACGGTTTGAGAAGCTCTGTTTTTGTCTGTTATGGCAGGTAATAAGTCAAAAATAGGAATTACAATGAGACTTAAAGCTATGAGTACTCCTATAATCAGATTTTTTAGAATTATTATTTCTTTCAGATAAGAGGCATATATATAGAATACTCCAGAAATAATTATAAATAAAGCAACAAAACCAGGTCTGCCAATTAAATTACTCATATAAAACCCGATCAATACTCCAATAACATTGAATATAATAAACCATAGATTAGCAGCTTTTTCTGAAATAACCCCATTTAGTAAGCCATTAGTATGCTCAGAGGTGTAAATTTCGATACCAATATTTCCGGCAGCAGTAATGCATATAGTAGACAATACCAATAGGGTAATCCCGAAACCATTTAAAGTAATATCGATACCAAAAGGGTCAAAAAGACCATATTTCACACATAACTGTGCAATAGCGATAAGGAATAGGTTATCAAATTTGATAAGCTTTAAGAATGGATACATAAAAAGGATTAAATCAATTAGTCCGCAAATGTAATAATTAATCTTTTCTAAACCGTATGAGTCAATTGTTGTTGATGGATAAAATTTGGCAGTATTATTCGTTTTTGACTCATTCTTTAGGAATAAAGTTTATTGTGTAGAATACTACCAATTCTGCTTTAAAAATACTGAAATGAAAAGAAACATTTTTTTGAAGTACAAAAACAGGTAACAAATTTGAATAGATATTTTTTAGGTTAGAATTGAATAATTAAGGGATATTTGAAAAAAAATATAAAAAGTAGGGTAACATTTTAAATACTTATGACATTAATTAGAAATGATAAATAAACAGAAATGAAAAAAATACTTTTATTGATTGGATTCGGAGTTACTTTTGGATTAAGTGCTCAAAATAGGCTAGAATCAACAGGAAATGTTGGTGTCGGAACTCTCACACCCAGTGATAAATTAACAATAGAGAGTGAAAATAGTTATGCAAACTTAAGATTAACAAGAAAGGGAAGCAATCCGGCAGATTTTAGAATTTGGTCTGGTTATGGGCAGCTAGAGTTTAGAAATTCATTAAATGAAGTAAAATTATCTTTGGATGATAATGGAAATTTAGGGTTAGGAACCATTATGCCCAGTGATAAATTGACGATAGAGAACGAAAATAGTTATGCAAACTTAAGATTGACCAGAAAAGGAAGTAATCCGGCAGATTTTAGAATTTGGTCTGGTTATGGGCAATTAGAGTTTAGAAATTCATCAAATGAAGTAAAATTATTGATTAGAGATAATGGTAATGTTGGTATAGGTACATTATCTCCCGGTTCGTGGAAACTAGCTGTGAATGGTAATATAAGAGCAAAAGAGATTAAGGTGGAGACAGGTTGGTCTGATTTTGTCTTTTACAAGGACTATGAATTACCTACGCTTGCAGAAGTAGAAAATCATATAAAAGAAAAAGGGCATTTAAAAGATATTCCAAGTGCCGTTGAAGTTGAGAAAAATGGAATCTTTTTGGGAAAGATGAACGCTAAACTACTTCAGAAGATTGAAGAATTGACTTTGTATACAATACAGCAGCATAAAGAAATTGAAAAATTAAAATTGCAAAATAAAAAGTTTCTAGAATTGCAATCAAGATTAGAGAAACTAGAGGCTAAAAAATAAAAATATAAGTCACATCAATAAGGTAATTTTTTTTGAGTTCAACTATTAATAACCTCAGCGTAATTCTCTGGAGGGTGTTTTTTTGATTCTTTTAGAAATTGGACTCATTTTTACTTTCTCTATTTCCTGAAAAATGGATAAAATTGACTCATATTTCCTTATTTTTTTCAGGCGTAGTTAGGCGATGCTTTTCAAAAAAATGTATCATCTGTACAAATTTTATCTCATTTTATGTTAAAAATAAAAAGCCAAGATGAGTTCATTACTATTAGAAGAATTGGAATGAACAATATTCTGGAAATTAGACTATTTTTTTTAGAAATATATCTAATAAATTTGCGAGTTGTGATTGTACATGAATCTCCTACATTTTAATTTGTTCAATATGTTGCGTAGTATTAGAAAATTGTTCATTATTTATAATGAATTGAGACGAGATTTTTATACAATATTGATTAATGATTCAGTAGTAAAAATTAAAATATGGTATTGGTAATGACAAGTTGTGATTTAATGGTTTGAACATAGAATATTGACGTATAAATATTCTTTTGTTTGTGATAATTATTTTTGAATTATAGAATTCGTAGAGGTCTGCTTGAAATTTTTAATTAATGTAATATGCGGGTTAATAAATTTATAACTAGTGATTTGTAAGTTAAGCGGGGAGACTTTATTAAATGGTGTAATAGGGTATTTAATTATTTTATTGTTTTTATTTATATAATCTTTTAAAACCAATTAAATTATGAGAACTATTAATGCTATTTTTTGTGTCTTTTGCCTATTTTTTTACAATTCGATTGCCCAGTGTAACGATGGAATAAAAAATGGAGAAGCTACCTTTTATGGAGGAGTATCAGGCAGCTCCGGGGGTAATTGTTCTTTACCAGTAGCGATTGATGATTTTATGCATGCAGCCTTAAATACCGTAGATTATGATGGGAGTAATGCTTGCGGAGCTTGTCTGGAGGTAACAGGGTCTAGTGGTAGTGCTATTGTAAAAGTAGTGGATAGATGTCCAGAGTGTAAAGAAGGGGATGTAAACCTCTCACAAGAAGCTTTTGCTATGATAGCAAACCCAATAGATGGTATAGTACCTATTAGTTGGAAATATGTTCCTTGTCCATTGTCCAATAACACTATTAAAATTAATTTTAAAACTGGATCTAGTATCTACTGGACAGCAATACAGTTTAGAGATATCAAAAGAGGGATGTCTAAAATGGAATATTTAAAGAATGGTAGCTGGGTAAATGTAAACAGAGAATTATATAACTTTTTTATCGAGCCAACTGGGATAGAATCTCCGATGAGTTTAAGGATTACGTCTGATATTGGAGAACAATTGGTAATAAATGATGTACCTATTAACGTCGATCAGGATTTTGATACAGGAGTACAGTTTAGCACTCCGGCAGATTGCATATCAGGAACAGAGGATATTCTTCCAATTGGTTCTATAATAACTCTAAAAGGTAATAACGACAAGTTTGTAAGTTCAGAGAATGGGATTTTACCAATGACTTGTCTTAGAACTTCTGTTGGAGAGTGGGAAAAATTTACAGTAGTTGATGCTGGAAATGATATGATTGCTCTTTTAGATAATAATAACAAATACATAAGTTCAGAAAATGGAAATTTCTTTATGAATAGTAACAGATCTTCTATCGGGTCATGGGAGAAGTTTACTGTAATTGATTCAGGAAATGGTCAGATTTCTTTTAAAGGTAATAACAACAAATATGTAAGCTCACAAAATGGAACTTTACCGATGATATGTAATAGAACTTCTGTTGGAGAGTGGGAAAAGTTTAGAGTTAATATATTGGGAAATTTTGGACGCGATTTTTCTCCTGAGCAGGAAGAATCTTTAACAGAAGAAACTGGAGTAACTTTTTACCCTAATCCTGTAAAAGATGGAATACTAAACTTTAATTTTAAAAAGGAAATAGAAAATATTCAGGTAACTATTACCAATTTAAAAGGTCAGGAAGTATTTAGACAATTTTATGGAAAGATGTTAGATAAAACGATAAAAACTCAAGATTTGTCAAAAGGGATTTATATCGTTCATATTAAGGGAGGTACTATTGATAAACAACAAAGAATCGTTGTAGAATAATATACTTAGAAAGTTAAAAAACTACTACTGTGCTTTTAATCAGTAGTAGTTTTTTAGTTTTTTATATTTTTTTTGTTAGAATCACAGTCAAAACTATATAGCGCTTGGTCAGAATTGATATTATCTATGATGATAAGGCTCATTTCTTAAAATGGTAAACCCGCGGTATAATTGCTCGATAAAAAATAATCGAATCATTTGATGTGAAAATGTCATTTTTGATAATGAGAGTTTCGTATTCGAGCGATTGTAGACATCAGGACTAAATCCATAAGGTCCTCCAATAACAAAAACCAATTGTTTTAGACCACTATTCATATATTTCTGCAGTACTTCAGAAAAAGAAACAGAATCATATTGTTTACCATTTTCATCTAATAGAATTAATACATCAGCCGTATTTATTTTGTCTAAAATAAGTTTCCCTTCCTTACTTTTTTGCTCAACTTCACTAAGATTTTTAGTATTCTTAATATCCGGGATAATTTCAAAAGTAAACTTGATATAAAAACCGAGCCTCTTTACATAATCATTTATAAGATTTTCTAATAGTTTATGATCTGTTTTGCCAACGGCAATTAACTTGATGGTCATTTTATTTGTTTTAAGCTTTCATACAGCAGATTGACTTAAAAAAACGCCGAAGAAGTAAATTTCCGACTTCTTTTTTTACTTTAGCAAAAATAACCATTCAATATGATTACAAAAGCTCAATTTGATAAAGAAGTTGATTTAATAATAGCTAATGCGATTAGAGAAGATGTAGGTGATGGAGATCATAGTTCATTAGCGTGTATTCCAGATACAACCACTGGTAAAGCCAAATTACTGGTAAAAGACAAAGGGATACTGGCAGGAATTGATTTTGCCAAAAAAGTTTTTAATTACGTGGATCCAACTCTAGACATAGAAATATTGTTAGAAGATGGTACCAAGGTAGTTTATGGGGATGTAGCATTTTATATTTCGGGGAACTCTCAATCTATATTAAAAGCAGAACGATTGGTATTGAATGCAATGCAGCGTATGAGTGCAATTGCTACTAAGACGAATCATTTTGTGCAATTATTGGAAGGAACAGGAACCAAAATTCTTGACACAAGAAAAACAACCCCTGGCATTAGAGCTTTAGAAAAATGGGCAGTAAAAATAGGAGGAGGAGAAAATCATAGGTTTGCCTTATATGATATGATTATGCTTAAGGATAATCACATCGATTTTGCAGGAGGGATTACCAAAGCCATTGAGAAAACAAAAAAGTATTTGACAGATACCCAAAAAGATTTAAAAATTATTGTAGAAGCTCGTAATCTTGAAGAGATAAGAGAAATACTGCAAACTTCAGGAGTATATCGTATACTAATTGATAACTTTGATTATAAAGATACCCGCAAAGCAGTGGAGCTTATAGGCAATAGTTGTTTAACAGAATCGAGTGGTGGCATCAATGAAGAAACGATACGTGCATATGCAGAGTGCGGAGTGAATTATATTAGTAGTGGTGCATTAACACATTCTATTTATAATTTAGATTTGAGCCTGAAAGCGGTATAATATATGTCAAAACCAATTGAAGATAGACTCGCCAAAATTCCGATATTAAATATTGTTGTAAAACTTGGAAAAAAAATTATCCTTCCCGGGTTTGAAGGGTTATCCATTTACGATTTAATAGAGATTTATACCATTGGTATTATTAAAGGAACATTTTCTGCTAGAGCTAGTGCTATATCCTGGAGTTTCTTTTTGTCTCTGTTTCCATTTTTGTTGTTTCTTTTAAACTTAATTCCATATGTTCCTATAGATAAATTTGATGTGAGATTTTATGAATTTATTGATTCTGCTTTGCCAAATCAATCCAAACAATTTTTTGAAGAAATATATAACGATATTTCATCCAACCCCAGAGGAGGACTGTTATCTACTGTTTTTATACTTTCCTTGTTTTTAATGACTAATGGTATTAATGCGGTTTTTTCAGGTTTTGAGTACTCTTATCATGTTACCTTAAATCGTAATTTTGTAAAACAATATATAGTGGCATTAGGAGTATCAATAATTGTGGCATGCTTATTGTTAATTACAATTATAGTTACCCTATATTTCACATATTTATTGGATAATTTAGGAGAAATGGGCGTAGTGGATAATACTATATTTTGGTTAAAATTTGGAAAATTTGGATTATTTGTTTTAATGATTTTTCTGGTGATAGCAACCTTGTTTTATTTTGGTACTACAGAAGGGAAAATGAATAGGTTTCTCTCTCCAGGGGCATTCATGACTACGATTCTTATTATGATTACCACCTATTTATTTGGTATATACATAGATAATTTTTCTAACTATAATAAATTATATGGTTCTATAGGGGCAATGTTAATATTGATGTTATATATATGGCTTAATGCAAATTTACTACTATTAGGTTTTGAATTAAATGCGTCTCTTATTAAATTAAGAAGGAATTTTTAATATATTTAACAACAAAAAACAGATTAATTTAAGAAAAATGAAAAAACTAAATCTATTATTTATTCTTTTGGTAATTACAACAGCAATGCATGCACAAACCAAAGTGGGGGATGCTATATTGCCAAATCAAGTAACCTTTAATGAAGAAAACTTGGTTATTAATGGAGCAGGGTTGAGAGAGAAGTTCTTTTTTGACATATATGCAGGAGGATTGTACCTCCAGAAAAAAAGCTCAAATGCAAGTGATATAGCACAGGCAGATGAAACCATGGCAATAAAATTACATATCCTATCAGGTATGATGTCTAGAAGTAAAATGGTTTCAGCATTAAAAGAAGGCTTTGAGAAATCTACCAATAATAATACTGCTTCACTCGATAAAAGAATAAATATGTTTGTTGGATTTATTAAAGAAGAAATTGAAGAAGGTCAAATTTATGACATAGTATATGTAAAGGGAAAAGGAAGTATTATCTATAAAGATGGAGTAGAAAAAGGATATGTAGAAGGATTAGATTTTAAAAAGGCATTATTTAATATTTGGATTGGAAACAAACCAGCCGATAAAGGCTTGAAAAACGAAATGCTGGGTTCTTAGTAGGTTAAAAAGTGTATTTTTAACGTTTAAAAACACTATTTCTATATATTTTTTGGAAAAATACTATGCAAGCATAGGAAAAAAACAGTACATTTGCAAAAAAATGAGATTATAATTAACCTAAATATACATCTCAATTAACACTTTTATAACGAATGAAAAAATATTTTTTATTTATAGTAGCGTTTATTTCGTTAACTACTATCACTGCCCAAATTAGAGTAGGTAAGGCTGTCTTACCGTATGAAGAAAATTTTGGGGGTACAGACCTAAAATTAAATGGGGCAGGTATGAGAGAAATGCTTTGGATTGATTTATATGCTGGAGGTCTTTATTTACAAAATAAGAGTAAGGATCCTAGGGCAATCTTGGATGCAGATGAAACCATGGCTATAAAACTAAATATAGTATCAGGTTTTGTGACACAAAAGAAAATGATAAAAGCCGTACGAGATGGTTTTTACAAAGCAACTTTTGGAAATACAAAAGCATTGGACAAAAGGATTAATGAATTTATCAAATTTTTTAGCGAACCTATTGTGAAGAATGATGTTTTTGATATTATATACATAAAAGATAAAGGAGTAAAGGCAATCAAAAATGGCAAAGAGCTCGGGATTATAGAAGGACGTGATTTTAAATATGCATTGTTTAAGATTTGGTTAGGAGACGAGCCAGCTAGTGAAGAAATTAAAAATGGGATGCTAGGGTTACAATAGTTTTTCACTTGAAATATATTAAAAAGCTATCCGGATAAGGATAGCTTTTTTGTTTTTATCATATTTTCTATCTTGATAATCTAAATTCAAGATGAGTATCATACGATTTGTGATTAAAAAATTCGTATAAATTCATTGAATTATTTTTTCTTTATGTAAGGCAAAAAAATCAAGCATAGCTATAGCTACGGTTTATTTTTTAAACGAAGTAGAAAGGAAAAAGAAACGATGAATATGCGAAATTTTTAGTTATAAATCGTATCAATTATAAAATCATAAAAAATATATGAATATTTCTAAAATTTTTATTATTCCTTTTTTGTTATTTTTTTGCATAGTAAATGCACAGCAACATGATATTATAGGCAAGTGGAAAACTATTGATGATACCACAGGAGAACCACGTTCTATTGTAGAGATTTATAAGAAAGGCGATAAAGTATTTGGTAAAATTTATAAAATATTGACAGAACCCGATAGAAATAAGCGCTGTTCAAAGTGTAGCGGTTCTGATTACAATCAACCAATTGAAGGAATGGTAATTGTTAAAGAATTACAAAAAAATGGAGATGTGTATGAGGATGGGACTATCACGGATCCAGAAAATGGAAAGGTATATCGATGTAAGATATGGATTGATCGAGATCATCCAAAAGTGTTGAATGTAAGAGGGTATATAGCATTTTTGTATAGAACACAAAAATGGATCAAAGTATGATATCAGATGTTTTCTAAAATAAGTGTTTTATAAATTTTAACATTTTTTTTTGTTAGTTTTTTTATAATAGGTCAACTAAACTTTTGTAAATTAAAAAAAACTAAACAATGAAAAATATAATTACTCTATCTATCTTATTGGTTATTACAACGATGATGACAGCTCAAATTAGAGTTGGAGACGCAGTTATTCCTTACAAAGTAACTTTTGAAGGAGAAGAACTTACATTGAATGGAGCAGGAGTTCGTAAGGTATTCGGAGTAGAAACTTATTCTGGGGGATTGTATACTGTTAATAAGTATAAAGATGACAGAAAAGTCCTTGATACAGATGAAAGTATGGCTATTCGGTTGAATATTATTTCTAAAAAGGTGACGAACAAAAGAATGCAGAAAGTATTTAGAAAAGGTTTTGATGATGCTATGTTTGGCAATACACAAGCACTTGATACCAGAATTGATAAATTTCTGGAATTGTTTGCAGTACCAACTCAGATTAATGATTATTTCGATCTGGTATATATAAAAGGAAAAGGTGTTCGAACTTTTAAAAATGGAGAAGAAGTTGGCTATATTGAAGGAAGAGATTTTAAATATGCTTTGTTTAAAATTTGGTTAGGTAATGAACCAGCCTGTGAACTTATTAAAGGAGGAATGCTAGGTAAAAATGGATAGAAGTAAATTTTAAGTATCCCAAAATATAGTTTCTATTTCTGGTGTTAACATCTGTACCTAGAAATTATATTTTTTACTTGGATATAAAAAGAAAATTAAAGCACGATTTATTCTAGGTACTCTTTTTACGTTGAAGTATCAACAAAAAAGAACTAGTTTTGATAAATAATTGTAAAACAGAAATGATATAAAAGTCCGATCTATCCGATTAGGCTTTTATAATTTATGCAATAAACTCTCATTTTATCTTTTTGTTTTTAAAAGAAATATAACCTTCTGCTGGGTTAATTTCTTTACTATATTTCGTAAAAAAATACTTTTTACAACTACAGATTTACTGTCTTCTACTGAACTCATCTTGCGTAGTGGTTTTCAAACGAAAAGTTTGGCTTTTGTGCTATATGGACGTATTTTTTTTCATCATAGCCATTTACGGTAGAAAAAACAAAATTAGCATGTAAAATGTAAATTTTTCAGGTCAAAGCATTTCTCAAGATGAGTTCATTATTTAAATGATCTGTTTTGTGATTTAATTGCAAAATAATTCTACTATATTTGTACTGTGAAAATGAGAATTATCATACTAACAATTTATTTTCTAGGACTTAATTTTGTCCCCTGTAATGATGTGTTCTGTGCATCTGAAATTTTTGATATAGAAATATGCGAGGAAACTGATAGTGGTCATCATCACGATACAGATGATCTTTGTTCTCCTTTTTGTTATTGTCATTGTTGTCAGGCACATACTATTGATTTTCGATTAATTGCATTCGTGCCTATTGAGCCAACTGTTATACAACAATCTTCAATGCATTTTGATAAAATTGGACATGACTATCATAAGTTAATACTGCAACCACCCAAAGCCTGATTCAGTTTTAATATTTTAACATGAATAATAGTTCCTATACAGACTTCTGTTTATAGGTAATATTTTGTATGTTTTTATATTAATAGAGAAACTACAATCTATTTTTTTAACTGAATAAACTATAATTTATGATTAATAAAATCATTGATTTCTCAATCAATAATAAATTTATAATTGGGTTATTCACGCTGGGACTTATTATTACTGGTATCTGGAGTACAGCCCAGATTCCTTTGGATGCGGTTCCGGATATAACGAATAATCAGGTACAGGTCATTACTCAATCTCCTAATCTCGGGACAGAAGATATTGAACAATTTGTAACGTATCCTATCGAAGTTGCGATGAGCAATCTTCCTGACGTTCAGGAAATAAGATCTATTTCCCGTTTTGGACTATCTGTGGTTACAATTGTTTTTGATGACAAAACAGGAACCTATCTGCCAAGACAGCTTGTCGCAGAAAAATTACCAGAAGTACAAGCAAAAATACCTTTAGGATTCGGAAAACCCTTTATGGGACCTATTTCTACAGGTTTAGGAGAAATATACCAGTATACGTTGGAGGTTGATGATGAATATAAAGAGATATATACTAAGACCCAACTACGTTCCATACAAGATTGGATTGTACGCAGACAGATGGCAATGGTTCCCGGTGTGGTAGAAATAAATGCTTTTGGAGGTGCTATTAAGCAATATGAAGTTGCAGTGGATCCTAATGATCTTCGGGCGATAGGTATTACTATTTCAGAAGTATTTGCTACGCTGGAAAATAATAACCAAAATACCGGAGGTGCTTACATCGAAAGAAATCATCAGGCCAATTTTATACGTGGAGAAGGCTTGGCGAGATCTGTAAAAGATATTGAGAATATGGTCGTAAAGACCATGAACGGCATTCCCGTAAAAATAAAAGATGTAGGTACTGTTAGTATAGGAAATGCGATCCGTTATGGAGCATTGACCAAAGATGGTAAGGGAGAAGCCGTAGGAGGAATGGTATTAATGCTTAAAGGAGCAAACGCTAATGAGGTAATTAAGAATGTTACTATACGTATAAAACAAATTCAGAAATCCTTACCAAAAGGAATTACCATACAACCCTTTCTTGATCGCAGTACTCTTATTCAGAAAACAACTGGAACGGTAATGGGAAACCTCTTGGAAGGAGGGCTAATTGTGATTTTTGTTTTAGTACTATTACTAGGAAATTGGAGAGGAGGACTGATTGTTGCATCTACCATTCCATTATCTCTTCTTTTTGCTTTTATATTAATGAATTTTTTTGATGTATGGGCGAATTTGATGAGTCTTGGAGCAATAGATTTTGGTATTATAGTAGATGGAGCGGTTATTATTGTCGAAGCTACCGTTTTTTCAATGCACAGATATGTAGTAAAGAAAAAAGTTTTAAGTGGAAAAATAAAAAATGAAATAGTACAGAAAGCTTCAAAAAAAATGATGAATACTGCATTTTTCGGTCAGTTGATTATACTCATTGTATTCTTACCGATTCTTGCTTTAGAAGGTGTAGAAGGTAAAATGTTTCAGCCGATGGCGTTGACATTTATTTTTGCCATGATTGGAGCCATGGTGCTTTGTTTAACGTATGTACCTATGATTTCATCTGTTTTTCTAAAAGTTCCTGCTAACGAAAAAAAATCGTTTGGAGATCAATTTGTAAACTGGGTTGAGCAGAAGTATGAATCTCTTTTGATATGGTCTCTAGAAAAAGGAAGAATTATTGTGATCGTTACCTTAGGTTTTTTTGTTTTGGCAATAGTTACTTTTATAAATATGGGTGGGGAGTTTATTCCTGAACTTGATGAAGGAGATATAGCCTTTCATGCGATGTTAAAGCCAGGGAGTTCTCTTTCAGAAACCATACAAACTACAACTAGGGTAGAAGGTATTATTAAAACAAAATTTCCTGAAGTACAATCTGTTATCAGTAGGATAGGGGTAGCAGATGTTCCCACAGACCCTATGCCTATGGATATTGCAGATGTATTTGTTATTTTAAAACCTGCTAATGAATGGGTGTCGGCAGATTCAAAAGACGAATTAATAGAGAAAATAAAAAAAGAAGTTAGCATACTACCAGGAGTAAATTTTGAGTTTACTCAACCTATAGAGATGCGCTTTAATGAGCTGCTTACAGGGGTAAGAGAAGATGTAGCGATCAAACTATTTGGAGAAGATCTGCAAGTACTGACCGCTAAGGCAGAAGAAATAGGAGAAATCATAGCAAAGATTCCTGGAGTAGCAGACATGAAAGTAGAAGCTACAGATGGGCTCCCACAGATTACGATTAATTATAATCGTAATAAAGTAGCGCAATATGGTCTAAGTATACGTGAGCTTAATACCCTGATACAGGTAGCATTTGCAGGAGGGCAGGCAGGAGTAATTTTTGAAGGCGAAAAACGATTTGATTTGGTGGTACGCCTCCAAAAAGAGAATAGAGAAGATTTAAGTGATATTCAGAATCTGTTTATTGACTTACCTAATGGGGCTCAGATTCCTCTTCGCGAGGTTGCAGCTATAGGGTATGAACCAGGACCTATGCAGATAAGTCGCGATAATACGAACAGAAGAACGTATGTAGGGATTAATATTAGGGGAAGAGACGTAAAATCAGTTGTAGAAGATATTCAGGATAGTTTAGACAAAAATTTTGAACTACCATCAGGTTATTATTTACGATATGGAGGAGCTTTTGAAAACCTGAAACGGGCAAGTAATCGCTTAAAACTAGTGGTTCCGATTGCCTTGTTTCTGATTTTTGTATTGATCTATTTCGCACTCAAATCATTTTCTCAGTCATTGATGATCTATTTGGCAATACCTATGGCTACTATCGGTGGCGTATTCGCACTTTGGTTTCGTGAGATGCCATTCAGTATTTCTGCCGGAGTGGGATTTATTGTGCTTTTTGGCGTAGCTGTATTAAATGGATTGGTTATGGTAAGTGGTCTCAATGAGTTAAAAGAAGAAGGGATAACTGATCTTAGAGATAGAATCATAAAAGGAACAAAAAGAAGAATACGTCCTATTATGCTAACAGCATTTACTGATGTTTTGGGTTTTTTACCGATGGCTGTTTCTACATCAGCAGGAGGAGAGGTGCAACGTCCATTGGCAACTGTTGTTATCGGAGGATTGATCACTTCTACATTATTAACATTGTTTATTTTACCTATTTTTTATCAATGGATAGAAAATAGATCTCAAAAAAATATAAAATTGAATCCTAAATATGTAGTAACTCCCTTGATTGTTTTCCTGTTTTGTACATTTTCTAAAGTAGCTGCTCAGGAAACATTCCTATCACAATATGAGAATAAGACAACTTCAAAAAATGCAATAACAGAAGAACAAGATGTAATGCCTGTTGTTTTATTAGATGAAGCTGTAGAACTGGCGCTAAAAAACTACCCAACATTAGAATCAGATCAATTGCAAGTAGAACGTGAGGATGTACTAATGAGTGCCGCATATGATTTTGGAAACACAAAAGTCTTTACAGGTGGTGAAGAAATTGGCAATGATCAGGGGATTTATACTGTTATAGGTATCGGACAACAAAATATAGATCTTTTTGGTATTTCTGCAAAAAAACGCCTACAAAAACAAAGAATTGATATAGCTAAAAATACGTATGAGCTATCACAATTAGAGGTAAAAGAAAAAGTAAGAAGTAGCTGGTCTGATGCTTATAGAAATAAACAAAAAATGATACTATATCAGGAACTTACCATAGTATATTCAGAATTTTTACGAGCGATAGAAGTCAACCTGGAAGTTGAGGCGATCTCTCGATTAGAATTTATTACAGCAAAAAATCAGGCACTTCAGGTTCAGAATAAGCTACATCAGTTAGAAAAAGATTATTATGTAGCAATACAAGAGCTGAATATCTGGTTATCGAGTGATACATTTTATACGGTTCCTGATGATGTTGATTCGGGCCAATTTTTACAATTAGATACGCAAAGAGATGCTAGTGAACACCCTCAGTTATCACTCTTACAAAAACAAATAGACGAGTCAACATCCAATTATAAAGTAATACTGGCAGATCAACTACCAAAATTCAATTTACAAGGAGGCTTACAGCGTGTCAATGGAGAGAACGGTTTTTATAGTTATCAGGCTGGGATATCAGTTCCGTTATTGTCGGGTACATATAAGAGTCAGAAAAAAGCAGCAAAAATCAATAATCAGATAGCCAAAATACAATTTAATCTTCGCATAAAACAAATGGAATCCAACTATCAACGTGCCTTGCATACTTATCAAAAATGGTTAAAATCCTGGCTGTTTTATAAGAATGATGTATTACCACTTACAAAAGAACAACGAGATGGAGCATTGCTGGCATATAAGGAAGGTGCTATTGATTACCTCTCTTTTACTTATATAATTAATAAAGCAATACAGTCAGAAACAGAAGCAATTGATGCATTTGATAAATATTTAAAAGCATTTTTTAAACTACAATATTATTATACTCTTTAAAAAAATGAAAAAAACAAAAACAAGTACCTTGATAGCTACTGCATTGGTCTTTTTGATCATAGCATCTTGCGAAGGTAGAAAAGATAAAATATCTGATCACGAACATACAAATGATAAGCAGGAGAGTGCAAAAGGAGATACCCATCATAAAGAAAATGATGAGGTAATGTTTACAGCAAAACAATATGAAGCATTACACATGAAAATTGATACCCTCCAGAAGCGTAATATAACCGGGTATGTAGAGGCGAACGGAAGTTTGGAAGTACCACCACAAAATGAAGCTATTATTACATCTGTTATAGGTGCTAATATAATGTCTATCAAAGTAATTGAGGGAGATCAGGTGAATAAAGGACAGGTTCTGGCTTATTTGTCTCATCCGGATCTTATCAAAAAACAATCAGCATATCTTACTGAATATAGCAGACAGATGTTTTTAAAAAAAGAATCTGATAGACAAAAAACATTATATGATGCAGGTGTGGGTAGTGGAGCTAGTTTTCAAAAAGCTGAATCAGAATACAAGGCCTCAAAAGCAATGACTAATGGATTTGAGGCACAATTACAACAACTTAATATCAATGTTGCTAATGTAAGAAATGGTACGATTCAACAACGGGTGGCACTGCGAAGCCCTATCGAGGGATTTGTAGAGAAAGTTTATATCAAAACAGGTCAATATGTGGCTCCGCAAACGAATCTTATAGAAATCGTGAATACTGATCATGTGCACGCAGATCTTATGGTATTTGAGAAAGATGTGTATAAAATCAAAAAAGGACAAAAAGTTATATTTAGTGTACAATCCATTCCTGGACTAGAACTTACTGCAGAAATTTACTCCGTGGGGAAAACATTTGAACAAGACCCAAAGGCTTTACACGTGCATGCAGAAATAGAAAATAAAGAAGGAAAGCTAATACCTGGAATGTATATTCAGGGACAGATACAAACAGAAAATAAACTGGTTGATGCTTTTCCGGAAATTGCTATTGCTATTGATGGCGAAAAATCATTTGTATTTAGAGCAGTTAGAGAAGGTAATGATTGGAGTTTTGTACCTGTTGAAATAATTACAGGCAGTCGCGATCGAGAATGGGTAGCCATTAGTTTTTTAAAACCTCAGGTAGCAGATGCATTATATGCCATGAATAATGCATATTATTTAATAGCTGAAATGAAGAAAGGAGAGGCAGAACACAGTCATTAATGTTATACGATTTATAACTAAAAATTTCGCATATTCATCGTTTCTTTTTCCTTTCTACTTCGTTTAAAAAATAAACCGTAGCTATAGCTATGCTTGATTTTTTTGCCTTGCATAAAGAAAAAATAATTCAATGAATTTATACGAATTTTTTAATCACAAATCGTATTATTTTGAAATAAAAAAGCTTCTCTCAATTAGCGAATGTATTTGAATTGCTGTTTAAAATAGTGATCATTTTTTTTGGTGAAATATATTCAAAATACCTGTCGATTACCCGAAATGATGCATCCAAAACAATAATAGCAGGTAGAGAAAATGGACTATTTTTTCGTGATGCTAACAATAAGGGGATATCATGAGTGGCGTTTCGCTTTTTACCATACGATCTGTTTACAAATTTTTGCCCATCAAAAATAATAGTGTCGTTACTTTCTGCATTCATTTTCACAGCATAATACTTTTGGTTAAGCAGGGAAACAACCTCTGGATCTCTAAAAGCAGTTTGATCTATTTTTTTGCAATAAGAGCACCAATCAGCATAAAAATCTATAAATACTTTTTTGGGTTTTGTCGCAAGAGAATCTTCTAATTGTTCAAAACTTAACCACCTGATGCTTTTATCTTGCGCATTAGTGGTAAGCGAAAATATAAGAAACAGGACAACAGGTAAAAAAGGATTAATCTTAGTCATTTTTTTTTAATATAAATAGTATAACATCTTTATATCCAATTGATTTTTAATGAAGTTTTCCAAATTTCACACCAATAAAAAAAGTTCTGGGGGCTCCAGGGCCATAGATATAATCAGAATCACGAGCAGGACCAGTTTCAAAATCATCCTGATAGCTGTTAAATATGTTTTTAACCCCACCAGTAAATGTGATCATAAAATTTTCATTAAAATCCACATGAGACTCTAACTTGATATTTGCATCAAAAAAGGAATTTACTTCATTCAGTTGCAAAAAACCGGTATCACTAATAACTCTTGGAACTGTCATTTCACCAGTATAAACTCCGGTTACATCAATATTGAACGATTCTCCAGGAATCCAGGAGGCATTAAGATAACCATACAAATCAGGAACTCTTACAAACTCGTCTATTGTAATATCAGATTCTCCTGCGGTTCCATCAGTCTCAAACAATAGTTGAGGTTCATCATACGCTGTTTTTTGATAAGAACCTCCTAATTGAAATTGCCATTTTGGATTAGGAGATACTCCAAATTCAAAATTAGTTCCATATACTTGAGCTCCCGAACCATTTCTGACTTCCTCCAGAATAGAACCATTTTCTAGCACTGCTCCGGTACTTACCAATGTGAATGGATCTTCTAATGTAGTATAAAAGCCTTCTAATAAAAAGTCTAATTGTAAGAGTCCAGTTGTTTTAGAATAATTAAAAGAACCGGTATATGCATTAGAATACTCTGTATTTAAGGCTTCTGATAAGATAACAAATTGAGGTTCTCCACCCACACTAGAAACATGTAATTCTTCATTAAATGCTTGTGGAGCTCTAAATCCTCTTGCATAACCACCTCTAAATTTTAATTCTTTACTGAGTAGATAAGATAAAGTTAACCTGGGAGAAAAGGCAGTTTGGCTGATATCGACTCCTCTTCGGATGCCTCCAATAGAATAATCACCATCTACAGCGACATTATCTAAACGAGCGCCCAAAAGAGTGGTGAATTTTTCATTTGGTTTCCATTCATACTGTGCATAGGCACCAATAGAATTTACGTTCTGATCAATCAATCTGTTGTATCCTGGAATTTGATCCTCTGTATGGGTAAGCTGATATTCTGCTCCTACTGTTAAAATATCGTTGTTTTTAAATGCTTTTGTTAATTGGGTACCACTTACCAATGCTAGATCTTTTGTAGTACCAAATGAGTTATTGGCCAAAATACTATCCTGACGCGTTCTGGATCCTCCCAAACCACCATAAAAACTATCACGATCTGTATGAGAAACTGAGGTGTATATGGAAAATTTAACAGATTCATCAGTGCTGATCAATTCATAATCAGCTCCACCAATAAAGGTATCATGATCTAATTCTTCAGTAATATCGGTAAACTGAGGAGATAAAAACAACCGATCACCACCACGGCGATATTCTCTTATAGCGTTTAGGTTAACAGATACTCTGCTTCTTTCGGTAGGTTTTACAAAAGCTTTAGCTCCTATGGTTGTATTACGAAGTTCGACCAGTTCTGTAAAACCATCATCATTTGCATCAAACTCCTCTCGATTGCGATATGCCCCAAATACAGTTACGCCACTAGTAAGATCATCGGCCACTACAGAGGTATTGAATGTAATATTGCGATCAGGTACTTCTCCATTCACAAGTGAAAAATTTGTCCCAATTTCCCAGGTATTCAGTATCGGATCTTTGGTGATGACATTAACTGTTCCGGCAATAGCATTAGATCCAAATAAAGCAGACCCACCGCTGCGTACCACCTCGACGCGCTCGATAATATTCGTAGGTATCTGTTCTAATCCGTATACACCAAGTAACGAAGAGAATATAGGGCGACTATTTACCAGTATCTGGGTGTATCCTCCATCAAGGCCATTAAGTCTCACTTGCGTAAAACCACAATTCTGGCAATTTGTTTCTACCCGTACACCAGGAGCATAGTTTAATCCATCTGCTAGTGAAATAGACTGTGTTGCGGTTAATAATCTGGGTTTTAATGTAGAAACGATAACCGGTGTATTTTTACGTTCTACCCGATTTCTGGTAGCACTCACGACTACTTCATCTAAACCCAAAGCGTCCTCAATAAGTGTAAAGTCCAGGTCGATTACCTGTTGATCAGTATATTGTATGGTTTTAGAAATTGTTCGAAAACCCTGAGAACTCACCGTTATGATGTATTGATCAGCCTTTACTAATTTTAGTTCATAAATACCTTTTACATTGGTGGTAGTACCATGCGAACCATTTTTAACAAATACACTTGCAAAAGGAACTGTATGATCACCAGACATAACTTTTCCTTTTATTATAACATAGTCATGCTGAGCATGCACCTTAAAAACTGTTAGTAATAAAAACAGTTTTATAAAAATTTTTGCAAGCATTATTGTTTAATTTTATTAATCTAATTAAAATTTTAGACAAATCTAAATAAAATATCTATTCAAAAAAAATGTATTTTTGTATTAAACTAAATTAAAATGACTTTTGCAGAAGAAAACTATTTAAAGACTATTTTTTATTTAGAACAAGAAGCGACAGAAGGGGTTTCTACAAGTGCTATTGCTGACTATCTGGATACCAGAGCTGCATCTGTTTCTGATATGTTACAAAAGCTGGCAAAAAAAGAGTTAATCGAATACAAGAAGTATTATGGAGCAATCCTGACTCATAATGGTAGAAATCATGCCATTTTAGTGATCAGACGCCATCGTCTATGGGAAACTTTTTTGGTAGAAAAACTCCATTTTGGCTGGGAAGAGGTTCATGAGGTAGCTGAGCAGTTAGAGCATATTAAAAGTGAAAAGCTAATCAATGCTATGGATAAAATGCTGGGATACCCCAAGATTGATCCACACGGAGATCCTATACCCGATGCTAATGGGAATTTCACCAAAATAGAGAAAAGATTATTAGCTGATTGCGAAGAAAAATGGACAGGAACCATTGTTGGAGTTAAGGATACATCATCAGATTTTCTTAAGATATTAGATCGAAAACAAATAAACTTAGGTACTGTTTTTTATATACTGAATAAGGAAAAATATGACGGCTCTATTCGATTAAAAATAGAGGATGAGAGTATAGCCTTATCCCAAAAAATGGCAAGTAACATATATATCAAGGTCATTAGTATGCAAAATTCAGAATAAAGATGGTATAATACTTCGATATTAAAGATGTATTTTTGTTTGTAATACGAGTGTCCATGGCCTATTTTATAGATGTAATTCTTCCTATTCCTCTTGATAAAGAGTTTACCTATAGTATTAATAAAAACGAAGCTGCTTTTCTGAAGCTAGGAATGAGGGTGGCTGTACAATTCGGGAAGAGCAAAATATATGCGGCTTTAGTCGTAAAAATTCATCAAAATCCACCTCTGGTATATGAAGCTAAGGAGATAGAACATATTCTGGATGAAGCTCCTATTGTAACAAATCGACAACTAGAATTATGGAACTGGATATCAGTATATTATATGTGTGCCAAAGGAGAAGTGATGAGAGCTGCGCTGCCCAGTGCTTTTTTATTAGAAAGCGAAACTATTATTTTACGTAATGATGCTGTGTCGATTGATGAATCAATGCTAAAAGATGACGAATTTCTTATTTATGAAGGACTACAGCATCAAAGCCTACTTCGCATCCAGGAAGTGATGGACATAGTTGGTAAAAAGAATGTGCTTCCTATTATAAAACGTTTACTTGATAAAAATGTACTGACAATTCAGGAAGAGATTTATGAACAATATAGGCCTAAGATTGTTAGGTATGTAAAATTACATGTGGACTATACTGCAGAAACGGCATTACAGTCATTATTGGATTCTATGAATCGTGCTCCAAAGCAAAAAGAGGTTTTGATGCATCTTTTTATGTTACAGGCTAAAACCTCAAAACCGATTAAAGTTACAGATCTAGCCAAAGCCGCAAATAGTAGTACTGCAATTATAAAATCATTAATAGAAAAAAAAATACTAGAAGAATATCGTTTACAGGTAGACCGGGTGCAATACAATGAAGCGTCTGAACATGCAGTAAGAGCATTAAATGAATTTCAGATAAAAGCGCTCGAAGAGATTAAAACCTGTTATAAGAAAAAAGATGTTTGTTTATTGCATGGCGTTACCTCCTCAGGAAAGACTGAAATTTATGTAAAACTAATTGAAGAACAGCTACAAGAAGGTAAACAGGTATTGTACTTGTTGCCAGAAATCGCTTTAACGACTCAATTAATTGCGAGATTACAGGTGTATTTTGGAAAAAAATTAACCGTTTATCACTCTAAATATTCTGTAAATGAAAGAGTGGAGGCCTGGAATAACGTAAAAAATACAAACCTGAATGCTCAGGTTATTATTGGTGCCAGATCTTCTATATTTCTTCCATTTATCAACCTCGGGTTGATAATTATTGACGAAGAGCATGAGAGCTCTTTTAAGCAATATGATCCTGCTCCTAGATATCACGCAAGAGATACTGCTATTGTTTTGTCTAGAATGTTTGATGCAAAAGTTGTTTTAGGGTCGGCTACACCTTCTTTAGAGACATATTATAATGCTGTCCAGAAAAAGTATGGTTTGGTAACATTGACAAGAAGATACGGCAATGTTTTAATGCCAGAAATAAACTTGGTGGATTTAAAAACTAAGTACAAGAAAAAAGAAATGACCGGACGTTTCAGTGACACTTTATTGTTAAGTATTCGGGAAGCGCTTAAGGAAGAGGAACAGGTGATTTTATTTCAGAATAGGCGTGGGTATTCTCCGGTTGTCGAATGTAATACTTGCGGGCATTCACCACAGTGCCCTAACTGTGATGTGAGTCTTACGTATCATAATCATCGCAATCAATTGCGGTGTCATTATTGCGGATATCATATAGCAATGCTTCAAAAATGTATGGCTTGTGAGAGTCCGGAATTATCTACAAAAGGCTTTGGAACTGAACAAATAGAAACAGCACTGAAAGAATTGTTTCCAGAGCATAAAATAGGTAGGATGGATCAGGATACTACGAGGGGAAAACATGGGTATGAAAAAATTATAAATCAATTTGAAGAAAAAGAGATTGATATTCTGGTAGGTACCCAGATGCTTACCAAAGGCTTAGATTTTAGAGATGTAACCTTAGTAGGGATTATGAATGCAGATACACTTCTTAATTTTCCAGATTTTAGAGCTCACGAGCGTAGCTTTCAGTTAATGCAGCAGGTGTCGGGCAGAGCGGGCAGGACAAAAAAACGAGGAAAAGTATTGATTCAGACCTATAATCCGTATCATCAAATATTACAGCAAGTATCGGTGAATGATTATATGGGTATGTATAAAGATCAGATGGAAGAAAGATATCAATATAAATATCCTCCGTTTTACAGAATTATTAAAATCACAGCTAAACATAAAGATTATAATAAAGTAAATGATGCCACATTATGGGTGGCAAGATCTTTGTCTAATGTTTTTAAGGAACATGTTTTAGGTCCGGAGTTTCCTCCCATATCAAGAATTAGAAATCAGTACCACAAAAATATTCTTATCAAAATACCTCATGGGCAATCGCTACAAAAGACAAAAAGTGTTATAAAAAAGATTTACAATTCTTTTAGAAATATTAAAGAGTTCTCCGGAGTACGGGTTTTGATTAACGTGGATAATTATTAGTATAATTTATATATAACCAAAAAAAAAGAGACTGCCTAAAAAGACAGCCTCTCGACATGGTTACTAAGTATTATTTTCTGGGATAGAAAATAATATTCTTTACTTATGGCAGGCTTAAATAAACTTGTATTGAATTTATTTTATCATTCATTCCTAAAGGTGTAAAATCCTTGAACTCTACTAATTCACCATTAGATCTGTGGTCAATGTAATCTGAAAATAGTAAATTTTGTTGGCGAGCTCGATCAAAATAACGTACATTAAGTGCTCTTGAGCTGTTAAGACCAGTAACTCTAACTCGTGAAGAAGATGCCTGATTGACTACATTAGGCGCAAGATTAGCATTGAGAAAAGAATTAAAATTGTTTAAAAAGATAACTTTTCTAAAAATTCTATCTCGATGATACGTGTGTCTAAAAAGTTCGATTGCAAACCTAACATTCAAAGCCCTATCACCTTGACTATCTAATTCTCCGCTTTCAAAATTTTTACTAGCTTCCTCTTCTGTATCAAATACATACTTGATGATCTCATCTTTAGATTCGACATAGTACGAAGGTTTTTTTAACAAATTCGCTAATGTTGCATTTTTATTTACTTCTTCAAAAGAATAACTTTTGTTATTGTAAACTAAACTATTGAAGTCTTGATCTTTTTCGATTTCAACAGCTCCTATTTCAGAATCGAATTCCTCTTTTTCGCAAGAGGTCATAAAAATAGAGAGTGTTAATGTTAAGATACTTAACATTCCTAATTGAGCAATTGTTTTTTTAAAGGTTTTCATTGTATGATATTTAAAATGTTTATGTAATTAAAACAGTTTAGATTTAATAAACCCTACATTATTCATATTAAATTGTGCTTTTTTTTAGGTTAATTGTGTGTTTATTCCCTTAACACTGGTTATATTATAATTTTAAATTATTTGTTAATATTAATTTGTCGGGTGTTTTTGCTACGGATTTCGGTTGTTTAGAATGGCTCATCTCAGTATTTCTTATATATCCAAAACAGAAAAACTTTCATAGCGATTAGCTGCAGTTAATTTTTGTGATGGGGTATCGACAGAAAAGAGTTTTTTATTGCGATAAATTTAAGATGTAGTGCAAAATGGGGTACATTAATGAGTAAAACTTTTATATTTTTTTTTGACTAATACGATTTATAACTAAAAATTTCGCATATTCATCGTTTCTTTTTCCTTTCTACTTCGTTTAAAAATAAACCATAGCTATAGCTATGCTTGATTTTTTTGCCTTGCATAAAGAAAAAATAATTCAATGAATTTATACGAATTTTTTAATCACAAATCGTATAAGGTGAAAAAAGGACTTTTTATTCCGGTAAATTTAAAGGATAGTATCACTAAAAAAATAAGAGGGGGTCTAAAAGACACCCTCTTATCATTGGTTAGGTTACTAAAGTATTATTTTCTGAGATGGAAAATAATATTCTTTGACTTATCGGCTTAAAAATACTTGTAATGAATTTATTTTATCATTAAAACTTCTAAAAACCGCATTTTGAATTAAATTCCCATTACTGTTTTGATTAAGAGCGTAAGAAGTTAATAGACCTTGTTGGCGTGCTCTATCAAAATAACGTACATTTAGTTTTCTCGTGTTATCAAGACCAGTAACTCTAACTCGTGAGGAAGAAGCCTGGTTGATTATGTTTCCACCAAGGTTATCATTATAGACAAAATTATTATTGTTTAAAAAGATAACTCTTCTATAAATTCTATCTCTATGATAAGTATGTCTAAAAAGTTCAATAGCGAATCTAACACTCAAAGCTTTATCACCTTGACTATCTAATTCTCCACTTTCAAAATACTTATTAACCTCTTCTTCAGTATCAAATACATATTTGATTACTTCATTATCAGATTCGGCATAGTACGAAGGATTTTCTAACAAGTCCGCTAATGCTGGATTTTCTTTGACCTCATTAAAAGAATAACTTTTGTTGTCATAGATTAAACGAGTAAAGTCTTGCTCTTTTTGGATTTCAACGGCTTCTGCTCCCGTTTCTGAGTTCAATTCTTCTTTTTGACAAGAAGTCATAAAAATAGAAAAAGCTAATGTAAGCATGCTTAACATTCCTAATTGGGTAATTGTTTTTTTAAAGGTTTTCATTGTATGATATTTAAAATGTTTATATATCTCTAAAACAATTTAAATTCAATAAACCCTACATTATTCTCAGAAATTATAGTTTTTTTTTGATTTATTATGAATTTAATGCTCTAGTAGTTATTATATGATAATTTTCAGGTTATTAATTAGAATCAATTTGATAGATAGTTTTGATACTATTCAATTCTGAACTAAAATTTTTTATTTTTCAATTTATATTTCAAAATAAAAAAGGAGCAATGATTATGAGTCAATTTCATTTTTTTTTAAACTAAAAATTGTCGCTATTTATTTGAGTTTTTTTTAGAACAGAATTGGTTGTTATCAATACTAATTTGAAGTAAAATATCATATTAGTTTAAGGCTTCTGATATAGGAAGAAGCACTAAGAATAGTAGGTTTTTTTGATCAGAGAGGACGGAATTTCAATATTTTGTTTAAGTTTAGTTTTTTAGATCTGACAGTTTTTCTTCAAAATCTTTATAACCGAACTTGTGTTAAGAGCATGTTTAAAAACAATGCAAACTGATTGTCAGTAGTTTGGTATTCTGACGACACTTCAAATCGACGACATATCGAGATATGTTGCTTATTTGAAGTAAAGTCAAGGTTGTCAAAGTAATGACCAGCAGGCAGAAGGGTTTTTAAACATACTCTAAGTATAGCCGCTAAACTGAATATTTTGTTTAGAGAAAACAGTAAAATTTTTATAGAGTAAAATACTTTGTTCTAATCAATGAATTTCTTGAGAATAATGACGCAATTAAGTGCTTGTAAAAACATAAAGACAAGATGTAAACAAAGATCTCGCTCTATAAAAGCGGGATCTTTATTTATAAAATGATATAATTAATTATCCTTTTAATTACTAAGAGCTTCTATTAAAGAATGTTTCTTATGTCTGCTCAATGGTATTTTTTCGTCTGCAATTTCTATATTACGACTATTATAACGCTCTACTTTATCTAGATTAACTATATATGACTTATGGATTCTGAGAAAGCGCTCAGAAGGAAGTTCAACTTCAAAAGATTTCATCGTTGCAAGAACAACAATTGGATCACCATCTTCCATAATTAGTTTTACATAATCACCTAACGCCTCAACATATTTTAATTGGTTTAAAAATATTTTACGCTTTTTGAGATTACTTTTTACAAAAATATAGTCATCATCCTCTATAGCCGCCTGTTCAGAATTTAAACGAGACATACTTAATGCTTTTTCAACTGCTGCGTTAAAACGATCTTTTTTAAGAGGTTTTCTTAAATAATCGATAGCATCATAGTCAAAAGCTTTAAAAGCATATTTTGTTTTTCCGGTAACAAAAATAATATGGGGCTTATTTTCGAGATCATCCAAAAGATCAAAACCAGTGAGTATTGGCATTTCGATATCTAAGAATAAAAGATCTACAGGAGTATCTAATAAACCATTTTTTGTTTCAATAGCATTGTTCCATTCAGCCACTAATTCAAGTGATGAATGTTCATCTATTAGTTTTACTATAGCCAGTCGTTGAAGACGCGAATCATCTACTACTGCGCATTTTAATTGAGATTGTTCCACATGCATAGGTTAATATTCTATACAATATTAATGAATATATATTATTTCCGCAAACATTTCACGCTTTTTGTCGGCAAAAAGAGTGTTTCGTCGAAGTGATTTTTAGTTTGAAAATCAAAAAAAATATATTACTTTTGCAGCCAATTTTAATTAAAAATAGATTTTTATGAATCATTATGAAACTGTTTTCATCTTGAATCCCGTTTTATCTGAAGAACAGATAAAGGAAACAGTTAAGAAATACGAAGACATTCTTGTTTCTAACGGTGCCAAGATGATATCCAAAGAAGACTGGGGGCTTAAGAAGCTTGCATATGCAATCCAGCATAAAAAAAGTGGTTTTTATCACTTGTTCGAATATACTGTGCCTGGTGATGCGATCAACACAGTTGAGATTGAGTTTAGAAGAGATGAAAGAGTAATGCGTTATCTTACTGTTCGTTTGGACAAATACGCAATTGCCTGGGCAGAAAAGAGAAGAAATAGAAACAAACAAAAAGCTTAATTATGTCATCTATAGAACAACAAGCTAAAGGAAAAAAAGATGGTGAGATCAGGTATCTTACTCCATTAAATATAGATACGTCAAAGACTAAAAAGTATTGTCGTTTTAAAAAATCAGGAATTAAGTATATCGATTACAAAGATCCTGACTTTTTAATGGCTTTCGTAAATGAACAAGGTAAATTATTACCTCGTCGTCTTACCGGAACATCTTTAAAATATCAACGTAAAGTGAGTGTTGCTGTAAAAAGAGCAAGACATTTAGCATTAATGCCATACGTTGGTGATTTATTAAAATAAAACTCGTCATAACATTATGGAACTTATATTAAAAAAAGACGTCGAGAATCTAGGATTTGCAGACGATGTAGTAGAGGTGAAGAACGGTTATGGACGTAACTTTTTGATTCCTGGAGGTTTTGCTGTATTAGCAACGCCATCTGCTAAGAAGGTATTAAATGAAACCTTAAAGCAACGTTCATTCAAGGAAAAGAAAGAAATCGAAGATGCTGAAAAAATAGCAAAGAAAATAGCAGGGTTAGAAATAAAGATCACTGCAAAAGCTGGCTCAGGAGATAAATTATTTGGATCTATTTCTAATGCAGATGTGGCTGGAGCTTTGGCTAAAGAAGGTGTTGAATTAGAGAAAAAGTTTATTACTGTTCCTGGAGGAACTATAAAACGTTTAGGACAATATGAAGCATCTGTTCGTCTTCATAGAGCTGTAGTAGCAATTGCTCCTTTTGAAATAGTAGCTCAAGCTAAAAAATAGATTTATATAGATTATATATCCAGTTAATAACTGGTTTATAATAATATCAAAAATCGCTCATTTGAGCGATTTTTTTATTTAAATTCAAATTTATTCACACAAAAAATTCAATCAATGAAAAAGACGCTTCTCTCACTGATTTTTATGTTAGTTGTCATAACGATTAGTGGTCAGGTTACAACCTCAAATATTTCCGGGTTGGTTTATGATAGTGCAAATCAATTGTTACCAGGAGCAAATATAACAGCTATACATTCCCCAACTGGCACAACATATGGAGGAACAACCAATTTTGACGGAAGATATGATCTTATTAATTTAAGAGTAGGAGGGCCATATAGAATTACAATAAGCTATTTAGGTTTTAAGCAAAAGGTATATGATGATGTCTATCTTCAATTAGGACAGACATATAATGTAGATGTACAAATGGAAGAGGATGATAATCGGCTGGAAGAAGTAGTGATTACCATTGATAAGAATTCAACATTTAGTAGTGAAAGAACGGGGGCAGAAACAAGTATTGGAAATAGAGAACTCAAAGCACTGCCAACAATTACACGCTCTGCAGCAGATTTTTATAGATTAGAGCCCACAGCATCTAGTAATGGTTCTTTTGGTGGTAGAAATGATCAGTTTAATAATTTTAGTTTGGACGGGTCAATTTTTAACAACCCTTTTGGCTTGGATGCAGCTACTCCCGGAGGTCAAACCAATGCGCAACCTATTTCACTGGATGCGATTGATCAGATTCAGGTGTCCACAGCACCATATGATGTTACGCAGGCAGGTTTTACCGGAGCATCGGTGAATGCAGTTACAAAAAGTGGAACAAATGAATGGAAAGGGACTGCTTATGGTTTTTATCGTAATCAAGATTTAACAGGTAATAAAGTGGGTGATGATGATATCATTGTTCCCGATTTAACACAAGCACAGTATGGACTAAGTGTTGGAGGACCAATTATCAAAAATAAATTATTTGTTTTCGGTAATTTTGAAATAGACGATAGAGAAGACCTTGGGTCTAATTTTCTGGCAGCAAGGCCTGGATTAACAGGAGCTAATGTTTCAAGGGTTAGTGCAGAAGATTTAGACTATGTATCGCAGCAGCTAGGTTTATTAGGCTATGAAACCGGGCCTTATGAAGGGTATACTCATAATACAGCATCTACTAAAGGGATTCTAAAACTAGATTGGAATATCACTAATAATCATCGCATGGCAATTATTTATAATTTTCTTGATGCTTCAAGAGATCTACCTGCCAATCCAGAAGCTGCCGGCCGCAGAGGACCAGATTTAACGACACTTCAGTTTAGAAATGCGGGATATACTATTAACAATAAGATAAATTCATTTCTTGTAGAATTGAATTCTAATTTTGCTGGAAATGTATCAAACAAGTTTCAGGCTGGATATACTTTTTTTGATGATAGCAGAGATCCTTTTTCTGTACCTGCACCACCCATTAATATTTTACAAGATGGAGTTAGATATATTGTGGGAGGTCATGAACCGTTTTCAATTAACAACAGATTAGAACAAAAGGTGTATCAGGTAACAAATAATCTAAATATAGTGACAGGAAATCATACCGTCACGATAGGAGCTAGTTTTGAGCGTTTTGAATTTGATAATTCATTTAATCTAGGTGTATATAGCTTTTTTAATGACGATGGTGGAGTAGGCTTTTTTGCCCCTGATTTTGATAGTGTCCGTATCACAGCTGGTTCTACTAATAGTTTTGAACAAGCTATTAATAATGGTCTTATTGCAGAAGCTTTGGCAAACGCACAGAGTGTTTTTGATACTAATAATTCAACTGATAATTGGGCCTTGGCAGAAACTAATGTGGGGCAATTAGCATTTTATGCACAGGATAAATGGAGAATGAATGAGAAATTTACATTTACCTATGGTATTAGAGTAGATCAACCCCTGTTTTTTGATACAGAAGATAAAATTGCAGAAAATATAGAAAGATCAGCAGGAGGTACTTTTCCTGATGGAAATTATCAGCCAGGAATTACATATTTTGATGAAAATGGGAGTGAGGTTCAGTTAAATAGTTTAGATCTGCCCACCAGAAAGCTATTAATTTCTCCCAGGGTAGGTTTTAATTATGATCTAAAAGGAGATAAAACGATACAAGTACGAGGAGGAACAGGTATTTTTACAGGTCGTTTGCCTTTTGTATGGATAGGAAATCAAGTAGCAAATCCTAATTTCTTTTTTTATACGACTACAGCACCTGATTTTCAATTTCCACAGGTATGGAGAAATAGTTTAGGTATTGATTATAAGTTTAAAAACGGGATCATAGCTTCTACTGATTTGATATATACAGAAGATATAAATGCACAAATCGTTCGGGATTTTGGTTTGGGTACTCCTACTGGTATTCTTAATGGAGGTGCCGATGATAGACCTGTGTATTTAGCATCTGATAGGGCAGTTAATGAATTTGGCGACATTACTAATGCATACGTTTTTACGAATACCAGCGTTGGTCATTCATTCAATTGGTCCTTCAAACTACAAAAAAACTTTAAAAATGGATTGTTTGCAAGTGTAGCCTATAATTATCTGGATGCAGAAGATGCAAGTTCTCTGGATGCAGAAATTTCTAGTGATGCTTTTAACAGGAACCCAGCTTTTGGTAATGTAAACAAAGCTGTAAGCACATCATCAAGATATGGTGACAAGCATCGAATAGTAGGACAGCTAAATAAATCCTTTAGTTATGGTAAACGAAAACAGTGGAGGACTTCTGTAGGTACTTTTTATGAATATGCTCGCGGAGGACGTTTTAATTATACATATGCAGGCGATATAAACAGTGATGGATCTAATTTGAATGATCTTATATATATACCCACAGCAGACGAACTGGACACTTATAATTTTAGTGGAACAACTGTAGAACAAGCGGATCAACGCGCTGCTTTTGAAGCGTATATTCAACAAGATGAATATTTAAGCGATCGAAGAGGTGAGTACGCAGAAAAATATGCGATTCTAAGCCCTTGGAGAGGGCGTTGGGATATGAAGCTTCTACAGGATTATGATTTACTGATTGGGGATAAAACAAATACAATTCAATTGAGTATCGATATTCTTAATTTGGGTAATTTATTAAATTCTGATTGGGGAGTGATTGAAATACCTGTGAACGATCAACCAATAGGAGTTTCTGTAGATGATGATAATACACCAACCTACACTTTTGATACATCGCAAACAAAAACTTTTGGAAACGATTTTAGCCTGGATTCCAGATGGCAGGCACAAGTTGGGCTTCGATATATTTTTAACTAAAGCATTACATATCGTTGGATGAAAATCCGTTCTTGATTTATTAGGAACGGATTTTTATTTATTAGTATTTTTGCAGCCAATTTTATTTAGAGGATGAAATATCAAAGACTAACAAAAGAGCAATTAGAAGAGTTACACCAGGAATTTATCAATTTCCTGGCAACACAATCGATTACAGCAGATGAATGGGATACAATTAAAAAAGATAAACCAGAAGTTGCAGAAGAAGAGTTAGATGTTTTTAGTGATTTAGTTTGGGAAGGTGTATTAGGTAAAGCAAAATTTTTAGAACATTTTTCTAAGGATCAGATACATCTTTTTAATTTGGGTGAAACTGAAATGCATCTTATTGCAGTAAAAGTGAATGCCTCTGATATAGATATTACAACAAGAGAAGGATATGATTGGTTAAAAAATAATCTATTAGATGATCAGGTTGTTTTTTATAACGCTACCAAGGCATATGGAGAAGATCCTAATTTAGATAAATTTAAGCTTATAGTAAAGGGTGCCACTATCACTCAGGGAGAATTATATATGTATTTAAAGAACCTCGTTGGAGAAAAGGGGTGATATGAACAATAGGCTTCTTAGCATATTACCACTTCAACGATCAATGAAACTCAACAAGCTTATAATACTTGCTTTTGCAAAGTGTAATTGTTTGATGGTTGTCAATTTTTGTGTATTCAATTCGGTCATCATACAAATAATATCAGTTCTCAGATGATATTATTGTCAACAAAATTGAATATCTATTCATACCGTAAAGATTCGATGGGATCTTGTTTTGCAGCTTTTAAAGCTGGATATGACCCCGAAACAACCGCAGTCAAGAATGAAGTGATAACGGCTGCGATAATAGCTAACCAGGGAACAGCAAACGGAAAATCAAGTGCATACGCAGCAATGCCTCCTGCGATAATACCAAGTATGATACCAATAAGCCCACCCAATTGTCCGATCAAAACAGTTTCTAAGAAAAACTGACCAGAAATCGTACGCTTTTTTGCGCCCAGTGCTTTGCGAACCCCTATTTCCCGAGTTCTTTCTGTAACAGATACTAACATAATATTCATAAGTGCAATAGAAGATCCAAAAATGGTAATAATGCTTATGATCCATGCAGCCCAATAAAGATATCCTGTGATGCTCGAAATTCTATTAATAAGGTCATCACTCCGCTCTAGCCCAAAGTTATTTTCTTCTACAGGATTCAATCCTCGAATATTTCTAAACGTAACGATAGCTTGATCCTGAGCACCTTCCAGAAATTGTTTGTCATCGACCTTAACACTGATATTATAATTAATATTGGGTAAGGTAAAAATAGAACGCGCTACTTGTAAAGGAATAAGCACCCTAAGATCTTGATTATTTCTGAATGTAGCACCTTTGCTTTCTAAAACACCAATGATTCTGAATTTGACCCCACGGATACTGATAGTCTTATCGATTGAGGTTGTATTTTTAAATAAGTTTTTTTTAAAGTCAGAACCAATCAAACATACTTTGTTATTGTTCTCAATATCAAAGAAAGTGAAATTTCTTCCGTTTTCAATCTCTGTTCCTGTATTCTCGAGATAATTTTCATTAATTCCCAGCACAGAGACTTCGGGGTCTGTCTTTTCACTTTCATATTTTACTTCGGCATTTCTGGTACCGGTAAAAGAAACAGAAGTTTTAGAAAATGGATACTTGAATTTGTCCTTAAACTGGCGTACATTACGATAATTAATAATTGGATTTATTTTCTCTCGATTCCTGTTACCTCTCGTTGTAAACTCATATTGCTGTATATTAAAAGTGTTTGCTCCCATAGATGCAAAATCTCCAGTAATTGTCTTTTCCAGAGCTCCCAGAAATGTAAGAATACCAACTAAGGCAGTGATACCAATGGCAATTATTAATACAGTCAGAATTGTTCTTAAAAGCTGACCTTTTATAGAATCCAAAGCAATACGGATATTCTCTCTTAACAGTGAAAACATAAATTATTCAAGTAGTTTGTAATAGTTAGACTATAGAATGTTCATAAAGTTACTTAAAATAGAAATTTATTTTCAGTTTATATCATTTCTGTTTTAAAATTAGTTGAATAGAAGGCAGTATTATTATTTTTTAGACTAAAAAATAAAATTAAAGCATCCATAGCTGGTCTCTTTTTATTTTGAAGCATAAGCGAAAAGAGTACATTTGAATAGTTGAATTCAAGCAGGAATTGGTACAACAAGGAAACCCTGCGATGGAATCTCGCAGGGGTATTGTGCATTGTATTATGGCAAGAAAAATATAGAATACAGTACACGATTAACACAAAAAAAGTGAATTGGCTTACTTGATTTAGTTCCTTAAAAAAATGGTATATTCCATAGTATCCAAATTATATTTTTAGTAACAAAATTGCTTAATATTTATATCAAAATTATCTAAAAAATACACTAGTTTTTGTTCTCGAAATAATTCTTTACCTAAAGATAAAATCGATAACAAAACAGTAATTATAACTTAATTATAAAGTTTTGTTTATCAGGTTTTATCATCTTTTTAACAATGAAAAATAATATAATTTATGGCAAGGCTACGGTTTAGTTTTATTCTGAAACTAAGGTAAAAAAAGAACTTGTTATTCCAGTAAACTAGCTCGGGGCAAGCCCACGAGGTATTTATTATAAAAAAATAGTTCGATTTTGAAGCAAAAATGGTATAAATTCAAATCGCAACTGGTATTGTTGTTAATTATTTGATGCTATGGTATCTACTTCAAAAAATAAAGTCTGAATCTCATCAAAAATCTTTCAAATTATGAAAATCGTCTATTTAGGATCAGATAGATAGAAAGATATAAGTAAAACAAGAGCTCTTTATTAATTAGAAGAAATAGAGTTCATAATAAAATAAATGAGTCTTGCAGCCAGTCTTGCAGTACAATGATCGATATCATATTTTGGATTTAATTCTACAATATCCATAGAGAGAAGCTTCTTGGTATCGCATATCCATGCTATACTTTTTAATGCAATGTCTAACGAAAACCCCATTGGAGATGGTGCGCTCACACCAGGAGCCAGACTAGATGAAAACCCATCTAAATCAATGGTTAAATATAGATAATCAACAGCAGACGCAAAATTATCAATCTCCTTTTTAATACTTGCTGAATTTGATAATGTATAGTGTGTGTTTTCTATAAATTTCACATCATACTCTTTTGCGGTTTTGTATAGTTCTTTGGTGTTTGATTCTTGTTGAATCCCAAGGCAGAGGTATTTAAAAATATCACTTTCTTTTGCAATTTGATAAAAAGGAGTTCCTGAGTTTCCTTGAGTTGTAATTTTTCGTAAGTCAAAATGCGCATCCAGATTTATAATTCCGATGATTGAATCGGGAGTATATGTTTTTATACCGTTATAGTGCGCGTATGCGAGATCGTGACCACCACCTAAAATGATATTAAAATACTTTTTGGTTAACAGTTGGCTTATTTTGTTAGCCATAAAACTTTGAGTATACTCCAGATCATTTACATTACAGACAATGTCTCCAGCATCTATAATTTTTACATACTCCCTAAAATGATTAGAGAGCGGGGATAACATCTTTCTGATACAATCCGGACCTTCTGCCGCACCAATTCTACCTTGGTTTCTTTTTACGCCTTCATCACAGGCATACCCTAAAATAGAAAAGGATGTAGCATCAGCATAAGGGAGTTCCTCGTTCTCGAGATCAATCAATTGTATCTTTTCATGAAGATACAATTGATTACCAGAGGTACGTCCATTCCATAGGGTGGCGTTTGTTTTTTTATAATTGTTCATTAGAATGGATATTCATCATCTATATCTCCTTTGTGAAACAGAGTATTCACCATTCCATAATGATAACCACTAATACTATCTCTGATTTCTAATAATAACTCTTTGGTTGATTTTTGAGTTTTTAAGCGGGTATATTGTTGTTTTATAGCATCAATTTCACTATGGATTTCTCCCTTAACTTCCATAATTTTTTTCAGAATCCCTTTTTCTGATCGTGCATGAAAACTTTCATAATAAAATGAAGTGTCTGGATTGTGATGTTTTAATAGATATTTGTCACTTTCTAGTTTACTAATCTCTTCATTTAACTGTTTTATCAATGGTTCTAATTGACCACTATTTAGAAAAACTTCTGTAGAACTATCGGCATCTATCTCTTTTTGTAATACCAGTAATTCATAATAATTACGTTCTTCCCAAGCTGAGGATAGTTTTTTCATCCATTCTTCTCTCTTTTCTTTTTCTAAGGGATCAATTACTAAATCCGGATGTGCCTTTTTTACCAGGGTTTTATATAGCTTCTGAAAATCTTTATCAGTCGTTTTTACTTTTTGCTGTTGTTCACGATGCTTTTGTTGTTGTTCCTGCTCATAAAAATTATGATATTCATGTGTCTGTTGATCTGAGTAATCTTGCTGGAATTTTTCTCTAAATTCTGGGTTAGCAAAGTCTTCAAAGTTAAAATTCTCTTCATCAATGTTCACTCCCATATTCTTTAAATACTCTTTTGCCATTTCATTCATCATTTCTTTTTCAAAATCATCCATATTTTCCGATTGCAATCGGGTGATTTCTTCATGAATTTCAGCTATTTTTTCTGATTCATATCCTTGAGAAAACAGTTCGTTTACTTCATTTAATATTCTGGATTCTATCATTTCTTTTTGCCACAAGGCGAATGCTTTTTGATTGAATCGTTCATAAAGTTTGATAATAAATTGCTCTTTTAGTTCTAATAGCTTTTTGTCTTCCTTCTCGATATATTGATCATATAATTTTTTTGCCGTATTGATGGTATTGTTAATTCTTGAGATCTGTTTTTTAAGCTGCTCTATTTTTTTGAGTTTTTTATCAATAACAAGGTTGCTTTTATGAGTATCCTTGGATGCAGAATCATCAAGTACTATAGTAAGATTGTTGTGGTTTTCTATGGTATTTTTCATTTTTGAGATAATGACGATTAAATGTGATCATTACATTAGATAGTAATGATTTTTTATAACTAAGTAATATTTAATTTAAAAATATCAAAAAAATGAACTTCAATATTATATTTTGAGTTTTTCTATTAATATGTTTTCAACAAAATTAGGAATAGTTATTTTTAATTGTGGTGTGCGTTGCATTTCTCTTTTGATAGCAAATATTGCTTCTTCATTTCTTGCCCAACTTCTGCGGGAGATACCATTATTTACATCATAAAACAGCATGTTTTTAAGTTTTCTGGAGGCATCATCAGAACCATCTAATACTAGTCCAAAACCACCATTTATAACTTCTCCCCAGCCAACACCACCTCCATTATGTATAGAAACCCAGGTTGCACCTCTAAAACTATCACCAATTACATTATGTATCGCCATATCTGCTGTGAATTTGCTGCCATCATAGATGTTACTGGTTTCACGATATGGGGAATCAGTACCACTTACATCATGATGATCTCTACCTAGTACTATGGGAGCAGTTATTTTTTTTGTTTTTATAGCCTGATTAAATGCCTCTGCAATTTTTATTCTACCTTCTGCATCTGCATATAAAATTCTTGCCTGCGAACCCACTACAAGTTCATGTTGTTTTGCCTCTTTGATCCAGGTAATATTATCCTGCATTTGCTGCTGAATCTCCTCGGGAGCTTTGTTTTTAATTTCTTGTAGTATTTTTAAAGCAATTTGATCCGTTGTGTCCAGATCTTCTGTTTTACCTGAGGTGCAAACCCATCTGAAAGGACCAAATCCATAATCAAAACACATAGGCCCCAGAATATCTTGTACATAGGATGGGTACCTGAAATCAATTTTGTTTTGAGACATTACATCCGCTCCTGCCCGGGAGGCTTCTAGTAAAAAAGCATTACCATAGTCAAAAAAATAGGTACCTCTGGCTGTATGTTTGTTAATAGCTGTTACCTGTCTTCTCAGAGAATCTTGTACTTTTGTTTTAAAAGCCTTTGGGTTATTAGCAATTAATTCATTTGATTCCTTGTAACTCAATCCAACAGGATAGTAACCACCAGACCATGGATTGTGTAGTGATGTCTGATCTGATCCCAGATGCACAAAAATATCTTCATCATAAAATCGTTCCCAAACATCCACAATATTTCCGGTATAGGCTATAGACACAACCTCTTTAGATAGAATTGCTTTTTTTACTCTGGGTATGAGATGATCTAAATGATTGATTATTTCGTCTACCCAACCTTGTTGGTGTCTTTTATTTGCTGCATCAAGATTTACTTCTGCACATACAGTAATACATTTGGCTATATTTCCAGCTTTCGGTTGTGCACCGCTCATACCACCTAAACCAGCGGTTAAAAATATCTTTCCTGAGGGGTTTTCTTCTGGTTTTAGTATTTTTCTAAATGCATTCATCACTGTAATCGTAGTCCCGTGCACGATTCCTTGAGGACCAATATACATATAACTTCCTGCGGTCATTTGTCCATACTGTGTAACCCCTAAGGCATTAAATTTTTCCCAATCATCTGGTTTGGAGTAATTAGGAATCATCATTCCGTTAGTGATGATCATTCTTGGAGCTTCTTTAGAAGAAGGAAATAACCCTAATGGGTGTCCTGAGTATATATGTAATGTTTGTTCATTAGTCATTGTAGCCAGATATTGCATTGTAAGCAGGTATTGCGCCCAATTCTGAAATACGGCACCATTGCCTCCATAGGTTATCAATTCTGCCGGATGCTGTGCCACAGCAGGATCCAGATTGTTTTGTATCATCAACATAATGCCTGCTGCCTGTATGCTTTTTGCAGGATATTCATCTATAGATCTTGCATATATCATATAATCAGGGATGAATCGATACATATATATACGCCCTGTTGTATTTAATTCTTCTAAAAATTCGGTTGCTAACTCCTGATGCCAAGTGTCCTTAAAATATCGCAATGCATTTTTAATTGCTAATTTTTTTTCTGCTTTAGACAATATTTGTTTTCTCCTGGGGGCACGATTTAGTGTGGTGTCCATTTTTTTTTTAGGAGGAAGTTTTTTAGGAATGCCTAGTAGTATTTGTTCTTTAAAAGTCATTTAAATAAGTTATTTACAAAAAGAAGGAAAAAGAATAATTTTTGAGCTGCTATAGTCAGGTCCATTTTTTATTCTGCATATATTAAATCTCCACGTTTCCATACTTGTGATGGCGTTAATTTACCTTGATGGTATAATATCTCGTTGTAGTGGTTTGTTGGGAAGAGGCAAAAATCTGCTAACATTTTTGGTGCTAATACTCCCCGATCTTTTAGCATAAGAGCTGCAGCAGCTCTGTACGTAATGCCAGCAAATATTTCTGCATTGCTCAGTTTTTCAAAAGTTCCTAAAATACTAGCTTGTGATAAAAGATCTCCCATGGGCGCTGATCCGGGATTCCAATCACTTGCTATTGCTAAAGATCCACCGGCATCTAAAATTTTGCGAGCAGGAGTGAAAGAGTGTCCTAAACCAATAGAAGCTCCAGGCAATGCTACAGATATTGTGTTACTTTCTGCTATTTTTTTTATTTCATTATCTGTACTAGCTTCCAGGTGGTCAGCACTTACAGCTCCTATCTTTACGGCTACTTCGCTGCCTCCAGCAGTAAATTGATCCGCATGTACTGTGATATCAAACCCCATTTCTTTTGCTTTATAAAAATAAGGATATATACTTTTAGCAGAAAAAGCACTTTGTTCTACAAAAGCATCTATTCTATTGGTTAGGTTTTCCATTTTTAGCATAGGAAATAATGAAGAGGTTATTTCATTGAGATACATTTCATGAGTACCGGTATAATCTTTAGGTAGCATATGTGCAGCAAGACAAGTAGGTATCAAATCAGACTCCAGATTTAAATTAGCTTCTTTAATGGCTCTTAACATTTTTAGTTCTTCATCAATTGATAAGCCATAACCACTTTTTACTTCAACGGTGGTAATTCCATTTTTGAGTAATAAATTTGCTCTTTTCATAATACAGTGAGAGAGCTCTTGCTGGGTAGCTTTTCTGGTTTGGGTTACAGTATCCCAAATTCCACCTCCAGCTTTTGCAATTTCTAAATAGGAACTCCCTTCGTTACGCATGGCATAATCATTAGCTCTGGATCCAGCAAAACATATATGTGTATGTGCGTCTATAAAACCAGGTAAGCAAACATGCTCAGAAGATAGTTCTATGATTTCTGCGCCTAGGTTTACTATGAATTCTTTTAATTCAGAATATATACCAATAGCATAAATATATTCACCTTCTATTACTATTCCAGCGTTTTCTATACTTGATAATTCATCATTCCTAATCGCCCCTTTGAATGGAAGATTATCCATACTAACCAATTGAGTAATTGGTCCTATAAGTTTATATTGTATCATAATTAATAGGTTTCGAATTCGTGAGAGAATTTAGTTTCTAACGATAAATTCTCTTTTTTAATTACTGTATTGGCTATAGAAATGATTTTCTTTTCTTGTATTATATTGATACCTTTTTTGATATCATCGGCAAAAACCCGATCTTCTTTAGCAAAAGGTACTTCTTTTCTGATAGTTCTATGAATTTCATCTAATATAATACCAGATTTCAAGGGTTTTCTAAATTCAAAAGCCTGAGCAGCAGTTAATAATTCTATGGCTAATATCTTTTCGATGTTTTCTAGTACTTTGAGAGCCTTTCTGCCGCCAATAGATCCCATACTTACGTGATCTTCCTGACCTAGTGAAGTAGGGATACTATCGGCACTGGCAGGAAAACATAATCCTTTATTTTCACTTGCTAATGCTGCAGTTGTGTATTGTAAAATCATATACCCGGAGTTGATACCGGTATCATTCATTAGTAATTTGGGTACTCCTGGTGAATTACCTTCCAGGGCAAGATATATTCTCCTATCAGAAATATTACCTATTTCTGAAGCTGCCAAACAGGCATAATCGATAGCCATTGCCAAGGGTTGTCCGTGAAAACTACCACCGCTGATCGTTAATTCTTCATCAATAATAACAGGATTGTCTGTTACAGAGTTTAATTCAATTTCTACTAATTCTTTAAGGTGTAACCATGCATTTCTGGAGGCTCCGTGTACTTGTGGGATACATCGTAATGAGTATGGATCCTGAACACGATCACAATCAATATGATCCTCCATAATTTCAGAACCTTTAAGTAATGATTTTACTCTGGAGGCTACGTGGATATTTCCTTTGAAAGGGCGTAACTTATGTAATTCTCTGAAAAAAGGTTTTACAGATCCCTGAAGACCTTCTATCATCATCGCACCAATAATATCTGCCTGCGAAAGACAGCTATGTAATTTTTCTATGATTTTGACTGCATGTGCAGCTATAAATTGTGTTCCATTAATTAGTGCCAGTCCTTCTTTAGGACCTAGATTCAGGTGGTCTAAGCCTGTATTTTTAAAAAGCTGTCTGGTGGTAATCACCTTATTTTGATATGACACTGTTCCTAAGCCGATTAGAGGAAGAAATAAATGCGATAAAGGCGCCAAATCTCCAGAAGCCCCCACAGAACCTTGTGAGGGAACTATGGGAATTGCATTATTGTCTATATGCCAAAGTATCCTGTCGAGTGTGCTTTCTGCGATGCCCGAGTATCCTTTGGATAATGACTGTAATTTAAGAATTAACATGAGCTTAGCGATTTCGATATCAATTGGATCTCCAACACCAACACTATGGCTTTTTAATATATTTGACTGTAAAATTTTGGTCTCATCTTTAGAGATCAGAGTAGTACATAACGGTCCAAACCCAGTATTGATTCCATATACAGGATTGCCTTTGTCTACGATATTATCCACCACCTGTCTATTGTTACTTATTTTTATACGTGCATTTGCAGAAATAATACCTTTTATTTCTCCACGAGCAATTTTTAAAGCTATCCCGGCTGTGAGATGATGTTCTCCGTATAGGAAATGATGTATCGTTTTAGACATTATACTTTTTATTTGTACAGCCTAAAGATACTTTGTATTTTTGATAATTATAAATACTTATTTTATCAATGATTAATAACTATGAGGTATCAATTAGAATTAAGACACTTTATTTATTTTTTGGCGGTAGCAGAAGAATTACATTTTAGAAAAGCTGCAGAAAGACTATTTATTTCGCAACCAGGTCTGAGTAGGCAGATTAAGCAAATGGAACAAATTATTGGCGCTTCACTATTCATTAGGAATAAAAGAAAGGTTAGCTTAACAGCAGCTGGCGAGTACCTGAAAAAAGAAGTAGATTATATCTTTAATCATATTGACGTTACGATAAGGCAAGTAAATTTGATAGATAGTGGTAGCGAAGGTGAGGTGCGGATTGGTTTTTTGGGTTCAGCGATGCAGACGGTCATACCGGATTTTTTGATACGAACGGATGAAGAATATCCTAAAATAAAGTTTAGCCTGGAAGAAATGTCTAATTATGATCAGGTAAAAGGAATTATAAAAGATGAACTGGATATAGGTTTTGTAAGATTATCCAGAGTACCAGAAGGTCTAAAGATTATGCCAGTAGAAACAGATACTTTTTCATTGGTGGTACCAAAAGATCACGAATTAAATGAGAATAATTTTAAAGGGGTATCACAAGTAGCAGAGGAACACTTTATTTTGTTTTCTTCAGATTATAGTTCGATATACTACGATAAGATTATGAGTATCTGCGAAGATCAGGGTTTTACACCTATTGTTTCTCATAAGTCAGTGCATGCGCATACAATTTTTAAATTGGTGGAGAATAGGTTAGGGGTTGCTATCGTGCCTACATCCCTACAATATGGTTTTGATCTGGATGTAAAGTTTCTGGAGATCCCCAATATTTCTCAAAAGGCAGTATTGTCTGCAATTTGGAAAGAAGATAACAGGAATCCGGTTTTAGAGAAGATCCGTAAGTTTTTGTCGGTGAACCCATCTTGACTTTTTCTATATCCTAAAAAATAGGTAAAATTTGCCCATATTTCGTTACTTTTTTCGTCTGTAGTCTTACTATAGACTACAAAAAGTGTCTTATCTGGACAAATTTCTACTCATTTTCAGTTAAAAATAAAAAGCCAAGATGAGTTCAGTATAAAGACTTAATATATATGAATAATGAAGTTAAGTCATAAGAGTTAGATTTTGAAATTATGATTTTAAGAAGGCATATTATAAAAAAATTGCTCTTCTGTAATCTTTCCATTATTTACCTGATATACACAAAGTTCTTCGATTTCCATACGACCTTGTTCTTTAAAGGTACAATCCATTTTCATTGTACAGCTAAAATGAGTATCTGCTACAATGGGATCAGAAATCTGGCTCCCGTGAAATTCTTCTACAGTAGTATACCAGTCCTGACTTTTTTTTGTGACTGCATCTTTTCCTGTGACAACAGGATTAGGAGCACCTGGCATTTCCTTGCTTGTAATATTTTGGTCATATAATTCATTAATAGCTTGCATATTTTCACCTATGCGGCAGAGCTCTACTAAACGATTAGCAACTTCTTGTGTATTCATTCGTTTTAAAATTTATTGATTTATATTGTTAAATTACAAAAAACATGGATTCATTAATTTTAAAAAAATGTTATATTTATGATTATCCTACAGCTTGTTTATAGATTTTGAGGCATCGCTCTCTGGCCATTTTATGTTCTACTATTGGAGTCGGATACGTAAGTTCATTGATATCTTTGATCCAAGTACGAATGTATTGTAAGTCTTTATCAAATTTTGCTACCTGGGTTGTGGGATTGAATATTCTAAAATATGGAGCAGCATCCACACCAGAGCCAGCAGCCCATTGCCAGTTACCAACATTAGCTGACATATCATAATCCAATAATTTTTCTGCAAAATAAGCTTCACCCCAACGCCAATCAATAAGGAGGTGTTTGCATAAAAAACTGGCTACTAACATACGCACACGATTATGCATATATCCTGTTTCGTTTAATTCTCTCATCCCCGCATCAACCAGTGGATAGCCGGTTTTTCCTTTTTTCCATTGATCAAAATGTTCTTCATTATTGAGCCATTCAATACGATCATATTTAGGGCGAAAAGATTTTTCTTTTGTTTGTGGGAAATGCCAAAGAATTTGCATAAAAAACTCTCGCCAGATCAGTTCTGACCAGAATACTTCATTTTTTTCTGCAATTGCCTGTTTCATTATTTTTCTGATGCTAATGGTTCCGAAGCGTAGGTGAGGGGCTAGTTTAGACGTACCATTGTTGTGAGCAGGAAAGTTTCTGGTATCTTCATAATTTTGAATAAATTCTGCAGATATGTTGTAATCCAGCACTTGAATATGAGATTTAGTAAACCCCATAGCTGATAGGCTGATTTTCGGGAGGTTTTGATCTTTGATTAAATTACCAAGTAACTTTTTGGTATCATGTTTTTTTAATTTATCAGCGTCAAAATGTTCTTTCCACTTGTTTTTATACGGCGTATACACGACATAAGGGTTTCCATCATTTTTTGTGATTTCATCTTTTTCAAAAATGACTTGATCTTTATAGGTATAAAAATTTATGTTTTCGGGACTTAATATTTCTTTAATCTTTAAATCTCGCTGAATTGCATAAGGTTCATAATCGCGATTAGTATATACAGAGGTGATAGTGTATTTATCATTCTGTACTAAATTTTTGAAAATCTGCTCTGGAGTTCCATACAATATAGCTAACGAGCTGTTGTATTTTTTTCTAAACGCTTCATTTATATCTTGTAATGTGTTAAAAATAAAAGATACACGCGCATCATCTTTTGGGAGTTTGTCTAAAATTTCTGTATCAAAAATAAAAATTGGTAAAACGGGGATACCACTTTTCAGCGCCTGTGTTAATCCTATATTGTCTTCTATTCTCAAGTCTCGACGAAACCAAAATAGTTGTATCTGTTGCGACATTTCCTAATGCGTATTTAATGTAGACATTCCACCATCTACTCCAATAACCTGACCAGTGATCCAACTGCTATCATCACTTAATAGGAATTTAGCTATGTTGGCAATATCATCAGCATTTCCAACTCGTTTGAGAGGATGTCTCTCGTTCATCATTTCCTTCTTTTTGTCGTTTCCTAATAATCTTTTAGCTAGCGACGTATCTGTTAGGGAAGGAGCAATTACATTGACTCTGAATTTAGGAGCAAATTCTGCAGCCAGTGCCTTCGCAAATCCTTCTATAGCACCTTTGGCAGCGGCAATACTGGTATGAAAAGGCATTCCGACTTTTACAGCAACTGTACTAAAAAACAATAAACTAGCTTGATCAGAATTTTTTAAATTAGGGAGTATAGTATGAATGATACGAACAAGAAACATGAAATTTATTTGCATATCTTCTTCAAAAGCCTGTGGCGTAAGCATTTGGAATGGTTTTAGATTTATACTGCCGGGGCAATACACAAAGCCATCAATAGTTTCTGGCAATAAAGCTGTATCAATCGTATCTGTAGATGCATCATAGGGAATATGAGTCACTTCTATATTCCCAAGATTTTCTGAAGTTCTGGAAGCTATATAAATGGTATGATCTTGATACAGTTTTAAGGCAATTTCGAATCCGATACCATGACTACCACCTATTAATAGTATATTTTTTCTCATTATTGTAATTAATTAGATTTTTTAAGTGAACAGAATTTGATGATCTACAGAGGGTTCATAGGTTCCAAACATTTTTACTAATTTCTTTTTACGATACTCAAATATCTCTTTTAGTTTGGGTTTTACTATAAAAGGATGAACTAACTGCCCAAGAATACCAAAAGGTACTTTGTAGTCGATAATATCCTCCATTTCCACACCACCAGGGATTTCTTTAATAAAATGTTTGTGATGCCAAAGTGCATAGGGACCAAACCTTTGCTCATCTACAAAATATTCTTTATCCACAGCGTGTGTAATTTCTGTTACCCATTTATTTTTAATACCGGCAATTGGAGTAACAATATATTGAATTATTTGACCAGAATACATGTTCCTGTCAGCACCAGAAATAATCTCAAAGCCCATGTAATCAGGAGTTATGGTCTTTAGGTTTTTGGGGTCAGATAAAAAATCCCAGGCTTCCTGAACAGATATAGGAAGGTTTTGTTTAGCTTTTAATGTATATATTTTCATTTTGTACCCTTGTTTCAGATAAAAGTACAATCATTTTGTTTAATCTTGAAGTATAAAATGTTAAACAAAATAAAATAATCGTCTAAAGTTTTATTTTCGAATAAAAATATTTTTTTATCAAAATAAAATTGATCGATAGATTTTTAACAAATCAGGAACAGTTTAGAAATAGGATTCTGCCCAAGACTTTGCTTCATCTATTGTATCAAAAAAGACAAAAGACTTATCGAATAGTTTTTGTTCTGCTATTGCCTTGTCTCTTTCTTTATTATTATTAGCAGATACAATTGCTATCCCTTTCATATTTGATAGCTGTCCTTGTTTATATACTTCTTCTAAAACTTTATTAGCTTCTTTTCTAATAGAAATCATCAGAAAGCTTTGATTTCCATAATAATTCTTCAGCTTTTTTCTTATTGTATTTGCCTTTTCCAGTGTAAGTATAGTACCTTCTTTATTCGTAATTATCACAAATCGATCATATAGTTCCATTGTGCAAAAATCATTATTATATAACTCCATTGGGGGAATCTTAATTTATGTTTAAAGATATGTTAAATAGAATTAATTCTAAAGCTAGAACGAGAAATTCTAATTTTAAGTATCAACACTCCTTACAACAATTATCAGACTTCACTAATTTGCAGGTTAATACTGCTAATAATGCCCCAATTATTGGAGCTATCATATAGAGCCATTGATGTTCCCAGTGTCTGGATACTAATGCAGGACCTAATGATCTTGCGGGGTTCATAGAAGCATTTGTCATAGGACCGGCGAACATTGCTTCTAGTAGAACCACTCCTCCGATAGCAATTCCTGCCATCATTCCTACTTCTTTAGAGCCTGTTGAGACATTAATGATCACTAACATTAAGAAGTAGGTAAGTAATAGTTCTAAAACAAAAGCTCTCAAGTCATCAAAAGATGGGATTGTACCTCCCAGAAATTCACTTTCGGGAAATAAAAATAATAGGACACTACTAGCAGCTATTGCTCCAAAACATTGTGCGATAATGTACTTAGGAACTTCTTTCCATTCAAATTTTTTTGCATATGCAAATGCAATAGTAACTGCCGGATTAAAATGGGCTCCGGAAATATCCCCAAAAGAATAGATCATTGCCATAACGATAAGCCCCCAGGTTACGGCAATCCCTACATGAGTAACATCTCCACCTGTTATTTCATTTATTGTCATAGCACCTGTTCCGCAGAATATCATGGCAAAAGTTCCTATAAATTCTGATATATATTTTTGTCTCATAGTTTTGAAAATGATCACAAATATAGTACTACTTATTTTAAGTTTTTGTTAACTCTTATATGCAGCCGTTATTATTAATTTCGTCATAAAGTATTACTAATAACAGACTAAATTTAAACACAATGAAAAAGATTATCTTATTTGTATCTGCTGCTTTAATATCAATTGGTATAGAAGCTCAGGTAAAAGTACCTCAACCCAGTCCTACCTCAAAAATAGAGCAGGTAATAGGGTTAACTGATGTTTCTGTAGCTTATTCTCGTCCGAGCATGAAAGGACGTAAGATTTTTGGAAACCTGGTTCCTTTTGATAAATTATGGAGAACAGGAGCTAATGCAAACACAAAAATAACTTTTAGTAGTGCTGTCAAAGTAGGAGGTAAAGATCTTAAAGAAGGTACGTATGCAATTTTTACAAAACCAGGGAAAGAAAACTGGGAAGTTATTTTTTATAATGATGCTACCAATTGGGGGACTCCAAAGGAATGGGATGATACCAAGGCTGTTGCCAAAATTTCTGTAAAACCAAATGAATTACCTTTTAATGTTGAAACATTCACTTTAATGTTTAGTGATTTTACACCCGAAAGTGCACATTTAAACATTATTTGGGAAAAAACCGAAGCTGCCATTAAGATAGAAGTTCCTTCAAAAAAAATGGCTTTAGCTAGTATAGAAAAAACGATGGCAGGACCATCATCGAATGATCATTATCAAGCTGCTGTTTTTTACAAGAATGAAAAAGATTTTGCAAAAGCAAAGGATCACATCGAAAAGGCAATTTCTTCTCGAGAAAAACCAGCTTTCTGGTTTCATAGACAACAATCATTAATATATGCTGGAGCTGGAGATAAAGCAGGAGCTGTAAAAGCGGCTAAAACCTCTCTGGAATTAGCAGAAAAAGCAGGGAATGCTGATTATATAAAACTAAATAAAGATTCTCTTGCAGAATGGGGAGCTAAATAAAAAACTTCCTTTCTCATTTTTACGATTAAAAAAAGCTGACTTGATACCAAGTCAGCTTTTTTTAATGATTCAATACTTAAAAAGTTGGAATTTCATCTAAGTGTATGCCTAAAACTTGTTTCGCAATACTATTCAACTGTTCTGTAGTACCTTCAAAATGATAGGTAGTTTGTATATGTTGTAAAATGTCTCCAACCTTTAATTCTTTTGCTGCAGAGGAAGATTCAAATTCATAAAATGGCCAGTTAGCTTCTTTTTTCTCGTTAACATCTCCATTAAAAATATTAATCACGTCACCAGTATAAGGGGTACTATTCCCTGGAATAGAGTTTACATATAGTTGTTCATCTTCAAATGTAAAGGTTACTATATTAAGCAGGTTTAAGGAAGGAGAATAACTACCCATACTATTTTTAGTGTATTGTGGTGAAATTCCAATTTTGCTTACATGCTTGGCATCTCCTTTAAAATATGCAACCTTATCTTTTATCCGAAGACGTTCTTTTGTAAGAGGAGAAAAATATGAAATAATACTATCAGCATCTTTTTGTAAGGGGATAATCACTTTAGTATCAGAAGCTGTTAGGTTACAACCCAGTTCCCAGATGCTCAACAATCCTGACTTTTTATTCCAGGCATGTGATCCTATATTTTTTATTTTAGTTTTAGCGCTAAAAGCAACTTTTGACAACTCCTTTGGAACCGAAATTCCTAATCCCTTATTAATTTCTGAGGTATTTAGTATCGAGATCTCTCTATCGATATCCAGATGAAAATTAGTGCCTTTAGTATTTGTAATTGTCATAGTACCATTAGCAGTAACAGAGGTATTTGTTTGTGTTGTCTTTTTAAACTTAACTGAATCTAAATCTTTTGGAGCCCTCATATATTTTGATTGCTGTGGTTTCCCGGGATCGAAGAATATAGAATACTCACCAAACTCAGGTCCAAACCAAAAGCGACTTTCGCCTCCCAGATATGCAAATGAATTGAGGTGCTTTTTAGTGTCTAGAAGTTTCCAGTTTATCCAGCCTCTGCTCACTCCATTAAATCCATTAGTGCTACTGGTAAAAACTCGGGCTTGAAAAGAAGGAGAGACTGCCACCAGACTTTCTTCGGATTTTAAAATAATAATATCATCAATGCCCTTTTGCAGACGTTCTACATCATATCCAAAAGTCCCTTTATTAGTAGTACTGTCAAAATTCATTATTACAATTGATACCATAATTAAACAAAGTATCCTTTTTATAAGTTTTAGCTTCATAATTTTAAAGTTAGATCTTAAAAGTATCAAATAAGCTTAAATTAATCATACTGCAAATTGATTTTTTCTCGTACTTTGTCTAATAACCGGATTAATTGAAGGCTTTTATCAAAAGTCATAATTGTACTTTCTGTATTGCCTTGTTGTAACATTTCCTGTACGTGTAATGCTTCAAAATTATAGCCATTGGTATGAACAGGGAATTCTAATAGTTCTGATTTTTTATTATGTTCTTGGATGTGTATGGATGATGGTTCATGAAACCGGCTGTTTATAGTGATCGTTCCTTTTTCAAGTTCAATGATTGCCTCTGTCTTGGTTTCTTCTGTAATTGAACTATATAAAGAAGCGCTCATTTCATTTTTATAGGTAAGTTCCATGGTGCAGTTTTCATCAATAGCAGTTTTTCCAAAAGTTGCTTTTGCAGCTATTTCTTCTGGAAACCCTAACAAAGATAAGGCGGCAAAAAGAGGGTAAATACCGACATCTAAAAGGCTTCCACCTCCTAGCTTTTTGTTAAACAATCGTCCTTCAGGATCAAATGTACTAGCAAAACCAAAATCCGCTTTCAGGCTTTTTACTGCCCCTAATTTATTAGATTTTATCAGTTCTAAAACATACTCGTAATGAGGTAAGAAGTAAGTCCATAATGCCTCCATAAGAAATACCTGATTTTCTTTTGAAACGGCTATCATTTCTTTTACCTGATATTCATTCATCGCAAAAGGTTTTTCACATAAAACTGCTTTTTTATGCCCTAAGCACAATAATGTATGATCATAATGAAACACATGAGGAGTAGCAATATATATAACATCTATTAGTGGATCGGTTACAAGATCATTATAATCGCCATAATAAATTGAAGTATTGTATATTTTTGCAAAACGCATAGCTTTTTTTTGATCCCTACTTGCAACTGCATATAGTGAAGCATTGTGAATTGTCATAAGATCTTCTGCAAATTTATGTGCAATTTTACCACAACCCAGAATTCCCCAATTTATACTTTCTTTTTGACTCATAGTTTTTATTTTTTGATGTATTCGTACCAAATTATGTGCTTATTTTTGACAATAGCTAGTATGGTATATACGTAAACTACTGTATGCTATATAGATATGGTTTTTTCATTATTTTTTTTAATATTAACCATAAAATTGTTTAATATTTTAGAATAAACGTAAATCGTTTTTAGCATAGGTGTATATATTAGGATTTTTGATGGTATTTTCTTAAATTATTAAACTGACTTCAAAAACCGATACCATATGGAAATTCAAAACGCTACAAAAAAAATCATAAACAGAGAGCCGGATTCTTTACGACTAAGCCGCATGAAAAATGAACTTTCTTCTCTATTATGTGAGTTACATTCTTACCGTTGTGAACCGTGTACTCCCGATATGCACGAACAATATATGAAACTTGATGATTATGGTCGTGAATTAAAACAAGCAATCGATAAAATTACTGACTCTGTTGTATACTCAAAAATTATTGGCGATGAAATTAACGGAGTAATGAAATCATATAATAAATTCCAGAAAAACCTTACTTCTTATCAGACAGAAGCTATTGTTCATCATTAATTAGTTAGTTTTTTAAAACGCTTTTCTGGGTTTACTCATTATTCTAATTCAGGTGTTAACGGCTTGGGCTTGGTGGGTATGAATGATTGCAGTATTGAGGCAATTCCAACTACAAGTGCACAGCCAAACAGGTTTAACCATAAATAGGGCATCCAATCATAGTACCACCCAAAGGTCACAAAAACCTGTGTAATTAATGCAGCAATAAAAGTTGCATTGCTTTGCACAAATTTAATAAAGAATGCTAGTAAAAAGATGCCTAAGACATTGCCATAAAAAATAGATCCAATGATGTTGACCAGTTCAATAAGGTTTTCGAACAGGCTAGCAAAACAGGCCACAATAATAGCCAGCATTCCCCATAAAAAGGTGAAAAACATAGTTGCCAGTACATAGTGTTTTTCACTCTTTTCTTCAACATTTCGTTTATATAGATCGATTACTGTAGTAGAAGCAAGGGCATTCAGTTCTGAAGCAGTAGATGACATTGCGGCTGATAGAATCACAGCTAATAATAATCCAATCAACCCTTTGGGAAGGTTGTTTAGTATAAAATGGATAAAAACATAATCTTTATCATTCGTTTCTATTTCGGGATTGGCTTTACTGATTAATTCTTTTGCGGCCTCGCGAGTTTTACTTTCTTTAGTATTCAGTTGTTTGATAAAAGCTTTTGCTTCGGATTTTCTGATACTCTTGTCTGTATGGTTTTTTATAAAGTCTTTCTTCTCTTTTTGTATGTCTGCTAATTGATTTTCTAAAACCGTATATTCTTCATGGTATGAAGAGGCGGTAATTGCCTGTTTGGCTGCGGGATTAAAATTTAATGGAGCTTGATTAAACTGATAAAAAACGAATACCATGATACCTACAAGCAGTATGAAAAATTGCATAGGTACTTTTAGTAAACCATTGAATAAAAGTCCCAGTTGGCTTTCTTTTACAGATTTACCAGAGAGATATCGTTGCACCTGGCTTTGATCTGTACCAAAATATGATAAGAATAAAAATGTACCTCCTATAATACCACTCCAAAATGTATACTTATTATGAAGTAAACTTTCTTTTGTAAACGTAAAATCTATAACATTCATTTTTCCACTGGCTCCAGCAATATCCAAAGCTTTAGAAAAGGTAATACCATCTGGGAGGTAGCTTAATATAATAAAAAAAGCAACGAACATACCCAGAAAAATAATTCCCATTTGATATTTCTGTGTTACACTTACAGCTTTTGTACCACCAGATACCGTATAGCATATCACCAGTAAACCAATGATGATGTTGAGAATCGTAAGATTCCATCCCAAAATTGCTGATAAGATTATAGAAGGAGCAAAGATGGTAATACCTGCGGCCAAACCTCGTTGTATTAAAAACAGGGTAGCGGTGAGTGTTCTTGTTTTTAAATCAAACCTGCTTTCGAGATATTCGTAAGCAGTATAGACATTAAGTCTATGGAATAATGGAATAAAAACAATGCATATAATGATCATAGCAATTGGCATTCCTATATAGAATTGGGCAAACCCCATTCCATCATGAAACGCCTGTCCGGGAGTAGAGAGAAATGTAATCGCACTTGCCTGAGTAGCCATAACCGATAAGCCAATAGTCCACCATTTTGCCTGGTTTCCACCTCGGATATAATCTTTTACTGTGGCACTTCCTTTGGTTTTCCAAGCTCCATATAAAACTATAAAGAGTAGCGTGCCACCTAATACAATCCAATCAATAAGTTGCATATCAGTATGATAATGTTAGTTTAATAAGTATATTTATGAAAAGCTACTGGTTATTAGATAAAAGATCAAAATGTAAATAGCATTGGCAATAAGCAAGGCAGTATATATTTTTTTCCATTTAATTTTCTCTGGTAACTTAGTCATAATTATAATCTTGATTCGTAGCTGATTAATTATTTCCCTAAAGACAACATATTAGCAAAAAGGCGATATGCTCCTGATACTCCCGCTGGGAATTCTCTAAAAAAACTTAATCCAGTATATACATAATACCCTTTGCCATATTTAGAAACTAATAAAGCTCCTTTTTTTTCTGTTTCACCTTTATCCTTTGCAGAAATGATAGGTGTGTATTCATCAGACCATTCATTAGGAAAATACAAACCTCGTTCCTGAACCCATCCTTCAAAATCTTTATTGGTAATTTTATTAGGACTATTAAGAATTGGGTGATCCTTGGCTAATAATGTTATGGATGCGTTTTCATCAGTAACCCTATCTCTGGAAAGTTTTATTGGATAGGGGCCAAGATTATCGGTTACCTTCAAGCGATGGCTTGTATTGTATTGTATAATAAGGTTTCCTCCATTTTCTACATAGTTCAGAAGGTATTGTTGCTTAAATTTTAATTCTTCTACTGTATTATACGCTCTGATACCCACAACAATAGCATCAAACGATTTTAAAACTTCTTCAGAAATAGATTCAGGTGGGATTGTCGTTACTTTATACCCTATTTGCTGTAAACTTTCGGGCACAATATCACCAGCTCCTTCAATATATCCTATATTCTGACCTTTTTTTTGTATATCCAACCTTACAACTTTGGCCTGAGAAGGAAGAACTACAGTCTGAAAAGGGACGTGATTATAGTCGATGGTGATAACTTCATTTGTATATTCTTTTTTATTTATAGTAGCTATGGGATGAATATATCCTTCATTTTGATTGTTGGGGGGAGTAACCGTAAAAAATACTATTTCTTCTTCCCCTTTCTGTTTTAAATTGAATGTAGATGTTTTTGGAGTGACTTTCCATCCTGTTGGAATTTCTAAAGATACAGAACCCGATACAATATTATTTCCTGATGTAAGCCTGACCGGGATTTGCTTAGGTGTACCATCGGCAAAAATAATTACCTTATCCGCCAAGCCGACAGATATCTCAGGAATGATCTCAAAAGGTTTATAAACTTCACCTTTTACGGGATCATTAGTTTTATAGACAATATTCTTTTCATAAGAGATTAAAATACCTTCAATTTCGACATCAAAAATTGCCGTAGTTTCCCGTTTAGTCTCTGGCGTACCGATTAATTGTCGATCATCAACCTTATACATTCCGAGTGTACCTTTTTCTTTTAACCAATAAGGACTTGTATATGCTGCATTAGGCGGTGTTTTTCCTGTTAGCTTATATGTTTTCTTTATATTGGGATCTAGATTGATGCTCTTATTTTCAGAAATTCCCAAGCTAGATACCTCAATAGATTTTAAAACAATTGGAGTATTACCTCGATTAATTGCTTCTATATTAATTGTTATATCACTATTAGCAGTAGTATTGGCATCTGTGGTGACAGCTTCTATGTATAAACCCATAGATGCAGCAATAATATTTTTAATCTCCTTAGTTTTAATATTTTTCCAGTGCTGATCGTCTAATTGCTGTATTAGTTGATATGCTTTGACTAATTGAGGTATAGAAGTAGATGGAGCAGAGAAGTCAAAATTATTTTCAACTGTATACAAAATATCTCCAATGGCTTTTCCTCCTTTTATACGATTCCATGAAGTATCGATTCCTTCGAAGATGTTCGTTTTATCCGTTGGTAAATCTCCTTTGATTAACTCAATATATTCTGTTTGTTTTCCGCGTGTACCAGTACTTCCAAACCCTTGTGACTTATGTTGGCTGCGGCTCAAAGAAGCAATTTCTGTATTTGAGAGCCCTATGGTAGGATAGTAAACACCGATATCAAAATTCAAGAAGTTGGATTTATCTGCTTTTTCAAAATTTTCACGGCTGCCATAAAACCACCAGGAAGTATTAAAAAATAATCGTTTAGGTTGCCAGGTATTTACATATTTCAGCTGTTCCGGATATATGTTTTTATCGGCAACCATATCAAAGGCTTCTACGCTTAACATTGCAGAAGAAGTGTGATGACCGTGAGTACTTCCAGGAGTTCTATGATTAAAACGATTAATGATTACATCGGGTTGAAATTTTCGAATAGCCCATATAACATCACTTAGAACTTCTTTTTTATCCCAAATAGCGAGTGTTTCGTCAGGATGTTTAGAATATCCAAAATCATTTGCACGTGTAAACAATTGCTCCCCACCGTCGGTTCGACGAGCAGCAAGTAGCTCTTGTGTTCTTATCACTCCAAGAAGTTCTCTAATTTCCGGACCAATTAGGTTTTGTCCTCCATCTCCTCTGGTAAGTGATAAATAAGCTGTTCTGGCTTTTACCTGATTAGCCATGTATGAAATCAATCTTGTATTTTCATCATCTGGATGTGCAGCTACATATAATACAGATCCTAAAAAGTTTAATTTTTTAATTGCCTCATGAATTTCTGCCGAATTTAATTTTTGAGGTTGTTGCGCTGTATTTACTGATACAGCCGCAAGGGTAAAAATGAATACAAAAAGTAATTTTCGCATAGTATTATATTAATGCTAGTTTTGAGTGAATGCTCAAATATAAAAAGATAAACCCCTCAGTATTTATGTTTAAGGATACTTTAACAAGACTATGTTGATTTGTAAATTAATCCCAGTAAAGAACCTGTAAGTACTGTAATTGCAATCACAGGGTTGGGACCAAAAACGAATACTCCGATGATTAATCCCAAAGCACCACCTAAGGCACTGGCTATAAACCGACCGCTGTTTTCTTTATTTCCTATTACATAAATCATGGCTACAGAAAGTGTCATACGCAATGCAGCGCCTATAACAGTAATATCAACAATACTTTTCCAGAATAATGCTATTATAAATGCCAGTAATACGATTTGTGATTAAAAAATTCGTATAAATTCATTGAATTATTTTTTCTTTATGCAAGGCAAAAAAATCAAGCATAGCTATAGCTACGGTTTATTTTTTAAACGAAGTAGAAAGGAAAAAG